>JBJMHD010000077.1:0-13692 GCA_045807565.1 Acidimicrobiales bacterium | reverse complement strand
ACGGCGCGGTGTGGGAACCCCTGTCGGCGGCCCTCGGACCCAGGTTCGAGCGGTGGGCGGTCGACTTCCGTGGTCACGGCGCATCTCCCCTCCCGCCCGGGCACCCGGTGCCATGGGACGACGTCGCCGGCGACGTGCTCGCCGTGGTGGACGAGCTCGGGCTGCCGGCCGGCGAGGTGCTGGGGCTCGGGCACTCGATGGGCGGGGCCGCGCTCCTCTTGGCCGAGCAGGCGCGCCCCGGCCTGTTCGCCGGCCTCTGGCTCTACGAGCCGATCGCCCCGCCCCGCCAGGCCCTGCCTGCGCTGGAGGGCGGCAACCGGCTTGCCGAGGGGGCGCGGCGGCGGCGTCCCTCGTTCGCCACGCACGCGGAGGCGCTCGCCAACTTCGCGTCCAAGCCGCCGCTGGGCGTGGCGCGCGCGGACGCCCTCCACGCCTACGTGCGGCACGGCCTCGTGGCCGGCGAGGACGGGGCGGTGCACCTCGCCTGCCGGCCCGAGGACGAGGCGCGCTTCTACGAGGGCGGCGGCGCGCACGGTGCCTTCGACCACCTGGACGAGGTGCGCTGCCCGGTGGTGGTCGTGGCGAGCGGCGAGCCGGCCGGACCGGCGGCCTTCGCCGCCCTCATCGCCGAGCGCCTCCCCCGCGGCCGGCTCGAGGTGCACGAGCACCTCACCCACTTCGGGCCCCTGGAGTCCCCGGCCGAGCTCGCCGCGTCGGCTCGGGCCTTCGCGTCCTCGCTCTGAGGAGCGGTCCCCCGGAGGTGTCACACCCCGGGCCTACCCTGGGACCATGCCGTTGCCGCTGCCCACAGGGCTCTCGCCCTCGAAGGTCTCCTCCTTCACCGACTGTGGGCTCGCGTTCCGGTTCTCCGCCATCGACCACCTCCCCGAGCCCCCGTCGGTCGCGGCCACGCGCGGCACGCTCGTCCACGCCGCCCTCGAGCGCCTGTTCCTCCTCGAGCCGGCGGCGCGCACCCACGAGCAGTCCCTGCGGTGCCTGGAGGAGGCCATCACCGACCTCCGGGAGCACCCCGAGTACGCGGGGCTCGAGCTCGACGACGCCGCCGAGCGGGTGTTCCACGACGAGGCGAGGGAGCTCCTCGCGCGCTACTTCCGGCTCGAAGACCCCACCTCGATCACGCCGATCGGGGTCGAGCTGCGGCTCGAGGTGGAGGTCGGCGGCGTGCACCTCCGCGGGATCATCGACCGCCTCGAGCTCGACGCCGACGGCGAGCTGGTGGTCACCGACTACAAGACGGGGAAGGCGCCCGGCGAGCGGCAGGAGCAGCAGCGGCTGGCCGGCGTCGCCTTCTACTCGCTGCTGTGCGAACGGCTCTTCGGGAAGCGCCCGGCTCGCGTCCAGCTGCTCTACCTGGCGGACCCGGTCGCGATCATCTCGGTGCCCACCGACCGGTCCACCCGCGGGGTGGAGCGGAAGCTCGCCGCCATCTGGATGGCGATCGAGCGCGCCTGCGAGCGCGAAGACTTCCGCCCGAACCCCGGGCGGCTCTGCGACTGGTGCGGGTTCAAGGCCTACTGCCCGTCCTTCGGTGGCGAGGTCTCGCTCGCCGACGCCTACCGGACGGAGTGGGAGCGCGCCCGCGAGGCGGCCGTGGCCGCCGCCTCCGTGGTCGACGTCGTGGAGATCGACGTCGCCGTGGCTTCGTAGCGCACGCTCCCGGGTACGGTGCCCGCCGATGCCAGACGATGCGCTCACCCGCGCCCAGCGGCTGATCGTCGACTTCGACGAGGCGATCGATCGACGCGTCGACCGCGTGCGAGGGCAGCCGGCGCTCGACCGCGTGATGTACGCCGCCACCGAGCTGGGCGACTGGTCGCTGCTCTGGCACCTGGTCGGCGCCGGCCAGGCACTGCTGCCCGGTCGCGACCCGATGAGCTCGGTGCGCGTGTCGATGGTCCTCGGCGCGGAGTCGCTCCTGGTGAACGGCGCCGTGAAGAGCCTGTTCCGGCGCCACCGACCCGTGTGGGAGGAGGATCGCCCCCGTCCCCACCGGATCCGCCAGCCCGCCACCAGCAGCTTCCCGTCGGGCCACGCCAGCGCCGGCTTCGCCGCCGCCGGGGTGCTGAGCCAAGGCGACCCGCTCTGGCCGATCTACTACGGGCTGGCGGTGGTGGTTGCCTCGAGCCGGGTGTACACGAAGATGCACCACGCGTCCGACGTGGTCGCCGGCGCGGCCATCGGTGCCGGCGTGGCCGCGATCGCTCGTCGACTGTGGCCCAAGCCCTGAGGGGCCCGGAATGCCCCGGCGCTGCAGGCCGTTGAGGGGAACGTGACCACCCGTCGAACCTTCGCCGTGACCTGGGACTACCGGTGTCCCTTCGCCCGCAACGCCCACGAGCACGTGCTGGCCGGGCTCCGGGCGGGAGCGCCCTGGGACGTGACCTTCGTGCCCTTCTCGCTGGGCCAGGTCCACGTGGCCGAGGGCGAGCCCGACATCTGGGGCCGCTGGCAGGAGGACTCCGGGCTCCTCGCCCTCCAAGCGGGCGTGGTGGTGCGCGACAAGTTCCCCGACCGCTTCCTCGACACCCACGAGGCGCTGTTCGCCCTGCGGCACGACCACGGGGGCCACCTCCGCGACGAGCAGGAGGTGCGCCGGGTCCTCGAGGAGCAGTCGGTGGACGCCGACGCCGTGCTCTCGGAGATCGAGGGGGGCGGACCGATCGCAGTCGTGGCGGCCGCTCACCAGGCGGCCGCCAAGGAGCACGCCGTGTGGGGCGTGCCCACCTTCATCCAGGGCGACCGAGCCGTGTTCGTGCGCTACATGGACCGGCCCGGCGGCGACGGCGACCGTGCGATCCGATCGATCGAGCGCACCCTCGACCTGCTGGAGGGCTGGCCCGAGCTCAACGAGTTCAAGCACACCTCCATCCCTCGCTGATCCCCGGCGGTGCGCTCGGGAGGGCCCACTACCGTGGTCCCCATGGCAGAGAGCTCGGCACGGTCACGTGAGATGCGCAACGAACGTCGGATGACCGACGTCGAGGCGCTGATGTGGAACCTCGAGAAGGATCCGCACCTCAGCTCATCGATCGCCAACGTCACCCTCCTCGACCAGCCGCCCGACCTCGAGCGCCTCCGGAGCCGCTTGGAACGAGCGTCGGTGCAGGTCCCTCGCCTCCGGCAGCGTGTCGTCCCCGCCCTGGGGCGGCTGGCCCCGCCGGAGTGGCGCGACGAGCCCGACTTCGACCTCGACTACCACATCCGCACGGCCGCCCTGCCGAAGCCGGGCACGATGCGGCAGCTCCTCGACCTCACCGCCACGTTCGTGGGCACGCCCTTCGATCGCACCCGTCCCCTGTGGGAGTTCCTCGTCATCGAGGGCCTCGAGGATGGTCGGGCGGCCATGGTGCAGAAGCTCCACCACGCCATCGCCGACGGCGAGGGCAGCATCCGGATGTCCGAGCAGTTCATCGACATCGAGCGCGACGCCACCGAGCCCATCGCCCCCGAGCGGGCGGTGCCCGCGCCCATCGAGACGAACCTCGTGGAGACCACGGTCGACACGCTCACGCACCAGCTGCGCCGCGGCCTCGGCGTCGCCCGCCGCACCGTCGAGGGCGGCCTCGGCCTGCTGCGCGAGCCGGCACGCGCCCTCGGGCTCGCCGGCGAGCTGGCCGAGCTCGGGCAGTCGGCGATGCGCCAGGTCGTCGTGTCCGACCCTGCTCGTTCACCGGTGTGGCAGCAGCGCTCGCTGCGGCGACGGATCGAGGTGCTCCAGGTCCCGATGGACGAGGCGAAGGCCGCGGCCAAGGCCCTGGGCGGCAGCCTCAACGACTTCTTCGTCACCGGTGCCGCGGGCGGCGCCGGCGCGTACCACCGCAAGGTCGGCGAGCCAGTGGCGGAGCTCCGCATCTCCATGCCGGTCAGCACCCGCACGGACGGGTCGGCGGGCGGCAACTCGTTCACGCCCACGCGGGTGCTGGTGCCCGCGGGCATCGAGGATCCCGCCGAGCGCTTCACGGCGATCCAGGAGCGGCTCGACTCGACCAAGCGCGAGAAGGCGATGGGGCTGGTGTCAGGCGTGGCCGGGTTCGCCAACCTCCTCCCGACGTCCGTGTCGGTGCGGTTCGCGCGGCAGCAGGTCGAGACGGTCGACTTCACCACGTCGAACGTCCGCGGCGCGCCGTTCCCGCTGTACATCGCCGGTGCGCGGATCCTCGCCAACTACCCGGTCGGCCCGTGCGCGGGCACGGCGTGGAACCTCACCCTCATGTCCTACGACGGCCACCTCGACATGGGCCTGAACTGCGATGCTGGCGCGGTGGAGGATCCGGAGCTGCTGCGTGACCTGATCGCTCAGGAGTACGAGGCGCTGCTCGTCGCTGGCGCGCCGAAGCCGGCTCGCGCTCGCGCCACGAAGAAGAAGGCGGCGTCGAGGTCGTCGAAGCCGACCGGCTGAGCGGAGCGGGTCAGGCGCCGACGGGCTCGACCGGCACGCCGGCGCCTTCGGCCATCTCGGCGGCCGTGAGGAGCATGCGGACGTCGAGCAGCAGATCTGACACCTCGTCGGTGGACACGAGCTCTCGGTGCATCAGCTCCGAGAGGCCGCTGTCGATGAGGCGGAGCGCCTCGTCGATCACCGCATCGTGCCGGGCATCGCCTGTGCGGGTGACGTCGTCGGTCTCAGTCATCGGGGCCACGATACCCGCCGCCTGCGACGTCCAGTCGCCATCCACGCTCCAGACCTGCCCGTAGCCTTGTGACATGCGCTACGAGCGGGTGTCCCGCATCGGGCGTGGCGGGATGGGGGTGGTGGATCTCGCCCGTCGGGAGGACGGGACCGAGGTGGCGCTGAAGCGCCTCACCCTGTTCGGATCCACCGAGGACATCGCCCGCGCCCGCCAGCGCATCGAGCGTGAGGCGGAGGTGCTCACCCGCCTCGACCACCCGAACATCGTGGAGCTGCTCGAGGTGCTGGACGACGGCGACGACCTCACGCTGGTGATGGCGTACCTCACGGGCGGCACGCTCGCCGACCGGGTGGCCGCGCAGGGTCCCGTCCCGCCCGCCGAGGTGGAGCGCCTCGCCGACGACCTCGGTCGTGCCCTCGCCGAGGCCCACCGGGCCGGGGTGGTGCACCGCGACATCAAGCCCGGCAACGTGCTGTTCGACGCGCACGGCGTGCCCCACCTGGCCGACTTCGGCGTGGCCAGCTCCCGTGACGACACTGCCGGGCTCACCGTGGTCGGGACGGTTGTGGGGACGCCCGGCTTCATGGCGCCGGAGCAGGCGCGGGGCGAGGGGGCCGGGCAGGCCAGCGACGTGTTCGCGCTGGGCGCCACGCTGCTGTACGCCGCGACCGGCGACGGGCCCTACGGCAAGGGCGCCGCCGAGCTGCTGATGGTGCGGGCCGCCCAGGGAAAGGTGCGTCCGGTGCCACGCTCGATCCCGTCGCCCCTCCGGGAGCGGATCGAAGCGATGCTCGACCCCCGGCCGGAGAAGCGGCCGTCGGCCGCCGCGACGGTCGGCGGCCCTGAGGGAACGTCGGTGCGACGCGCGGTGGGGAGGAGGAGGAGGAGGCGGCGCTGGCCCGTGTGGGCGGCGACCGCAGCCGTCGCCGCCGCGGCGATCGTCGCCGCGGTGGCGGTGGCAACCCGCGAGACCGGGGAGCCCGGGACGGCGGGCTCGCCGACGACGGCCACCGACGGCTGCGCCGACCTGCCGTACCAGCCGTGCGGTGCCGAACCCGCCCCCGGCACGGACGGTCGCCGCTGCCTCGCGGGGTTCGAGGACTACGACGGGGATGCGGGCAACGGCTGCGAGGCGGCCGCCGACGGCCTGGTCGCCGACGCGCTGTTCCCGGAGGGTGCGGCGCCGGTCGAGGGCACGATCGTGCCGCGGGACGACGTCGACACGTTCGCCATGCCGGTGGGCGACGGATCGCAGCTGCTGTGCGATGGCCGCTTCACCGTGCGGCTCACCGCGCCGGCGGGGATGGCCCTCCTGCTCGAGGTGCTCGACGTGGACCAGCACGTCCTCGGGCAGGCCACGAGCGCCGAGGGCGTGACCGGCACGGTCAGCTTGCGCGAGGAGCAGTGCCTCACCAGCGACGCGAGGACGCTCACCGCCCGGGTGTCCCCGCTGGGGTCCGATCGCACCGCCGGTTCCTACCGGCTCGAGCGGTCGGGCAGCTTCTGACGCGCAGGTAGGGTCGGCCGCCATGGGCATGGAGCGCGCCGGGGTCACCTTCGCCAGCTTGATGAGCTTCGGGCCGGCCGCGGCGGTGGACACGGCGCGGCTCGCCGAGAGCCTCGGCTACCGGTCCTTCTGGACCGCCGAGACCACCGGTCCGGAGGCGTTCTCGCTCCTCGCCGCCGCCGGCGCGGCCGCGCCGTCGCTCGGGCTCGGGACCGGCGTGCTGGCGCTGCAGCTGCGCACCCCCATGGTCGTCGCCATGGCGGGCGCCACCTTGCAGGCGCTGCACCCCGACAACGACATCCTCCTGGGCATCGGCATCTCGTCGCCCGTCGTGACCCAGCGGTGGCATGGCGTGCCCTACGGCGAGCACCCCATCGCCCACACCCGCGAGTACGTGGCGCTCGTACGGGAGTGCCTCACGGGCGAGAAGGTGGACTTCGCGGGCGACTTCTACCAGGTGAAGGGCTTCCGGCTGGGGGTGCGCCTCGGCGAGCGTCGCCCGAAGATCGTCATCGGCGCGCTCAACCCGAAGATGCTCGCGCTGGCGGGCGAGGTCGCCGATGGCGTCGCCCTCAACTACCTGCCTGCCTCCCACGTCCCCTGGTCGGTCGAGCAGGTCCGCAAGGGCGGCGACGCCGAGATCTACGCCTACGTCCACGCCGGGGTGTGCGAGCGGGAGGAGGGGGCCGAGCTCGCCCGGCGCGACCTCTTCTCGTACGCCGTCGTCGACGCCTACGCCCGCAACTTCGAGCGAGCCGGCTACGCCGACGAGGTGGCCGAGGTGCGGGCCCGTCACGCCGACGGCGATCGCGCCGGAGCCCTCGCCGCCGTGTCCGATCGCATGGTCGACGGGATCGACGTGATGGGCGACCCCGACACGGTGCGCGACACGATGCAGGCGTACGTGGATGCCGGGGTCGACGTGCCCGTGCTGATGCCCCTTCCCTGGGGCTCGGATCGGCGCGCGTCCGCCGACCTCACGATCCGCGCTGCGCTGGGCAAGGCGTAGGCCCGTGGAGCTGCGCGGCAAGGTCGTGCTGGTCACCGGAGGAGCGAACGGGATCGGGCGCGCGCTGTGCCGCCGGTTCGCGCAGGAGGAGCCCCGCGGCCTCGCCGTGGTGGACCTGGACGGCGACGCCGCTCGCTCCCTCGCCCGCGAGCTCGGCGACGTCGCCCTCGCCGTGCAGGCGGATGTCGCGCAGGAGCCCGACGTCGTCGCGGCGGTGCAGGCGACGGAGGATCGGTTCGGCCCCATCGACCTGCTGGTGTCGAACGCCGGCATCGGCGGAGGCGGCGACGTGCACGCACCCGACGAGGTCTGGCAGCGCACCTGGGACGTGAACCTGATGGCGCACGTGTACGCCGCGCGCGCCGCGCTCCCCGGGATGCTGGCACGCGGGGAGGGCTATCTCCTCAACACCGCGTCGGCGGCCGGGCTGCTCACCAACATCGCCAACGCGCCCTACAGCGTCACCAAGCACGCGGCCGTGGGCTTGGCCGAGTGGCTCGCCATCACCTACGGCGATCGAGGGATCAAGGTGTCGTGCCTGTGCCCGCAAGGCGTCCGCACGAACATGACGGCGAGCGACGACCCGTCGGTGGCGGCCGTGCTGTCCCAGGGTTCCATCGAGCCCGAGGAGGTCGCGGAGGCGGTGGTCGACGGCCTCCGGCGCGAGGAGTTCCTGATCCTCCCCCACCCCGAAGCGCTCACCTACTTTCAGCGCAAGGCCGGCGACTACGACCGGTGGCTGGCCGGCATGCGGAAGCTCCAGGCGCGCGTCCTCGGACCCTCGTGACGGGGCGCCGCCGCGAGCCCACGCCCGCGGCCCTGGCCGAGAGCGCGCTCCTCGAGATCGGGCTGCGGCCCGGCGATCGGGTGCGGTTCCGGCGCAGCGAGGGGGGCGCCTGGCGGGAGGCGGTGGTCGAGCGCCGCGAGCGCGACGGCTCGGTGGGCGTGCGCGACGACCGCGGTGCGGCGCGCGCGATCTCCGTCGAGCGGCTGCAGGTCCGTGGTCAGGGCCCCCGCGGCGGGCTGATCTGGGAGCCCGTCGCCGACCGAGCCGATCGGGACGAGCAGCTCGGCATCTGGTGATGCACGCCGCACCGTGGCCACGGTCCGTGCCGAACCGGTGACCATGCGTCTCCCGGACGGCGCGAAGCGGTAAGAAGGCGCCACATGGCAAGGATCGGACTCGTCCTGGGCGCCGGCGGCATCGTCGGCAACGCGTTCCACGCCGGCGTGCTCGCCGCCCTCCAACAGGAGGTCGAGTGGGATCCGAGGGAGGCCGACCTCGTGGTCGGCACCTCCGCCGGATCGGTCACCGGCACCGGCCTCCGGCTCGGCGTGTCGCCCGCCGACATGGCCGCGTTCGCCACCGAGCGGCCGATGTCCCCCGCCGGCGAAGCGTTCTTCACCGCCCTCGACCGGGCGGACCAAGACCTCCCGGCCCCGTCCGCCACCGACCTGCTCCGCGGCTGGCGCCTGCCCAGCGCCGCGCTGCTCGCCCGGTCGGCTCGCCGGCCCTGGGCGCTCCGCCCGGCCGCGGCCGCCAGCACGCTGCTCCCCTCGGGGCGCTTCGACCTCCAGGAGCGCACGAGGGTCCTCGACGAGCTGAGCCCGGCGTGGCCCGACGGGCTCTGGATCTGCGCGGCGAGGCGCGACCACGGCCGCCGGGTGGTGTTCGGACGGCCGGGCTCGCCGCCCGCCACCCTCGCCGCCGCGGTGGCAGCCAGCTGCGCCATCCCCGCCTACTTCGCGCCGGTCACCATCGGCACCAAGCAGTACGTGGACGGAGGCGTGCACTCCACCACGAACGCCGACGTGCTCGCCTCCACCGGGCTCGACCTCGTGATCGTCGTCGCCCCGATGTCGGCGGCGCACGGCCGCTCGAGCCGCGCCGACGCGCCGATGCGGTGGGCGATGCACCGCCGGCTCGACCGCGAGGTCCGTCGGCTGCGCGACGCCGGCACCGAGGTGATCCGGATCGAGCCCAGCGCGGGCACGCTCTCGGCCATGGGGCTGAACGCCATGGCCGACGACCGCTCGGCTTCCGTCGTCGAGGCCGCCTACGCCGACACCGCCGCCCTCACCGCCACGCCGGCCACCCGCTTCCGGCTGGCCGCCCTGCGCGACCGCGTCGTCCACCACCCCGCAGCCTGACCACCCCGCAGCCTGACCACCCCGCGGCCTGTGACGATGGCGCCCGCTGGGCGGGCGCCATCGCGACACACCGCGCCGCGCGCGAGCCTGCAGGCGGTGGACCGCGCCACGATCGACGTGTACGAGCAGGAGAGCGCGCGGTACGAGGCACGGCGCCGGCCCCGGTTCCTGCCCCAGGCCGAGGCCCTCGGCCGACGGCGCCCCTCGGGCGTGGCGGTGGACCTCGGATGTGGTCCCGGCTGGTACACGGCCGCGCTCGGTGCACCGGTCGTGGCCCTCGACGGCGCCATGGCGATGGTGCGACGCACGCGGGAGGTCGCCACCGGCTGCCTCCCGGTGCAGGCCGATCTCGCCGCCCTGCCCTTCCGACGGGGCGCGCTGGCGGCGGGGTGGGCGCGCAACACCTACCTCCACCTGAGGCAGGACGAGGTGCCGATGGCATGCAACGACCTCCACCACGCCCTCGTGCCGGACGCGCCGATCGAGGTGACCCTCCTCGCCGGCGACGACGACGAGGGGTACCAGCTCTTCCCCGACGAGGACCTACCGGGACGCTGGTTCTCGATGTGGGCAGACGAGCGGATCCGAGACGTCCTGCACGGCGCCGGCTTCGTCGTCGACGAGCTGTGCCGTGATGGTCGCGGCGACGACGACCCCGCCTTCACCGTCCGTGCCCGTCGAGCGCCGACGCTCCCCGACTTCGTCGCCAGCGGGATGCGGCTCCTCGTGTGCGGGCTGAACCCGAGCGTGCACGCGGCGACGGCCGGAGTCGGCTACGTCACGCCGGGAAACCGCTTCTGGCCCGCCGCGCTGACGGCCGGACTCGTCACCCGCGACCGGGACGGTCGCCACGCCCTCCGGGAGCACGGCGTCGGCATGACCGATCTCGTGAAGCGCGCGACGCCACGAGCCGCGGAGCTCACCGGTGAGGAGTACCGCTCCGGCCTCGAGCGCCTGCACCGCCTGTGCGCGTGGCTCCGGCCGGCCGCGGTGTGCTTCGTCGGGCTGGCTGGTTGGCGGGCGGCCGTCGACCGTCGAGCCGGTCCCGGCTGGCAGCCGCAGGACGTCGGAGGCCGGCCCGCCTACGTCATGCCATCGACCAGCGGCCTCAACGCCGCCACTCCCCTGCCCGTCCTCGTCGACCACCTCCGCGCGGCCGCCCTCGGCCCCTGACGGGTCGGCGCCATCGCTGCCGCACCGGCGCACTTGACCGAGCAGTCAAGTACCGTGCGCCGCATGGCCGTCCGACTGGAACCGCACGACGAGTACATGCACGAGCTGGGCCCAGAGCCGAACTTCAACGAGAGCATGTACTTCAACCTCTACGACCCGAAGGAGGGCGTGGGCGGGTGGTTCCGGTGCGGCAACCGGGCCAACGAGGGGTACGCCGAGATGACGGTGTGCATCTACCTGCCCGGCGGGCGGGTGGCGTTCATGTTCAAGCGAGCGGAGATCTCCGACAACGACGCCTTCGACGCCGGCGGGATCAGGTTCGAGGTGCTCGAGCCGTTCAAGCGCATCGACGTCTCGTACACCGGCAAGGTCGTGGTCCTCGACGATCCCCTCCAGATGGCCGACCCGAAGAAGGCGTTCACCGAGAACCCCTACGCCGAGTGCGAGGTGGAGATCCACTACACGGGCGTGTCCGACATGTTCGGCGGTGAGCCGGACGAGCCGCACGAGAAGCCCGGCGAGGAGTTCGCCAAAGGCCACTACGAGCAGCTCATCGCCGGCACGGGACGCATCCGAGTCGGCGACGAGGAGTGGGAGCTCGACGGCTACGGCTTGCGCGACCACTCGTGGGGACCGCGCTACTGGCAGGCGCCCTGGTACTACCGCTGGCTCACCGCGAACTTCGGTCCCGACTTCGGCTTCATGGGGTCACGGGTGGCCCGCCGCGACAGCGACGGCACGCGGGGCGGGTTCGTGTGGGAGGACGGGAAGCTCCACCTGTGCACGGACTTCCAGATGGAGACGCAGTGGGTGGGCGACGACACCTACCACCAGGAGATCTCCGGCGTGCTCACCTCGCGCGAGGGAAAGCAGTGGACGTTCACCGGCTCGGTGCTCGACCTGATCCCCCTCCGCAACCGCCGCCCGGATCCCGACACCGGCGACATGCTCGTCACCCGGATCTCCGAGGGCATGACCGAGTGGACGGCGGAGGACGGTCGCAAGGGCTACGGCCTCAGCGAGTACCTCGACCAGATCATCGACGGGAAGCCCGTCGGCCTCGAGGAGTAGGGAGCACCGATCAGTTCGGCGGGCTGATGTCGTCGGAGGTGGCATGAGCCTGCCCAAGATCGTCACCGACACGGAGTGGCACGAGGCCCGCCGTGCGCTCCTCGAGAGGGAGAAGGCGGCCACGCGCGCCCGAGACGCCCTCAACACCGAGCGGCGTCAGCTGCCGATGGTCGAGGTGACCAAGGGCTATACGTTCGAGGCGCCCGACGGGGAGCGATCCCTCGCCGATCTGTTCGAGGGACGCCCGCAGCTGATCCTGTACCACTTCATGTTCCATCCCGAATGGGAGGAGGGGTGCCCGAGCTGCACCGCCGGCACCGACGAGATCTCTCCGGGGTTCCTGGAGCACCTGCGCACGCGTGACACCACCTACGCGATGGCCTCACGGGCGCCGCTCGCCAAGCTCGAGGCGTGGAAGTCGCAGCGCGGCTGGGACCACATCGCGTGGTACTCCACCAACGACGGCGACTTCTCCTACGACTTCGGCGCGACGATCGACGCGTCTCGCGGGTTCGACGCCTACAACTTCCGCACGCTCGACGAGTACGCCGCACGGGGCGAGGAGAGCATGCGCGACTCCGAGCAGCCCTACGACATGCCGGGTCGCACGTGCTTCCTCCGCGTGGACGACCGGATCTTCCGCACCTACTCGGTGTACGCGCGGGGGCTGGAGTCCACGGGAGGGTCGTACTACTTCCTCGACCTCACCGCGCTGGGCCGGCAGGAGGACTGGGAGGAGCCCAAGGGCCGTTCGGGGTCGTTGCGAGGCAACCGACCTGACTTCACGTCGTAGCGCGCTCCCTGCTCTCGCGCTCGGCCCAGCTGAACACGCCCTTGCTCATCGTGCTGCGCTCCTCGGCGGCGCGGCGGCCGAACACGTCGGCTCGCACCTTGTGGACCCCCGGGTCGTCGGGGGCGGCTTGAGCGGCGAGCTCGGCGAGGTGGCCCGCCAGCCGCAGGTCACCCGCGGCGGCCAGCTCGGCCGCTCGCTCGGCCAGCCGTGACGCGCCGCCCGCGAGGCTCGCCATCTCGGAGGCGATGGCGGCGTCGGTCGGCGGCTTGAGGCGCGCGGGGTTGCCGTCGTACCAACCGCCGTAGAGGCGCCACAGGTTGCGCACGACGAACTCGGGCTCGTCGTACACCGGGCGGAGGTAGGGCTTCTCGAGCAGGTGCTCGGGAGCCTTGACGGTGGCCACGATGTCGTCGAGGCGAGCGCCCTCGTTCATCAGCGCGAGCGTCTGCTCGACGAGCGACTCGAGCAGCTCCGCCGCGTCCGAGCACGCCTGGCGGATCCGATCAGCGCCGAGGATCGGGAACCCGTGGCCGGGCAGCAGCACCTCGGCGCCCAGGTCGGCCATCTTGCGGAGGCCGATCGCCCACTCCCGCGGGTACCGCTGGACCTTCTGGGGGTTGCCGCAGTTCGGGCTCGCCCAGATGAAGAGGTCGCCGGTGCACAGGACCTTGCGACCGGGGTTCCACACCCAGGTCGCATCGTCGGTCTCCCCCTTGTCGTGGTGGAGCTCCCAGGTCTCACCGCCCACGTCGAGGCTGTGGTGGAGCCGGTAGACCTCGTCGGGGTGGCGGTAGTCGGTGGGCCAGTAGGGCTTGCCGAACTGGAACTGCCGCTGGTTGATCACGCCGTTGTAGCCAGCGGTGAGCACGTAGCGCTCGAACCGCGGCGGGACGAGCTCGTGGGCGACGACGTGGGGCGGTGCCCAGCGTCGCTCCTGCGCCTCCTCCTCGAAGGGAGCCATGCCGAAGACGTGGTCGATGTGGCCGTGCGTGTACACCACCGTGCTCAGCCGCTCGGCGTCCCAGCCGCGGATGCGCTCGTGGTTGCTGGCCGCCATCACCTGGTTGCCGGTGTCCACGAGGAGCAGGCCATCGTCGGTGGAGAAGGCGCAGATGTTCCCGAACGAGGCGCTGAACGCGGTGCGCTCGGCGACCTCCGCCAGCCCGAGGTCCTGCGTGACCGGGTGGTGCCCGCCGACGTCGGTGGACCCCTCGCCGTTCCACAACCGCTCCGCGATCTCCAGAAGGTCAGCCATCGGCTCAGGCTCGCACACCCGGCCGCAGGACGTTCCCGGGATCTGTGGTGCTTTTTGCGCACATGCTGCGCAAAAAGCACC
>JBJMHD010000076.1:0-8725 GCA_045807565.1 Acidimicrobiales bacterium | reverse complement strand
AGCACCTGGCCTATGCGCCCCTCGTGCGGCACTACCGCAAGCGACTCGGTGACGACCGCGTCCTCGTCACGACGTACGAGGACTTCCGTTGCGATCCGCAGCCGACGCTCGACGCGCTGTGCGAGTTCGTCGGCGTCGATGGACTTGCGCCTGCCGGCGACGAGCGATCACTCGTGAACCGCGGCCTCTCCGATCGAAGCGTGAGCGTGATGCGACGCGTCAACGCCCTCTCGCGCTTCGAGCGCATGCCCGAGGAGCCTCTCGTGAACCTCCGACTCCGCTCGCCGGCCGCTCGCATCCTGCGGAAGCTCGATCGTGCGGACACGGCCTGGAGCCGTCCGACGGAGGTCGAAGCACGCGTGCGCGAGCTCGTCGGCGATCGCTACGCCACCGACAACGCCGACCTCGCTGCGCTGCTCGGCGTGGATCTCGGCGCGCTGGGGTGGAGGACCTGATGACGTCGACGTCGCTGACCGAGCTCGAGGCTGATCTCGGCGACGCGAGACCCGACGACCCGCGGCCAGCACCGACGGTCGCCCGCGGCTTCCGCACCGACATCGAAGGCATTCGTGCACTCGCGGTCGCGCTCGTGGTCCTGTACCACGCGCGCTGGGCACCGCTCACCGGCGGGTACATCGGCGTGGACGTCTTCTTCGTCGTCTCCGGCTTCCTCATCACCGGTCTCCTCGTGGGTGAGGTGCGCGACCACGGCCGCTTCTCTCTCGCCGGCTTCTACAGCCGCCGCGTGCGGCGCCTGCTCCCGGCGTCGGTGCTCGTGCTCGTCGCGACGGTGCTCCTGATGAAGGTCATCGCGCCGCCGCTGTCGCTGGTCGGGTTCCGCAGTGACGCGATCGCAACCGCGCTGTACATGTCGAACGGGAAGTTCGCGTTCGACGCGACGAACTACCTCGCAGGGAAGGACCCGTCGCCGCTGCTCCACTACTGGTCGTTGGCGGTCGAGGAGCAGTTCTACCTCGTGTGGCCGCTGCTGCTGCTGCTGCTCGTGGGCACCACCGGCTTGGCGCTGCGGGCGTGGCCGGTGGTGCTCCGCAGGATCGCCCTTGCCCTCGGGGTCGTGATCGTCGCCTCGCTGTGGCTCTCGTGGAAGCAGACCGATGCGACGAGCCCGTTCGCCTACTTCGGCCTGCACACCCGTGCCTGGGAGCTGGGGGTCGGCGCAGCACTCGCGCTGGCGCGTCCGCTGCTCCCCATGCTGACCCGCCGTGCTGCCGAGGGTGCGGCGCTGCTCGGCGTGGCCATGGTGCTCGGGTCCGCCCTGGCCATGGACGAGTCCACGCCGTTCCCCGGCACGGCCGCGCTCGTGCCCGTGCTGGGCACAGCGCTGCTGATCGCGGCCGGCGCCCGGCTCCCCGACGGGGTGGTCTCGAGCACGCTGTCCCGCCCGGTGCCCCGCTACGTCGGACGGGTCTCCTACGCCTGGTACCTCTGGCACTGGCCGGTGCTCGTGCTGGCCACCGCGACGTGGGGCGAGGAGACGTTCGGCGACGACGGCACGGCCACGTCGAGGGCGTCCTGGTCGGTGGTCGCCCTGGCGGTGGCGATCTCCTTCGTGCTCGCCGCGGCCAGCCACCACCTCGTCGAGCAGCCCCTCCGAAAGGTCCGCTTCCTGACGGTCTCGAGGCGTCGGTCGCTCGTTGCCGGTGGGGTGCTGGTGGCGACCTCCTTGGCGGCGAGCGTCGCCCTCGTGGTCTCCGTCCCGGCGAGCGGGGAGGACTCCACTGTCGCGGCGCCGCAGAGCGGTGCGACCGCACCAGGGCCGACGGAGGCGAAGGCGAGCCCGGCGGATGCGAAGGAGGGCCCGGCGGATGCGAAGGAGGGCCCGGCGGCGCGGCCGACCGCCGGCGCCCTCGTGGTCGACCCCGCCGCGCTCCGCGAGCCGAACACACCGAAGGAGGCGCGTGCCGACGAGCCTCGAGGGGTCTCGCCGTGCTACGTCGGCTACGCGCCCACAGCGGTGCCCCCGTCCGCGGACTGCAGGGTGGGCCCGGCCTCCGGGGCCGAGCGCACCATCGCCCTGATCGGTGACTCGCATGCGACCGCCTGGTACCCGGCTCTGCGCAAGGCCGCCGAGGAGCGCGGCTGGACCCTGTACTTCTTCGGCAAGAGCGGCTGTGCCGTGGTCGATGTCACGGTGCTCCGGCCGGGCACGAGCTCCGCCTACGACGCGTGCACCACGTGGCGTGAGCACCTCCTCGACCGGCTCGAGTCGATCGACGGTCTGGACGCCGTCGTCATCGGGCGGTGGATGGCCTACCGGGGCTCCACCCTCCGGTCCGACGGCTCGCCCGTCACGTCGTCGACGGTGGGTGCGGTGTGGGAGGCGGGCGCCGAGCGCACGTTCGACCGGCTGCGCCGGGTCACTTCCCGCATCGTCGTCATGGAGGACGTCCCATGGCCGGGGGGCGACGTGCCGTCCTGCCTCTCGGAGCACCGCCGGGACGTCGAGGCCTGCTCCTTCTCCCGTTCCCGCTCGACCCGCCTGGATGCCGTCCTCGTCGCGGCGGAGGAGGCGGCCGCACCGAAGGCCGTCCGCCACGTCGACATGACCGACGTCATCTGCCCGACGAAACGCTGCCAGGTGGTCTCTGCGACAGGGCAGATCATGTACCGCGACGAGCACCACCTGACGGCCGGCTTCAGCGCCAGCATGTGGCCCGGCCTGGCAAAGCGGCTCGAGGCCGCGATGGGCTGAGCGCCACCCACACCGCCCACGGAGGCGCCGCCTGCACCGAGGTGGCGGTCGCCCTGAAGCGGCCTGGCCCAGCTAGCGTGACCCGCATGATGCAGGCCCACCGCAGGAGCGTGTGGCGCAACGACTACGACATCACCGCCGACGGCCGACCGCTGGCGGTCTTCGACGGGTCGCTGTGGCGCGGTGGCGGGGCACTCGTCGTGGACGGCCGCCGCTATCAGGTGCGGTCCTCGATGTGGGCCACCTCCTGCACGCTGGTCGACGACGCCGGCGAGCTCGTCGCGTCGGCGCGGCGGATCGGCCGCAAGGACTGGTCGATCGAGGCCGCCGGTGTCACCCATGCGTTCCGACGCTCGTCGGTGTGGAGCCTGGAGCAGGAGCACGTGGTGCAGGGGTTGCCGGTGGGCACGATCCGGCGGACCAGCGCGTGGCGGGGCGAGGCGGTGGCCGACCTCCCCCTGTTGTCGCCCCTGGTCGCCCTGTTCGCCATCACCGTCGTGCTCATCACCTGGGACGTCGCCGGCGCCGCGACCTGACCCGTCGGCGTGGCCGGACGAGCCGGAGGGCTCCGGTCACTGGTACGAGACGAACTGCGGAGTCGGGTGCACCTGCGCGATCGTCTGCTCGGGGACGAGCATCGGGCTGTCCTCGTCGGTGAAGTTCTTCCAGCCGAGCCACACCCCGGCAGGCAGGTCGCGCTTGAGGGCCGACCAGGTGCCCTGCTTCGCGTTCTGGCCGCCCTGGCCGTCGGCATGCACGAGCCACTGCACCTCGTCGAGGGAGGTGTCGAGCCGCTCGCGGTGGCGCACCATGGCACGGCTGAACTGGTGCACGGTGAGCACCTTCGGTGGCAGGTCGTGCGCACGGACGAGGCCGGCGAGCCAGGCGCCGACCGCGTTGACCTCGTCGATGTCGACGTGCCCGATCTGGCGCAGCGGCTTCTCGCCGGGCTGGAGGCGCCACTCGGGGTCGAGCGCGAGGCCCACCCACGGGCGCCGGAGCAGCTCCTCGTAGGCCTGGGCCTGGGTGAGGAAGTCGTCGCGCCCCGGCTGCAGGTCGAGCACGACGTAGGTGCCGGCCGCCTCCGCGGCCTCCACCCAGGGCAGGAGCACGCTCACCGGCGTGCGCCGCGAGTAGGAGCCGTCCTTCTGCGCTGCCCCGGCGGCCACCGTGGCGATCAGCTCGAACGCCGGCACCACGGTCGTGTCGGTCAGCTGCTGGTACTCGTCGGCCAGGGTCCGGACCCGGCGCACCGCCTCGGCGGCCGGCTGCTCGCCGAGCATCCCGAGCGCCGCCGTCTGCGGGTGCCCGTAGAGCGCCACCATCTGCCGGTCGGGGAACGGCAGCAGGCCCCCGCCGGGCAGCTCGGCGGCGTGGCGGGCGGTGCGCACCCGCTGGGCGAACCGCTGGGCGGGGCCCAGCCCGGTGCCGATCCCCAGCACGGCGGTGTCGGCCGCCGCACGGAGGGCGGCGCGAGCCTCCTTGGTGGTGCGCGGGTCGGTGCCGGTCACCGTCACCCGGGTGGCTCCCACGGCCGCGAGGGTCGCCTCGATGCCCGCCGGCACGCTGGTCCCCGTGAGCACGAGCACGGTGCCACGGTTGCGCGGCGGGGTCAGCGGCAGCCCGGGCAGGTCGGTCAGGTCGCCGACGTCGCCGGCATCCACCACCTCGCGCTCGCCGAAGGTCGTCGGCAGCGGTGTGGTCGTCCCACCAGCCGAGGGTGTCGCTGCCCCGGCATTCCCCGACCAGCGCACGACGGTCCTGGTGCCGAGCCGGTCGAGCTCGGCCGCGACATCAGGCCCGAACACGAGCAGGGGGATGCCGAGCGCCCTCGCTGCGGCGGTGGCCGCCTTCAGGTCGCGCTCGCCGCCGGAGCTGAGGACGACGATGCTCGCAGCCGCGAGCAGCGCCCGCGACGCCGCCAGGGTCGCATCCGGGGCGCCACCCGTGCGAGGGTCGAGGGTGTTCGCGGAGGTCTCGGCACCCGGGGTCACGTGGTGCCCGCGCGGGCGGTCCTCGCCTGCGCCGGGCGCACCCGCTCCGAGGGCGTTCGGGTCGCCCGCCGGCTCGCTGCAGGAGGCCACGACACCGGCGGTCGCGGCGGCCACCACCGCAGCGGCGGCGGACCGCAGCGCCGTGCGCCGGGGGAGGGGGGTGGGCATGATGGTCACCAGCCTGACACGACCTCACCCGCATCAACGAGTCGATGATGGGCGTGGCGCGTGGTACGAACGGCAGATGTACCTCGAGAACCTCGTCGTCGACGCGCAGGACCCGACGGTGCTCGGTGGCTTCTGGGAGAGCCTGCTCGACGCGGGGCCGACCCTCCTCGACGACGCCGACGCCTTCGAGACCCGGCTCACCGTGCCCGAAGGGCTGGTGCTCGACCTCTGCTTCCAGCGGGTCCCGGAGCCGGTGGGTCCCGACCCGCGGCTGCACCTCGACCTCAGCGGCGGTCCGCGCCAGGCCGAGGTCGTGCAGCGGGCGCTCGACCTGGGGGCCTACCACCTCGACATCGGCCAGGGGGACGTGCCGTGGGTGGTGCTCGCCGACCCGGAGGGCAACCCGTTCTGCGTCATGGAGGACCGCCCGGAGTACGCCAGCTCCGGGCCGATCGCCGCGCTGCCGCTCGACAGTGCCGACCCGGCGCGAGACGCCGTCTTCTGGGCCGAGCTGTCCGGCTGGGAGCCGGTGCCCTCGGCGATGCCGGCGGCGCTGCGGCACCCGTCGGGCCGTGGCGTGCTGCTCGAGCTCTGCCCGCAGCCGGCGCCCAAGCGCGCGGGCGTCAAGAACCGCCTGCACCTCGACATCCGCCTCGACCCGGGCGACGACCCGGACGCCGTCGTGGCCCGCGTTCTCGAGCTGGGTGGACGCGAGCTCCATCCGGACTGGGGCGACCTGCCGTGGCGCGTGGTCACCGACCCCTCGGGCAACGAGCTGTGCCTCCTGCCCTCGCGGTGAGCGTGCCAGAACCTGTTCGGAGCAGGGCCGCCGACCTCCGTAGACTGGCCCGGCCCGGGGACCGGCGGCCGACAGCGAGCGGCGCGTGCCCGGCATCCGAACGAAGTCTCCCGACCCGAAGGACCCCCTGTGCTCCGCACCCACGAGGCCGGCACCCTGCGTGCCGCCCACACCGGCCAGACCGTCACCCTCACCGGGTGGGTGGCGAAGCGGCGTGATCACGGGGGCGTGGCCTTCATCGACCTGCGCGACGCCAGCGGCATCGTGCAGGTGGTCGCGCGCGACGAGGTGCTCACCGGTGCCGCTCACGACCTGCGCAGCGAGTACGTCGTCAAGGTCGTCGGCGAGGTCACCGCGCGCGACGAGCGCAACGTCAACCCCGACCTGCCCACCGGCGAGGTCGAGGTCGTGGCCAGCCGGATCGAGGTGCTCAACGCCTCGGCGGCGCTGCCGTTCCAGGTCGACGAGCGGGTCACGGTCGGCGAGGAGGCGCGCCTCAAGCACCGCTACCTCGACCTGCGCCGCCCGGGCGTGCACTCGGCGGGGCACGCCATCCGGTTGCGCTCCAAGGTGTCTGCCGCGGCCCGGCGCGTGCTCGAGGCCCGCGACTTCGTCGAGATCGAGACACCCACGCTGACCCGGTCGACCCCTGAGGGCGCCCGCGACTTCCTGGTGCCGGCGCGCCTGGCGCCCGGCTCCTGGTACGCCCTGCCGCAGAGCCCGCAGCTGTTCAAGCAGCTGCTCATGGTGGCCGGCATGGAGCGCTACTACCAGATCGCCCGCTGCTACCGCGACGAGGACTTCCGCGCCGACCGGCAGCCCGAGTTCACCCAGCTCGACATCGAGATGAGCTTCGTCGAGCAGGCCGACGTGCTCGAGCTGGGCGAGGCGATCGTGCGCGAGATCTGGGAGCTCATCGGGGTGGAGCTGCGTACCCCGTTCCCCCAGATGACCTACGCCGAGGCGATGAAGCGCTACGGCACCGACAAGCCCGACCTGCGCTTCGGCGTCGAGCTCGTCGAGTGCACGGCGTACTTTGCCGACACCCCGTTCCAGGTCTTCCAGAGCGACTACGTCGGTGCGGTCGTCATGCCCGGTGGCGCGGGCCAGCCCCGCAAGCAGCTCGACGCCTGGCAGGAGTGGGCCAAGCAGCGCGGGGCCCGTGGCCTGGCCTACGTGCTGGTGCAGCCCGACGGCACCCTCACCGGGCCGGTGGCCAAGAACCTGTCCGAGAGCGAGCTCGCCGGCCTGGCCGAGCACGTGGGGGCGCAGCCAGGCGACTGCGTCTTCTTCGCGGCCGGTGCCCCCAAGGCCTCGCGCAGCCTGCTCGGCGCCGCCCGGCTCGAGATCGGCCGACGCTGCGAGCTCATCGACGAGTCGGCGTGGAGCTTCCTGTGGGTCATCGACGCGCCGCTGTTCGAGCCGGCCGCCGACGCGGTGGCCGCCGGTGACGTGGCGGTCGGCGCCGGCGCCTGGACCGCCGTGCACCACGCGTTCACCTCGCCCAAGGCCGAGTTCCTCGACACCTTCGACAGCGACCCCGGGCCGGCGCTCGCGTACGCCTACGACATGGTCTGCAACGGCAACGAGATCGGTGGCGGGTCCATCCGTATCCACCGCCGCGACGTGCAGGAGCGGGTCTTCAAGGTGATGGGCCTGTCCGCGCAGGACGCCCAGGAGAAGTTCGGCTTCCTGCTCGACGCGTTCGCGTTCGGCGCCCCGCCGCACGGCGGCATCGCCTTCGGTTGGGACCGCATCGTCATGCTGCTCGGCGGCTTCGAGTCGATCCGCGACGTCATCGCGTTCCCGAAGTCCGGCGGCGGCTACGACCCGCTCACCGACGCCCCCGCGCCGATCACCGCGCAGCAGCGCAAGGAGGCGGGCATCGACAGCCGCCCCCCGGCATCCGCGCCCCCCGAGCAGGGATCGCCTGAGATCAACCCGAACCAGAGCTGACCCCGCCCGGAGCGACAACTTTCCCGCCCGGTGCAGGAAGCTTGACCTCCGCACCAGAACAGTTGGGGTGCGAAGGCAAGGTTTCCCGCACCGGGCGAAAAAGTTGGGATGCCGTCAGCGCTCGAGGAACGCCAGCAGCTCGCGGTTGAACTCCTCGGTGTGCGAGGTGTTGATGCCGTGCGGCCCGCCCCCGACGACGTGCAGCTCGCTGCCGGCCACCTGCGCCGCGGTGCGCTCACCGGACTTCTCGAAGGGCACGATGCCGTCGGAGTCGCCGTGGATGACGAGGGTCGGCACGGTGATCTTGGCCAGGTCGTCGGTGAAGTCGGTGGTCCACGAGCGGATGCACTCGCGGGCGGCGTGCACGTCGGCCTGCAGCGCGAGGCCGAGCGCCTCCTGCTGCTGGTCCTCGCTGACCTTCATCTCGCTGCCGGCGCTGAAGAAGTTGCGGGTGAAGCCGTCGAGGAAGCCGCGCGGGTCGGCCTCGAGGGCGCTCTGGAAGCCGGCGACCGTGTCGTCGTCGAGGGCGCCGTCGGGGTGGTCGGCGTCGAGCGCCAGGCAGGGCGGGATGGCGGCCGCGAACACCGCGCTGTGGATGCGGTCGGCGCCGTGCCTGCCGAGGTAGCGGGCCACCTCGCCCCCGCCCATCGAGAAGCCCACGAGGGTGACGTCGCGCAGGTCGAGACCGTCGACCACGGCCGCCAGATCGCCGGTCAGGGTGTCGTAGTCGTAGGTCGAGGCCTCGCCCGGCTTGTCGCTCTGGCCGAAACCGCGGCGGTCGTAGGTGACGACGCGGTAGCCGGCCTCGGTGAGGGCGGGCAGCTGGCCCGACCAGGACGCGCCGCTGAGCGGCCAACCGTGGACGAGGACGACGGGGCGGCCGTCGCCGCCGCTGTCCTCCACGTGGAGGTTCACCGGACCGTTGCTGATCGTGGACATCGTCGGCCTTTCGCTCGAGTGCAGGTGCTCTCACCCTAGGCACTGGTCAGGTGCCGAACCAGCGCGAGGTCCACTCCATCCCGGTGGTGTAACCCAGCCGGTGGTAGAGCCGCCGGGCGACGTCGTTGTCGGCGAACATCCCGAGTGCACAGGCGC
>JBJMHD010000075.1:0-9721 GCA_045807565.1 Acidimicrobiales bacterium | reverse complement strand
GCCCGGTCCGAGGCCGCGTACGAACGCCGGCAGGGTCGCTCGAAGCTGCTCCTCATCCGGAACCTCGACGTGAGCTACAGCGGCGTGCAGGTGCTGTTCGACGTGAGCCTCGAGGTGGACGAAGGCGAGATCATCGCCTTGCTCGGCACCAACGGCGCTGGCAAGTCGACGCTCCTCCGGACGATCTCGGGCATCGTGGAGGCAGACCGCGGCGCGATCATCTTCGACGGCGTCGACATGACGGCCACCCCGCCCGCCGAGATCGCCGGGCGCGGCGTCCTCCAGGTGCCGGGCGGCGTCGGGACGTTCCCGTCGCTGTCGGTGAGGGAGAACCTCGAGGTCGCCAGCTGGCTCCACCGCCACGACACCGCCGCGTCGCGCGCGGCGATCGAACGCGTCCTCGAGGTGTTCTCGGTGCTCGCCGACCGCCAGTCGGAACCCGCGGCCAACCTCTCGGGCGGTCAGCAGCAGCAGCTGGCGCTCGGCATGGCCTTCCTGTCGTCGCCACGGCTCCTGATGATCGACGAGCTGTCGATCGGCCTCGCGCCGGTGATCGTGGAGCAGCTCCTGCCGATCCTGCGCGACCTGCGCGAGCGGGGCACGACGATCATCCTCGTGGAGCAGTCGGTGAACGTGGCCCTGACCGTCGCCGAGACCGCGTACTTCATGGAGAAGGGCGAGATCCGCTTCTCGGGCGCCACCGCCGACCTGCTCGAGCGCCCCGACCTCCTCCGTTCGGTGTTCCTCGAGGGCGCGAGCAAGGCCACCGCCGGGCCCGGCGCTCGCACGCCGGCCCGGGCCAAGGCGGTGACCAACGGCGACGTCGAGGTCGCCGACTCCCCGGCGGGCCCGGCGCTCCAGACCGTGGACCTCACCTGCTCGTTCGGCGGGCTCCGCGCCGTCGATGGCGTGTCCATCGAGGTCGCGCGCGGCGAGGTGGTCGGGATCATCGGACCGAACGGCGCCGGCAAGACCACGCTGTTCGACGTGGTGTCGGGGTTCACGCCCGCCGACCACGGACGCATCCTGCTGGCCGAGCACGACATCTCCTCGCTGTCGCCGAGCCACCGGGCGCGTCGCGGACTGGGACGGTCCTTCCAGGATGCTCGGCTCTTCCCGGCCATGACGGTCGACGAGGCGCTGGCGGTGAGCCTCGAACGGTTCGTCACGAGCAAGGACCCCCTCAGCGCCGCCCTCCACCTGCCCAACAGCTACGACGCCGAGCAGAAGGTGGCCAAGCGCGTCGACGAGCTGGTGGAGCTGATGGGCCTCGGCGCGTTCCGCACGAAGTTCCTCCGCGAGCTGTCCACCGGGTCGCGCCGTGTCGTCGACCTCGCCTGCGTCGTCGCCCACCGCCCGACGGTGATCCTCTTCGACGAGCCGTCGAGCGGCATCGCCCAGCGCGAGACCGAGGCGCTCGCACCACTGCTCCTGCGCATCCGCGACGGCCTGGGCGCCGCGCTGGTGGTGATCGAGCACGACATGCCGCTGATCTCGGGCGTGTCCGACCGCCTCATCGCGATGGACCAGGGACGCGTGATCGCGGAGGGCCCGCCCGACCACGTGCTCATCGACCCGAGCGTCGTGGAGTCCTACCTCGGCACCAACGCCGAGGTCCTCGCTCGCTCGGGGGCGCTCGCCGGACCATCCGACGCCGCACCCTGACCGAGGCAAGCCGACCAGACCTGACCCAGCCAGCCAACGACCGAAGCAACACCCAGGGGGAGCAACCACATGGAACCAGCCACCGACCAGACCTCCAGCTCAGGGGGCGGAGGAGGAATGCGCCGATGGGGGCCGATCATCGCCATCGTGGCGGTCGCGGCCATCATCGCCGGCCTCGTCATCGCCGGGGGTGGTGACGACGACGAGGCCGACGACGGAGGCGACAAGGGCCCCAGCGAGCAGGCGACCGACGTGACGAACGCCGACGGGGACCCGATCTACCCCTTCAGCTGGGCGGACGGCGAGGCCTCTGGGCTCACCGACGACCTCGAGTGGGGCGACCGCTGCGACACCGAGCGCGGCACCGTCGCGATCCCGGACGTCAGCGCCGCCCCGTGCTACCTCCCCTTCGAGGGCGACAACGGCGGAGCCACCGAGGAAGGGGTGACCGCCGACACGATCAAGGTCGTGCGCTACCTCGCGCCGGAGGCCGACCCGGTGGTGAAGTACATCACCGACGCGGTGGCGGTGGAGGACACCAACGCCGACCAGATGGACACGCAGAACAAGCAGTTCGCCCTGCTGCAGACGTACTTCGAGACCTACGGCCGCAAGGTCGAGGTCGAGTACTACCAGAGCCAGGGCTTGGCGACCGATGCCACCACCGCCCGTGCCGACGCCGTGAAGATCGCCGAGGACCTGAAGCCCTTCCTCGTGCTGGGCGGCCCGATCCTCACCCAGGCGTTCGGTGAGGAGCTGGCGGCGCGCCACATCTCGTGCATCTCGTGCGCCACCGGCAACCAGCAGCAGCGCGAGGACCGCGCTCCCTACGGCATCGATGTCGGCCTCACCAACGAGCAGGCCCGCGCCCACAACGTGGAGGTGCTCGCCAAGGAGGTCGCGGGCCACAAGGCCGAGTTCGCCGGCGATCCTGAGCTCCAGGGCAAGGAGCGCAAGTTCGCCTACCTCCACATCGAGACGGACGACCCGTCGTCGGCCGACAACGCGCAGAAGACCATCGATGCGTACAAGGACGCCGGCATCGAGATGGAGAGCGTCCCGTACGCCCTCGACCCGAGCACCCTCCAGGAGACGGCGGTCAACGCCATCGCCCGGATGAAGGACGCGGGTGTCACCACCGTGGTGTTCGCGGGAGATCCGGTCGCGCCGCGCGAGTTCACCAAGGCTGCCACCCAGCAGGACTACTTCCCGGAGTGGTTCCTGAACATCTCCGCCCTCGTCGACACGAACGCGTTCTCTCGCTCCTACGACCAGGAGCAGTGGAAGCACGCCTTCGGCCTCACCGCCCTGGCAGCGCGGGTGAAGAACGAGAACGCGGGGGCCCGGTACGACTACGAGTGGTTCTACGGCGAGAAGGCGAAGGCGGACGGCTACGTGGAGGTGATCTTCCCGGCGCCGGAGCTCCTGTTCACCGTGCTCCAGGAGGTCGGGCCGAACCTCACGCGCCAGTCCTTCGCCGACGCGCTGTTCCGGCTCGAGCCGACGCCGGACTACCTCACCGCCGCCTCGGTCTCGTGGGGGCAGCACGATCGCTGGCCCGGGATCGAGGGCGACGACTGGGAGGGCGTCGACAACATCGCCCGCATCTGGTGGGACCCCGACGCCACCGGGCCCGACGAGCTGCGCAAGGAGGGCAAGGGCCTCTGGCACTTCGTCGAAGGTGGCAAGCGCTACCTGCTCGGCGACTGGCCCGAGGAGAGCTTCCCGGCCTTCGACGACGAAGGCACGTCGACGATCTACGAGACCACGCCCGAGAGCGAGGCGCCGCCGGACTACGAGCCGCTTGCGCCGGCGACCCCGTAGCGGTGAGGAGTCGTGGCCGTGCGGTCCTCCGGGGCCGCACGGTCACGAGGCCCTCGCCGACATACTGGGCCGATGTCGACGAGCGCTCTGACCCCTTCGGACGAGGCCGCTCGCCGCCGCACGTTCGCGATCATCAGCCACCCGGACGCCGGCAAGACCACGCTCACGGAGAAGTTCCTCCTGTACGGCGGCGCGGTGCAGTCGGCGGGCGCGGTGAAGGCACGGGGCGAGCGGCGCCGCGTCACATCGGACTGGATGGAGATGGAGCAGAAGCGCGGCATCTCCATCACCTCGACCGTGCTCCAGTTCCCCTACCGAGACCACGTCCTCAACCTGCTCGACACCCCAGGTCACCGCGACTTCTCCGAGGACACCTACCGCGTGCTGGCGGCGGCTGACGCCGCGGTGATGGTCCTCGACGCCGCCAAGGGGATCGAGCCGCAGACGCTCAAGCTCTTCGAGGTGTGCCGCGAGCGCGACCTGCCGCTACTCACCTTCATCAACAAGTGGGACCGCCCCGGTCGCGATCCGCTGGAGCTGCTCGACCAGATCGAGGCGCAGCTCTCCATCGTGGCCGCGCCCGTCACCTGGCCGGTCGGGATCGCCGGCGACTTCCGCGGCGTGGTCGACCGTCGCGACGACCGGTACGTCCGCTTCACCCGCACGGCGCGCGGCGCCACCGAGGCGGGCGAGGAGGTGCTGACCCTGCACGAGGCGGCTGCGGCCGAGGGCGACGCGTGGGCCGCCGCGGCAGACGAGCTCGAGCTGCTCGCCGAGTCGCACGTGCTGGACGTCGACCGGTTCGCGAAGGGCGAGGTGTCGCCCGTGTTCTTCGGGTCGGCGCTCACGAACTTCGGCGTGCGGCTCCTCCTCGACGCGGTCGTCGACCTGGCGCCCGCGCCGCAGCCGCGAGACGACACCTCAGGCGTGCCGCGGCGCCTCGACGCGCCGTTCTCGGCGTTCGCCTTCAAGGTGCAGGCGAACATGGATCCCAGCCACCGCGACCGCATCGCGTTCGTGCGCGTGTGCTCGGGCCGCTTCGAGCGCGGCATGGTCGTCACCCACGGGCCGACGGGGAAGCCCTTCGCCACGAAGTACGCCCACTCGGTGTTCGGCCAGGAGCGCGACACGGTGGAGGAGGCCTGGCCCGGCGACGTCCTCGGGCTCGTCAACGCCATGGACGTGACAGTGGGTGACGCCCTGTACCTCGACCCGCCCGTGGAGTTCCCGCGCCTGCCGGAGTTCGCGCCCGAGCACTTCCAGGTCGCGCGCGTGAAGGACACCGGAAGGTTCAAGCAGTTCCGTCGCGGCATCGCCCAGCTGGACGAGGAGGGCGTGGTGCAGGTGCTCCGCGACCCCGACCTCGGCGACCAGGCACCGATGCTCGCGGCGGTCGGTCCGATGCAGTTCGAGGTGGCCGCCCACCGCCTGGAGCACGAGTTCGGCGCTCCGGCCGAGCTCAGTGCCACGACGTGGCGCGTGGCCCGTCGCACCGACGAGGCATCCACCACGGAGCTGCGGTCGCTGCAGGGCGTCGCGGTGTACGTCCGCGCCGACGGCACCCGCTACGCGCTCTTCGAGTCGCCCTACTGGCTCGCCCGCGTCGAGAGCGACCATCCCGAGCTGCTCCTCGAGAAGCTCGTCGCCGAGGGCACCGCCGGCTGATTCGGGGGCTCCGGCGGAGCCTCCGCCCCCCGCATCCCCCGCCAGGCGCTCACGTGCAGGTGGTGCCGTCCTTCGGGACGTCGCCGTCGACGAGGTAGGCGGACACGAGATCGTCGATGCAGGCCTTGCCGTTGCCGACCACGGTGTGACCCTCGCCCTCGTTGGTGATGAGGATGCCGTTCTCGAGCCGCTCGGCCACCGCCACGCCGCCTTCGTAGGGCGTGGCCGGGTCGCCCGTGGTGGAGATCACCAGGATCGGCGGCGTACCCGGTGCGGTGACAGGGGTGAGCGGCACCGGCGGTGCCGGCCAGTCGGCACATCGGATGTAGTCGTTCACCAGGGCCTCGCCGAAGTGGGGTGAGTCCTGGGCGGTGGCCTTGGCGGCCGAGAGGAACGCGTCCTCGTCGCCGCTGGGCCACGCGAAGTCGATGCAGTTGACGGCGAAGTACACCTCGAAGTCCCCGATGCCGATGTAGCCGTCGGCCAGCGCGACGAGCTCGCTGCCGTCGCCGTCGAGGGCGGCGGCCAGCGCGCTGTCGAGGTCCGACCAGAGGCTCTGCGAGTAGAGGGCGTAGCTGATCCCGAGGTTCGCCTCGCCCGGGCCGGCGGGTCGATCGGCGTCGGGCGCCGGGATGCCGCCCGACTTCTCCGCCGCCGCCAGGACGTCCTCGACGGCCTGCAGCGAACGGCCCTCGATCGCGCAGCCGTGGCCTCCGTCGCAGTGCTCCACGAAGCGATCGAGCGCCGTCTCGAACCCGGCAGCCTGCTCGTCGGCCAGCTCGAGCCCGCTCGGTCCGAGCTCGAGCACGCCATCGAGCACCATCGAGCGCACGCGCTCGGGGAAGAGGTCCGCGTACACCTGCCCGATGGCGGTTCCGTAGCTGAAGCCGAGGTAGCTCAGCTGGTCGTCGCCCATGGCCGCCCTCACCAGGTCCATGTCGCGCGCCACCTCCCGCGTGCCGAGGAAGGGAAGGATGTCTGCGTACTTCTGCCCGCAGTCGTCGACGTACTCGGCGCTCACGTCGAGGAGCGCCTTCTCGTCCTCGGCGCTGTCGATCGACGAGTCGACGGAGTAGAGCTCCTTGGCGCTCACCCCGCAGTCGATGGGTGAGCTGCCGCCGACTCCTCGGGGGTCGACACCGACGATGTCGAAGTGCTCGGTGATGTCCTTCGGGAGCACGTAGGGGAGCAGCTCGGCGTACTCGGCACCGCCCGCGCCGGGGCCCCCGGGGTTCACGAAGAGCGCGCCGATCCGATCACCGCTGGCCGGCGTGCGCGCCACGTACAGCTCGATGTGGTCGCCGTCCGGGTGCTCGTAGTCGAGCGGGGCATCGAGGGTGGCGCACTCCACGGCCCCGCAGTCGTCCCACTCGATGGGGTCGGGGGCGAGGTCGCCCTCTCCCGTGGTCGAGTCCGACGACCCGGTGGTCGTGGTGGTGCCGGCGTCGACGGCATCGCCCTCGTGGGCGCACCCCGCCACGAGGGCGGCCGCGACGAGCAGGGGGAGAAGGCGGCCACGCATCCGGGCGAGGGTAGACGCGGTGGTCAGCGCCGCCGCCGCGGACCGCTACGAGCGCGGGGGACGGATCGTGTAGGTGAGCGTTCCGTCAGCGGCGAGCCGGCCGTCGTCGGTGCGCACCTCGGCGCGGCAGAACACGAGCGTCCGCCCTCGCTGCTCGATCCACCCCTCGGCGACGGCGTCCTGCTCGGAGACGGCGCCGATGTACCGGATGTTCATCGCCACCGTGAAGTAGCCCCACCCGGCGTCGTAGGCCTGGCCCACCGCCGGGACGACCACGGTGTCGATGAGCGTGGCCACGGCGCCTCCGTGCACCACCCCCGCGGGCTGCTCGAGCTCGGGTCGGTACGGCAGCCGCATCCGCGCGTAGTCGGTGCGCACCTCCTCCAGGACCAAGCCGACGAGCGTCGGGAAGTACGGCCGGTCCCATCCCTTCGGGAACTTCGCCCAGCGGTCCGCCAAGGGTCCGTCGATGGGCGCGAAGCGGCTCGCGTGCAGGGGCTCCATCGAGCGACGGTAGGTCTCAGGGTGACCGAGGGACGAACCAGCGCGCCGGTACGCTCATCGCTCCATGCCCGATAGGGATCGTCGCCGCGTCACGTTGCTCGGGCTGCTCGTCGTGAGCGTGATCGCGCTGGTCGCGAGCGCAGTGATCGACAACCGAGATGGGGGTGGCGGCTCGGGAGCGTCGCAGCAGAGCGATGGCGACACGGACGATGGCGGCGACGGCGACGGCGACGGGCCGACGCAGCCCGAGGGAGAGTTCTTCCGCACGGACTACGACGGTCTCGCCGACCCGGACGGCTTCATGAAGCCCTACCCGAACGCCACGGTGGAGGGGCTGCTCACGTTCCGCGGCAACCCGTCGCGTTCCTACTACGGCGTGGGGCCCGTCCCCCGCACGGCGCCACCGGTGCGGTTCCAGTTCCCCGAGGCGCCGATGTGCCGCCAGTCGGTGAACCTCGGCGAGACCAAGGTGTGGTGCGGGATGGGGTGGACGGGCCAGCCGACGATCGTCGAGCGCGAGGACCGCACGTGGGCGATCTTCGGCGGCTACGACGGCCACATCCACTTCATGGACGCCGACACGGGCCAGCGGATCCTCCCCGACGTCGAGACGGGCGACATCATCAAGGGCACGCCGACGATCGACCCGGAGGGCTATCCCCTCGTGTACTCCGGATCGCGCGACGACCTCATGCGGATCGTGGCCATCGACCGGCCGGGCAGCGCTCAAGTGCTCTGGACGCTGGACAGCGAGTCGCAGTGCCCGTGCCTGTGGAACGACGACTGGGACTCGTCACCAGCGATCATCGGCGACTACATGATCGTGGGGAGCGAGAGCAGCCGCTTCTGGGTGGTGAAGCTCAACCGCTCCTACGACGACGCCGGCCTCGTGCAGGTCGCGCCGAAGGTCGTGTTCACGGATGAGGCCTGGGACCAGCAGGTGCTCACCGACAACGGCGGCGACGAGCACGCATCGATCGAGAGCTCGGTGGCCATCGTCGGGGACGCCGCCTACTTCGGCACGTCGGCGGGGCTGGTGCTCGGCTACGACCTCACCGACCTCGACGACGGCGCCGTGCCGAAGCAGTCGTTCCGCTTCTACACGGCCGGCGACAACGACCCCACCGTGGTCGGCGACGACGAGGGGATGCTCTACGCCGCCAACACCAACGACCGTCCGAGCAACCCGCGGGTCGACACCAAGGTCGACCAGACGACGGGCCCGGAGGCGACCCAGGTGGGGCAGCTCACGAAGCTCGACCCGTCGAAGCCCGACGATCCGATCGTGTGGACCTTCACCGACACCGTGAACAAGGACTCCGGGATCTACGGCACGCCCGGGGTGGTCGGGGACGTGATCGTGGTTTCCACCAACGGCGGGCGGCTGCTCGGCTTGGACCGCGGCACCGGCCAGCTGCTCTGGCAGGTCGCGCTCGGCGGGCCCGCGTGGGGGAGCCCGGTGGTCGTCGACGACGTGCTGCTCATCGGCGACTGCGACGGCAACCTCCACGCCCTCGACGTCACCGATCCGCGCGTGCTGCCCACGGAGCTGTGGCGGGTGAACCTCCACGGCTGCATCGAGGCGACCCCGGCCGTGTGGAGAGGGCACATCTACGTGGGCTCCCGGAGCCCCGGCTACCTCTACGCCGTCGGGTAGGCCTCAGCCCGGAGCGGTGGAGCTCGTCGTGGTGGAGGCCGACGCGGTGATGTCGACGGGGTTGAGCCGCCACAGGTACTCACGCAGGGTGAGCCCGCTGTCGATCACCGCGGCGGCGAGCTCACGGCCCACGTAGCGCAGGTGCCAGGGCTCGTAGTCGTAGCAGGTGCGGTCGGACGCATCGAGGGGGTAGCTGATGAGGAAGCCGAACTCGTGCGCGTGCGTCGCCACCCACTGCCCCGGAGGGGTCGCTCCCCACGCTTGGTCCACATCCGTCTCGCCCTCGCTGGTGACGTCGATCGTCGTGCCGAGCTGGTGCTCGGAGTGGCCGGGCCGGGCCACCCGGCTGCCCGCCTCGGAGTCGCCGAGCTCGTCCACGCGGCGATCGAAGAGATCGGCTTGCTGGGCGTGGCTGCGGAACGCGGCGAGGATGCTCAGCGGCGTGCCGTTGGCGGCGGCCGCCTCGCGGAGGGCCCCGAGGTCCGCGACGACCAGCCCGCGCACGGCGAGGCCGTCGGTGAACGGGAAGCCCGCATCGGCGATGTTGTGGAGGTCACCTGGCGCGTACCAGTCCGGGAGGGCACGAGCGGTGTCGATGAGCACGGTGGCCCACGCGGTGTTGGGGTTGTCGGGCACCACGACGTCCGCCTCGGCGCAGGCGGGCGGGGGCGGGATCGTGGTGCTGGTGGTCTCCGACGTCGGCGTCGGGGACGCGTCGTCGGCGCCGCCCCCGTCGCCGCCCACGACCCCGGTGAGGTTGAGGAGCGCGAAGGTCACGAGCACCGCCAGGGTGGCCGCCATGGCGCGGCGCAGCCGGTACGTCTGGGCCGACTCGCGGCGATGGGCGGGCTCCATGGCGGCTGCGAGCGTAGGCAGCCGCCCCC
>JBJMHD010000074.1:0-28594 GCA_045807565.1 Acidimicrobiales bacterium | reverse complement strand
TCGACCGCATCATCGAGCACCGCTGGAGCGCGTCGTGAGCGCCCTCGGCCGCACCGAGCGGATCGTCCTCCTGACGGTCACCATCTTCACCGTCCTCGCGGGCGTCGCCCACTACGCCGGGTGGGCGCCGCTGCTGGCGTTCTTCTTCGCCACCATCGCGCTCGCCGGGCTGTCGCACGTCGTCGCGGTCGGCGTCGAGAGCGTCGGCGAGCTGCTCGGCGCGGGCATCGCCGGCTTCATGCAGGCGACGCTCGGGAACCTGCCGGAGCTCTTCCTGGTGATCTTCGCCCTGCGCGAGGGCGAGGCGGTCGTCGCGCAGAGCACCGTCCTGGGGTCGATCTTCTCGAACGCACTGCTCGTGCTCGGGATCGTGATCGTCGTCGGCTCGCGCAAGTCGCACGACGGCGTGATGCGCTTCGGGCACCGCCTCGCGAACGACACGGCGACACTGCTCATCGCGGCGACGTTCATCATCGTGATCGTCAGCCTGTCGCTGCAGACGCACGACCCGGCGAGCTCGCACGTCAACACGGTCTCGACGGTCGCGGCGATCGCGCTGCTCATCGTCTACGTGTTCTGGGTCGTGCCGTACATCCGCGGCAGCAATGCCGCTGCCGCCGACGGCGGCACCGCCGCGGTCGCGCACCCGGCCGGGGCGGACGGCGGCAACGGCGTCGGCGCGCGGGCGGAGCCGCACGGCGGCGGCGGCGTGGCGGTCGCCGAGGCGCAGCGCGTCAGGACCGAGACCGAGGAGCGGGCCGTCCCGGACGACGGGATGCCGCACCACCTCCCGCTCAAGATCGGCATCGTGCTGCTCGCGTATGGCGGCATCGGCGCGGCGTTCGTCTCGGACTGGTTCGTCACCGCGCTCGCGCCGACGGTCGACCAGCTCGGCATCAGCCGCGCGTTCGCCGGCCTGGTGATCGCGGCGATCGCGGGCAACGCGGTCGAGAACATCAGCGCGGTGATCCTCGCGTCGAAGGGGCAGGCCGACCTCGCCGTCTCGGTCGTCAAGAACTCGGTCGGCCAGATGGCGGCGTTCATGTGGCCCGCCCTCGTGCTCATCTCGCTGCCACTCGCAAGCAAGCTGACGTTCTCGCTCACGCCCGTCTACATCGGGGCGCTGCTCGTCACCGCGCTGGCCATGTGGCAGATCACGGGGGACGGCGAGGCGGTCGCGTTCGAGGGCCTCGCGCTGATCGCGATCTACCTGACGCTCGCGGGCATCACGCTCTACGAGACGATCTGAGCCGGCAGCGGGACGGTCAGCCGCGGCAGCACCGCGTGCACGAGCGGGCCGATCGACAGCGCGTAGACGACCGTCCCGATGCCGACCGTGCCACCGAGGGCGGCGCCGGCGACGAGCACCGTGACCTCGATCGACGTCCGCACTACGCGGATCGACCCGCCGGTGCGGCGGACGAGGCCGGTCATGAGGCCGTCGCGCGGGCCGGGGCCGAGGCCCGCCCCGATGTACCAGCCGCTCCCAGGGCCGAAGAGGTACGTGCCGAGCACCAGCAGCCCGACGCGCTGCCACATGGCCGCCGGCGCATCGACGACCGCGAGGGTGGCGTCGACGACGATGCCGATCACCAGCACGTTGAGGACGGTGCCGATGCCCGGTCGCTCGCGGAGCGGGATCCACAGCAGGAGCACCACCAGGCCCGTGACGATCGTGACGACGCCGATGCTGATGCCCGTGCGCTCCGCGACGCCCTGGTGGAGCACGTCCCACGGCGCCAGACCGAGGTCGGCGCGCACCATCAGTCCGATCCCCACGCCGAAGAGCACCAGCCCGAGCAGCAGGCGCGGGAGGCGGGCGCGCAGCTCGTGGGCGGTTGGGAAGGGGAGCACCCCGGCACGCTACGACGCCCGGGTGCTCCTCCCACCGGGGGATCGGACGACGGCTACAGGCGCACCCGGATGGCGGCGACCTCGGTCGCCCCACCGTCCTCGCCGCTGGTGCCGTTCAGCACCAGCACGCCGTGGGTCGCTCCCGTGTCGTTGCTGAACTCGAGCTGACCCGAGAAGTCGCCGAGCACGCCGTCACCGCGGCCGGTGACGTTCGTCTGCGCGACCGGCTCTTGGACGCCGTCCACGAAGAGCCGCACGACCACGTTCCCCTCGAACGCGTACGCCTTCCCCACGAGGGGTTGGGGCGAGGAGATGGTGGCTCCCGGCTCCGGGGTGGCGAGGCGGATCGCGTCCGTGGTCACGCCGATCACGTACCACGCATCATCCTCGAGCTGGCGGAGCAGCACCACGGTGGGCGGGCCGGCTTCGGACGGGCGCACCTGGATCTCGCCGGATCGGTTGTCGCCCTGCTGGAACTCGCCGAGGACCGGGTGCGTGTAGCCGGCGAAGGTCGCGAACGCGGCGGCGGCCGACTCGGGATCGCTGAACCGCTGCGACGTGGTGGGATCGGGGTAGATCGGCGTGTCGGGATCGACGCCTTCGAAGGTGGTCGTGGTGGTGGTCGACGCCTCGGTGGTGGTCGTCGACTCCGACGTGGTCGTGCTGGAGGGATCGTCGGAGCTCACGGGCTCGTCGTCATCTCGGGTGACCGCGACCGCGGCGAGCACCAGCGCGACGGCGGCAGCCGCCGCGCCGAGGCCGATGAGCACGCGCTTGCGGTTGTCGGAACGCTGGGCATCCATGAGCTTCTCCTCGATTCGGGACAGGGCGTCGGCCGATGGCTCGACCTCTGATGTACGGGCTTCCATCGCCTGGCGGAGACGATCCTCCGGGGTCATCGAAGGTCCTCCAGTCGTTCGGCCAGCGTGGACAGGCCACGGTGGGCATGGGTCTTGACGGCGCCCGCGGAGATGCCGAGGGTGTCGGCGATCTCGGCCTCGGAGAGGTCGAGGTAGTAGCGGAGCGCCAGGACCTCTCGCTGGCGCGCCGGCAGCGACCGCAGCGCCGCCAGGACCCGGTCGTCGTCGGCCGCGAGGCGCGCCTCGGGCGCTGCTGCCGGCGAGGCCACGGCACGCAGGTGCCGCCGCTCGACGCCTCGGCGCCGCAGGTGCGACCGCGCGCCGTTGAGCACCGCGCTGCGCAGGTAGGCGGGCAGGCGGTCGGCACCACTGAGGTCGGGGGGCCGCCGCCACACCTTCACGAAGGCGTCCTGCACGATCTCCTCGCAGCGCCCCACGTCGTCGACGAGGAGCGAGGCGAGGTGGACCAGCGACCGGTAGTGCTCGCGGTACGCCGACGCCAGGGCGGCGCCACCGTCCTCGCTGACCGGGGCCATCAACGCCATCATCACCCGGACAGACGCTCACCTCGGGGATCGCGTTGACACAGCTGTCACACCCCGCTGCCTACCGTCCGGGGATGGCCACCGCGCCCGCGCTCGCCGTCCCACCTGGGCTCGACACGTGCCGGGCGCTGCTCGAGTACGACCCGGACGTCGCGCACGTGGTCGTGGCGCTCAAGAACCGCGACGCTCGCGGCCTCGTCACGCACCTCGCCGACGGCCTCGCCGAGCTGGTGCCCCACCACCCCGGCCTCGTCGTCACCTGGAGCCCCACCAGCACCGAGCGCCGCCGCCAGCGCGGCTTCGACCAGGCCGAGCTGCTCGCGCGGGCGGTCGCCCGCCGCCGCCGGCTGCCGGCTCGTCGTCTGCTGGTGCGTCGCCGCGGCGCGCCGCAGGTGGGCCGGTCCGCCGGTGAGCGATGGCACCATCCGGGCTTCGCCGTCCGTGGCCCCGTGCCCGCCGCCGTGGTGCTGATCGACGACGTGCTCACCACCGGGGCCACGCTGGCCGCGGCGGCCGCGGCGCTCCGGCACGGTGGCGCCGGTGCCGTCCACGGGCTCGTCGTCGCCCGAGCGCCCCGGCCGGGGCGCGTGTAACGTCGGTCGGCACCACGCGACCCAGGAGGCATGCCCTTGGAGATCACCGTGAGTGCCCGTCACACCGACGTATCCCCTGCCCTGCGCGCGGCGGCCGAAGACAAGATCGGCCGCCTCAGTCGTCTTCTGGGGGGGATGGACCGGGCCCGGGTGCACTTCTCCGAGGAGCGCAACCCGAGGATCGCCGCCAAGGAGGTGTGCGAGGTCACCCTGGAGGGGCGGGGGCACCACCTCCGGTGCCGGGCAGCGGCGGCCGACGGGTTCGCAGCGGTCGACCTGGCCGTGGAGAAGCTCCAGCACCAGCTCCACAAGGCGAAGACGAAGCTCGTCCCCCGCAAGGCGCGCCGCGCCGAGGGTGCGCCTGAGGTCGACGCCGAAGCGTCCTGAGCCCCTTCCCGGTCATCGCGGATGGCCCGAACTGCCCCGCTGTGTGCCCTCACGCGCACGCAGCGTCATCGCGCGGGTCATGCCGGGCTATCCTCCTGTGACTAGCCACGGGCAGCGGACGGGCCAGTCGGGCGAGGGAGGGACGTTTGGTCGACACCGACAGCACGCAGGTGAGCGACGCGATCCGGGTGATGATCTGCGACGACCACGCCCTGTTCCGGCGCGGGCTCATCATGGTGCTGGAGTCCGAGGAGGGCATGGAGGTCGTCGGCGAGGCCGAGGACGGCGAGGAAGCCATCAAGAAGGCGGAGGAGCTGGCTCCTGATGTCGTCCTCATGGACGTCCGGATGCCGAACGTCAGCGGCATCGAGGCCACCCGCCGCATCGCCGAGGTCGACCCCTCCGCCAAGATCCTGATGCTCACGGTGAGCGACGAGGAAGACGACCTCTACGACGCCATCAAGGCCGGAGCCACGGGCTACCTGCTCAAGGAGATCTCCATCGAGGAGGTGGCCGACGCCATCCGTGCGGTGGTCAGCGGCCAGAGCCTCATCTCTCCCTCCATGGCCTCCAAGCTGCTCACCGAGTTCACGAACCTGGCGAAGAAGGCCGACGAGAAGCAGGCGGTGCCCTCCCCGCGCCTCACCGATCGGGAGCTGGAGGTGCTCAAGCTCGTGGCGCAGGGCATGAGCAACCGCGAGATCGCCTCGGAGCTCTACATCTCCGAGAACACGGTGAAGAACCACGTGCGGAACATCCTGGAGAAGCTCCACCTGCACTCCCGCATGGAGGCAGTGGTGTACGCCGTCCGGGAGAAGCTGCTCGACATCCGGTAGCCCGGGGTCAGCCCGTACACTCGGCCCCCGCATGGGAATCTTCGACAAGATCCTCCGGTCGGGTGAGGGCAAGAAGCTGAAGGCCCTCCAGGCCCTGGTCCCCGACATCGGGGCGCTGGAGCCGGAGATGGAGGCCCTCTCCGACGACGCCCTCCGAGCCAAGACGGGTGAGTTCCGCGGGCGCCTCGAGCGGGGCGAGGACCTCGACGACGTGCTCATCGAGTCCTTCGCCGTCGTCCGGGAGGCGGGCCGGCGGGTGCTCGGGCAGCGCCACTACGACGTCCAGCTCATCGGCGGCGCCGCCCTGCACTTCGGCTGGATCGCCGAGATGAAGACGGGCGAGGGCAAGACGCTCGTCTCCACGCTGCCCGCCTACCTCAACGGCATCGGCGGGCAGGGCACGCACCTCATCACGGTGAACGAGTACCTCGCTCGCCGCGACGCCGAGTGGATGGGCCGGCTCCACCGGTGGTTGGGCCTCGAGGTCGGGCTGATCGTCCCCGGGGAGAACGACCCCGACCACAAGCGCAAGCAGTACGCCGCCGACATCACCTACGGCACGAACAACGAGTTCGGCTTCGACTACCTGCGCGACAACATGGCCATGTCCCGAGCCCGGCAGACGCAGCGGGGGCACAGCTACGCCATCGTCGACGAGGTCGACTCGATCCTCATCGACGAGGCGCGCACGCCGCTCATCATCTCCGGGCGCGTCGCCGACGCCGCCCAGCTCTACTACAAGTTCGCCACGATCGTCCGCAGCCTCCGCCCCGAGGAGGACTACGACGTGGACGAGCAGAAGCGCACGGTGTCGCCCACCGAGAACGGCATCGAGAAGGTGGAGCAGGCGCTCGGCATCGAGAACCTCTACGACGGCGTCGCCCAGAACCTCGTGCACCAGCTCCAGGCCGCGCTGCGCGCCAAGGAGCTCTTCAAGCGCGACAAGGACTACATCATCTCCAACGGCGAGGTGAAGATCGTCGACGAGTTCACCGGTCGCATCCTCGAGGGACGCCGCTGGTCCGAGGGCCTGCACCAGGCCGTCGAGGCCAAGGAAGGCGTGAAGATCAAGGAGGAGAACCAGACCCTCGCCACGATCACGCTCCAGAACTACTTCCGGATGTACGACAAGCTCGCGGGGATGACGGGCACGGCGGCCACCGAGGCGGCCGAGTTCGCCAACACCTACGAGCTCCAGGTGGTGCCCGTCCCCACCCACCGCCCCACCGTCCGCGCCGACGAGGGAGACCTCATCTACAAGACCGAGGACGGCAAGTTCGGCGCGGTCGCCGACGACATCGCGGAGCGCTACGAGGCCGGGCAGCCCGTCCTCGTCGGCACCATCTCGGTGGAGAAGTCCGAGAAGCTGAGCCGGATGCTGGAGAAGCGCGGCATCGCCCACGAGGTGCTGAACGCCAAGCAGCACACCCGGGAAGCGGAGATCGTCGCCCAAGCCGGCCGCCTCCAGGCCGTCACCGTCGCCACCAACATGGCCGGCCGAGGCGTCGACATCCTCCTCGGCGGCAACCCCGAGATCCTCGCCAAGCGCGACCTCCGGGCCCAGGAGGTCGACGTCGAGTCCGAGGAGGGGCGCTCGCAGCTGCTCGAGCTCGAGTCGCGCTACGCCGAGGAGACGAGCGCAGAGGGCGACAAGGTGCGCGAGCTCGGCGGCCTCTACGTGCTGGGCACCGAGCGGCACGAGTCCCGCCGCATCGACAACCAGCTGCGAGGTCGAGCCGGACGTCAGGGCGACCCGGGGGAGAGCCGCTTCTACCTGTCCCTCGAGGACGACCTCATGCGCCTCTTCGCCACCGGGGCGATCAACTGGGTGATGGGCAAGGCGCTGCCCGACGACGTGCCCCTCGAGGCGAGGATGGTCTCGAAGGCGATCGAGCGCGCGCAGACCACCGTCGAGCAGAAGAACGGTGAGATCCGGAAGAACGTCCTCAAGTACGACGAGGTGATGAACGCCCAGCGCAAGGTGATCTACGCCCTGCGCGACCAGATCCTCGACGAGGCCGACCTCCGCGAGAAGATCCTCGAGGAGCACCTCCCTGAGGCGATCGAGGCGCTGGTGGGCACGTACTGCGTGGCCGACTACCACGAGGAGTGGGACCTCGACGGGCTCCACGCCGACGTCCTCACCTACTGGCCGAGCAGCCTCACCACCGAGCAGCTGTCCGAGGTGGGCACCACGGACGACCTCTACGAGCTGCTCGTCGATGACGCCATCACCCACTACGAGAAGCGCGAGAGCGAGCTCGGGGCGGACGTGATGCGGCAGGTCGAGCGCCAGGTGATGCTGAAGATCATCGACACGAAGTGGCGCGAGCACCTCTACGAGATGGACTACCTGCAGGAGGGCATCAACCTCCGGGCGATGGGCCAGAAGGACCCGCTCACCGAGTGGCAGCGCGAGGGCTACGAGATGTTCGGGCTCATGATGAAGGGCATCGCGCAGGACCTCGTGCGCTACGTCATGCACGTGCAGGTGAACGTGCAGGCGCCGGTGCAGGCCCCGGCGGTCGGCACCGACTTCTCGGCCCCGCCGGCCGACGGCAACGGCGCATCGGCGCCGAGCGTCGGCGGCGAGGAGCCTCGGGTGCAGAACATGCAGTACTCCGCACCCGACGACCCCTCGAGCGGCGGCGGGATGGCGGCCGCGGCGCGGCGCGTCGCCACCGAGGGCGGCCCTCCCGCCGCGCCGGCGGCGGCGGCGGAGCAGCCAGCCATGATGGCGCCGGTGGTGAAGACCGACTGGGAGAAGACCCCCCGCAACGCGCCCTGCCCGTGTGGCAGCGGCAAGAAGTTCAAGCTCTGCCACGGCAAGGCCTCTTGAGGACGTCGGGTGCGCGACTTCTCTGACGCGCTCGAGCTCACGCGCAAGCGCATCGGGGATGCCTCTGCCTACCTGAAGGTCGACGACCTGCGCGCTCGGCGCCCGCTCCTGGAGACGGAGGCCTCGCGCCCCGACCTCTGGGACGATCCCGACGCGGCCCGCCGCGTCACCGGCGAGCTCAGCGGCGTCGTCGACGATCTCGAGCTCTACGAGCGGCTCATCCGCGAGCTCGAGGACGCGGAGACCCTGCACGAGCTCGCACGCGAGGAGGACGACGCCAGCCAGGAGGGCGAGATCGATGCCGCGCTCGAGTCCCTCGACGCCGAGCTGCGTCGCCTCGAGCTGCGCTCGATGTTCTCGGGCGAGCACGACGAGCGCGACGCCCTCTGCACGATCCAGGCCGGGGAGGGCGGGGCGGATGCGCAGGACTGGGCCGAGATGCTCTACCGCATGTACGTCCGTTGGGCAGAGCGGCGCGGCTACGAGGTGGAGGAGGAGGGATCCACCCCGGGATCCGAGGCCGGGCTGTCGTCGGTCGAGTTCCTCGTGAAGGGGCGCTACGCCTACGGCTACCTGCAGGCGGAGCGGGGGGTGCACCGCCTCGTGCGGATGAGCCCGTTCAACGCACAGGGCAAGCGCCAGACCGCGTTCGCAGCGCTCGACGTGGTGCCGGTGCTCCACGACGACGAGGTGCAGGTCGAGGTCGACGAGGCCGACATCAAGATGGACGTGTTCCGTGCGTCGGGCGCGGGAGGCCAGCACATCAACAAGACGTCCTCCGCCGTACGGCTCACCCACCTGCCCACCGGCATCGTGGTGTCCTGCCAGGTCGAGCGCTCGCAGTTCCAGAACCGAGACCGCGCCATGGCGATGCTGAAGGCGCGCCTCGCCGACCTCGAGCGCCAGAAGCGGGAGGACGAGCTGGCCGGGATCCGCGGGGAGCAGCAGCGGGTGGGCTTCGGGAGCCAGATCCGCAGCTACGTGATGCAGCCGTACCAGATGGTCAAGGACCTCCGCACCGAGCACGAGGCCGGGAACGTGCAGGGCGTGCTCGACGGCGACCTCGACGCCTTCATGGAGGCGTACCTCCAGTGGCGGCGGGCGACTGGCGACTCGTAGCTCGCCCTCCGTAACCTGATCGCAACACTCGTCGCACCCCTACGGCCCCGATCGGGTGCCGCGAACCGCCCAGAGGGCGCTGGTACCCTCGCCTCCGCCCATGATCAAGCTCGAGAACGTCTCCAAGGTCTACAAGGGCGAGGTCACGGCACTCAGCGACGCCTCCGTCGACATCGAGAAGGGCGAGTTCGTCTTCCTCGTCGGGGCCTCGGGCTCCGGGAAGTCCACCTTCCTCCGCCTCGTGAACAAGGAGGAGACCCCGGAACACGGGCGGATCTTCGTGGCGGGCAAGGACATCGGCACCCTCTCCGCCTGGAAGGTGCCCTACCTCCGACGCAACATCGGCTCCGTCTTCCAGGACTTCAAGCTGCTCACCAACAAGACGGTGTACGAGAACGTCGCGTTCGCCCTCGAGGTGATCGGCCGGCCCCGGCACGTCGTCAAGACGCAGGTCCCGGCCATCCTCGAGCTGGTGGGGCTGGCCAAGAAGATGGGCAACTTCCCGAACGAGCTCTCCGGTGGCGAGCAGCAGCGCGTGTCGATCGCTCGAGCCTTCGTGAACCGGCCGCTCATCCTCCTGGCCGACGAGCCCACCGGCAACCTCGACCCCGCCACCTCTGTCGGCATCATGCGGCTGCTCGACCGCATCAACCGCACCGGCACCACCGTGCTGATGGCGACCCACGACCGCTCCATCGTCGACACCATGCGCCGGCGCGTGATCGAGCTCGACCGAGGCTCCATCATCCGCGACCAGAGCCGCGGCGTCTACGAGTGAGCTGAGAGACGACTCCCCATGGCCATCAAGATCGACTACGTCGCCCGCGAGACCGCGACCAACCTCACCCGCAACGTCACCCTCACGCTGGCGTCGATCCTCACCGTGGTGGTGTCGCTCACGCTCTTCGGCTCGGCGTTCATGCTCAACCAGGGGGTCAACAACGCCAACGACCGCTTCAAGGGCGGCATCGAGTTCATCGTGTTCCTCCAGCCCGAGTCCACGCAGGAGCAGAAGGCGTCGGTGCAGGCCGACCTGGAGGCGAACCCCGACGTCCGGGAGATCCACTACGTCGACCAGGACGAGACCTACGAGGAGTTCAAGAAGATCTTCGAGGGTCAGACCCAGCTCATCGAGACGGTGTCCCCGGAGGTCCTACCGCCCTCGTTCCGGGTGGAGCCCGTCACCAAGGACCCTGAGGTCGTGCAGGCGCTCGGTGAGACGTTCCGCTCCAAGGCGGGCGTCTACGAGGTCGTCTTCGCGTTCCAGGTCGTGAAGGCGATCCAGGAGACCTTCAACAAGATCGGCGTGCGCTTCCTGCTCGCGGCCGGCCTGCTGCTGGTGGCCGCGGGCCTCCTCATCGTCAACACGATCCGGGTCGCGATGTTCGCCCGGCGGCGCGAGATCGAGGTGATGAAGCTCGTCGGCGCCACGAACTGGTTCATCCGGGTGCCGTTCATCGTGGAGGGCATCATCCAGACCTTGATCGGCGCGGCCGTCGCCGTGATCTCGATGAGCTTCGTGATCCGGCCCTTCATCGACGAGCTGTCCGAGGAGAAGCTGGTCCCGCTCTTCAAGGGCTTCCAGGTGACCGACGGCAACCTGCTGCTCGCCAACCTGCTCGTGGTCGGCGTCGCCGTGCTCATCGGCGCCATCGGCTCCGCCGTGGCGGTGAGCCGGTTCCTCGACGTCTAGGACGTCAGGGGCCCCAGCCCGAGCTGTTGACGTTCTCCAGCCCGCCCTTCGTGGGCTCGCCGATCGAGTTCACCGCGACGAGGCACACGACCGCGATGAGCGCCAGGAGGAGGGCGTACTCGACCACCGACGCGCCGTCGTCGCCGCGGCGCCCGGGGGCGACGAGGCGGAGGTGCGCTCGGAGCAAGAGGAGGGAGAGTGCCATGGGGACCAGACCTCGGTGCGGGCTACTAGAAGGTTCGTCTCATCTTGGCGGAACCTTTAGTCCGAGACCTGAGGCGTCCGACCCATTTGTGCCCCCACACAGCCCTTGCTGTGGCAATCCACGCAACGTGACACCATCAGGACTCCATGGAACACACCGTCATCGCCACCGAGCTCGCCGACCGGGTCCTCACGATCACCCTCGATCGGCCCGACCGGCTCAACGCCTTCACCGTGCCCATGCAGCGGGAGCTCTGCGCCGCCTTCGACGAGGTGGACGCCAACCCGGGCATCCGCGCCGTGGTCGTGACCGGACGAGGGCGGGGGTTCTGCGCCGGTGCGGACCTGGCGGGCGGGGGCGATTCCTTCGACATCACCGCCGGCAGCCCCGCGACGGGCGGCGGGGACGGGCCCCATCGCGATGAGGGTGGTCTCGTCACCCTGCGGATCTTCCGGTGCACCAAGCCGGTGATCGCCGCCGTCAACGGCCCGGCCGTCGGCGTCGGCGCCACCATGACGCTGCCGATGGACATCCGCCTGGCCAGCGACACCGCTCGGTTCGGCTTCGTGTTCGCGCGCCGGGGGCTCGTGCCCGAAGCGTGCTCGTCCTGGTTCCTCCCTCGGGTCGTGGGGATCAACACCGCGCTCGAGTGGACCCTCACCGGTCGCGTGTTCGACGCCGAGGAAGCGCTCGAGCGCGGGCTCGTCCGATCGGTCCATGCCGCCGACGACCTGCTGCCCGCCGCCTACGAGCTGGCGGCGGAGATCGCGTCGACCACCTCCGCCACGTCGGTCGCGATGACGCGTCAGATGCTCTGGCGCATGCTGGGGGAGTCGCACCCCATGGCCGCCCACCGCGTGGACTCGCCGGCCATCGCCTCCCTCGGGCGTTCGGCCGACGTGCGAGAAGGCGTGATGTCGTTCCTCGAGAAGCGACCGCCCGCCTTCACGGATCGCGTCCCGGAGGACCTCCCCTCGCCTCCCTGGCCCTTCTGGGAAGAGCCGGAGTTCTGATCTGCGGCGCTCCTACCTGGTGATCGCCAGGGGGGACTGGGGATAGCCGCCCTTCTCCATGACGCTGAGGGCCCATGGCTTGAGGAGCGACTCGAGCTCCTGCAGGTCGCCGCCGAGGGCGTCGATGGCGGGGGCCATCTGGGCATCGGTCGCCAGCTCGATCTCTTCGCGGTGCGCCCGTCCGTCTTCGGTGAGCTGGGCGTCCTTCACCAAGCCCGCTTCGGTGAGACGTGCCTCGGCGGCGTCGAGCTGCGCATCGCTCCACGCCCGTGTGCGCACGTAGGTGCGGGTGGGCATGCCCCAGTACAGCTCGGTCAGGAGGCCGATCTCGGCGGCATCGTGGCCAGCCGCGACCCAGGCGGCGATGTGGCTGTCGCCGCGGAACTCGCGGAGCTGGTCACCGAGGCGGAACAGGTCGCCGAGCGGTGTCCCGGGGAGGCCCAAGGCGAGGTTCCCCGCGAACAGCGCGCGGCCCCAGGGCTCGAGCGGGGCGACGGCGCGACCGAGGAGCTCGTTGGCGCGGTCGATGCCCTCGGGAGCGGGGCCGAGGACGCGCTCGAGCTGCCCCACCGCGCCGTCCAGTCGGGCGGTCGCGATCGTCGCAGCGTCGGTGAGGGTCCATCCGTGGGCGACGGCGGGAACGACCACCTCGGGGTTGAACACGCCGAAGGCGGCCGCGACGAGCTCGCCCGGCACCTGGCCCATCGCCGACCCGCGACTGGTGAAGTACGCCGGGCCGTCGGGCAGCGCCACGCCATCGGCGGTGGTGAAGGGTGACCCGCTGAACCCGAGCGCCTCGTACCGCTCATGGCACTCGGGAGCGAAGTAGGCCTGCCCGGTGAGGGGTTCGATCAGCCGGGCGACGAGGCGGGCGCCGTCGCGGAGCTCGTCGCTGGCGCGGTTGGTCGGCATGGTCGGTTCCCCCCGGGTGGTCGTCGTGGCGTGCGACCCTACAAGTCGTGGCGTCGCCCTCCCGAACCCCGGCGCGACGCTCCGCGGCCGTCGGCGACCACCTGCTGCTGGCGGTGGCGGTGATCGCGGTGTCCACGTCGGCGCCGCTCGTGCGGGGCGCCGATGCTCCGTCCCTGGCGATCGCCTTCTGGCGCAACGCGCTGAGCCTGCCGCTGCTCGCGCTGTGGCTCGTGGCCCGGCGATCGGAGCGGACGGGGTGGCGCGATCGATCCGTGCGCGACCGTCGCCTGTCACGCCTCGCCGGGCTGTTCCTCGGGGCGCACTTCGCCACGTGGATCCCCAGCCTCTCCTTCACGTCGGTCGCCTCATCGGTGGCCCTGGTCGCCACCCAGCCGGTGTGGGCGGCCCTGATCGCCCGCCAGCGGGGTCAGCACATCCCCCGGCACACGTGGACCGGGATCGGGTTGGCCCTCGCCGGCACGATCGTGCTCACCGGCGTCGACCTGTCCATCTCGGGCCGAGCGCTCGTCGGCGACCTCCTCGCCCTGCTCGGCGGTATGCTGGCGGCGGCCTACGTCACGGTCGGCGCGGAGGTGCGCCAGCGCGTGTCGACGGTGTCGTACGCGCTCGCCTGCTACGCGACGGCCGCGGCGCTGCTGCTCGCCCTGTGCGTCGTCAGCTCGCAGCCGCTGCGCGGCTACGACGAGGGCACCTGGCTGGCCATCGCCGGCATGGTGCTCGGCGCGCAGCTGCTCGGTCACACCCTGGTGAACCTGGTCCTGCGGAGCATCAGCCCCACCGCGGTGTCGGTCGCGATCCTCTTCGAGATCCTCGGCGCGACCGTGATCGCACGGATCGCGTTCGACGAGACGCCGCCCGCCGGCGTCTGGCCGGCTGCCCTGCTGATCGCCGCGGGTGTGGTCGTCGTCCTTCGCTCGGAGCAGGATGCAGACACCGACCTGGTCGACCCTGGAGGTCTCCTCACATGACGGACGCGCGCTTCGTCCCGGCGCTCGAGCTGCCCGACGACTGGTCCGGCGCGATCACGGTCGTCGTCCGGGACGGGCAGGTCGTGGTCCTCGAGGAGCACCCCGACGACGTCGCACCCGGCGCGGCGCGCCATGTCCTCGGCACGCTCGACGGCGCCGCCTGCTGGGCCATCGACCTCGACGGCGACGGCACCCCGGACGTGGTCCTCGACGGCGCGCTGGACGGCCTCCTTCCCCTCATGGGCCTGTACGGCCGGGTGGACGACCTGCGCTGGACGCTGGCCGGCCGCGCCGTGCAGCTCGTGGACTGGGACCGCACCACCCGGTTCTGCGGACGCTGCGGCGCCGCCACCGAGGCGATGGTCGACGAGCGGGCGCGCCGGTGCCCGGCCTGCGGGTTGTTGGCGTTCCCCCGTCTGGCACCGGCCGTGATCACGCTGATCGAACGGGACGGCGAGGCCCTCCTCGCTCGGAACCGAACCTTCCCCGTGCCGATGTACAGCTGCATCGCCGGCTTCGTGGAGCCGGGGGAGACGATGGAGGAAGCCGTGCACCGGGAGGTGCGGGAGGAGGTCGGCGTCTCCATCACGGACGTGCGCTACGTCGCCAGCCAGCCCTGGCCCTTCCCGCACTCGCTCATGATCGGGTTCGAGGCGACGTGGGCCGCCGGCGACATCGTCTGCGACGAGCGCGAGATCGCCGACGCGCAGTGGTACCGGGCCGACGACCTCCCGATGATCCCGCCCGGCATGAGCATCGCTCGCATGCTCATCGACCGCTGGCTCGCCCGAGCCGCGACCTGACCGACCTCAGGTCCGCTCGAGGCGCCAGCCCTCCGGCAGCATCCAGAGGCGGTGACGGTCGCCCGACGCATCGGGGTCGCTGGTGGCGTAGCCGCCGTCGCCCTCCCACATCGCGACGGCGCCGCCATCCACGGTGACCCAACGGGTCTCGTAGTGGGGCACCGGCGCGCGGCGGGCCGCGGCCGAGAGGGCGGCGTCCACCGTGTCGTGGTCAGCGAGGTCGTGCAGCGTCACCCACGTCGGGGGGGCGAGGTCGACCTCGCCGCGGTCCCTCCGGGCCAGCACCTCACGGGCGGCGAGCCACTCGTGCTCGTGGATCTCCCCGCCGTCGACGACGACCTCGCCCTCGGAGGCGCGGGCCAGGAAGAAGTGCGTCGAGAAGCGGCGCGGCGTGACGGGTGGTGGCACCCAGTGCGAGAACGGCACCAGGTCAGCGGGATCGACGGCGAGGCCGCACTCCTCCAGCGCCTCCCGGGCGGCAGCGCGGCGGGCGGCGTCGGCCTCGCCGTCGCCCGGCTGGCGGTCGTCGTCATCGACCCGACCGCCGGGGAACACCCACATGCCCCCGAACGCGACCTTCGACACGCGATGCAGCATGAGCACCTCCACCCCCTCGGCACCGTCGCGCACGAGCACGACCGTCGCCGCCGGGATGGCCGGGTGCGCGGCCTCCGGATCGTCGACGTCGGGCATCTGGGCATCCTGCCACCGGCCCGGCGGGCTGGCGGAGCGTCAGCGGTCGTCGTCGCCCGTGCTCCACCGCGCTCGCTCATCCGCCAACCAGGCGGGGAGGTCGATGTCCGGGTCGGGCAGCTCCTCGACGCCGTGCTCGGCACGCAGCGCCTCGACGAGCTCGGGTCGGTCGCCCCACGAGCGGGGATCGCCGAGCATGACCTCGAACATCGTCACGCCGTCGGGACCGGCGCGGAACGGACCGAACGCCGCGCCCAGCGGGAGCTCCACGTGCGTGCCCGCCTCGCACAGCCGGTCGCCGCACCAGATCGAGCCCTCGATGACGTACACGACCTGCGGGCTCCGGTGGCCGTGCCGTCGCACGATCATCCCCGGGTCGTACCTGCCGATGAGCGAGAGGTACGGCGGATCCCCACGGAAGGCGAACCACTTCTCCCACACGGACGCGGTGGTGCCGTCGGCGTTCCGCTGCCGCTTCACCTCCTGCCAGGGGAGGTCGACGTCGTCGAGGTGCCGGAAGATGGCCTCGGGCGGGTCGTCCATCGGGCGAACGCTAACGACGCACGGGCCGTCCGAGCGCGAGGATCTCTCCCGTGGGTGAGCTCCGCGACTACGTCCGCTGGCACGACGACTACGAGCAGCCTGGTTCCCACCTCCACGCCCGCCTGCAGGTCGTCATCCGGATGATCCGGCGAGCGCTCGACGAGCTGCCCGCGGGTGAGATCCGTGTGCTGAGCCTGTGCGCCGGCCAGGGGGCGGACATCCTCGGGGCCGCTGATGGTCACCCGCGGGCTGGCGACCTCACGGGGCGGCTCGTGGAGCTCGAGTCGCACAACGTCGAGCAGGCACGCAACCGCATCCGGGAGCTCGGCCTGTCGCTCGAGGCCGTCGCCGGCGACGCCAGCCGCTCGGATGCCTACGTCGGGGCGATCCCGGGCGACCTCGTGCTCGCCTGCGGCATCTTCGGCAACATCAGCGATGCCGACATCGAGACCACGATCCGTTTCCTGCCGTCGCTGTGCGCCCCGGGCGCCTGGGTGATCTGGACGCGCCATCCCCGCGATGCCGACCTGTTCCAGCGGCTGCAGGCGTGGCTCGTCGAGTCCGACCTCGAAGCGGTCGAGCTCGAGGTCTCGGACGAGCAGGCGTGGGGCGTCGGTGCCAACCGCCTGGTCGGCGAACCGCCGCCGTTCGCGCCCGGCCAGCAGCTCTTCACGTTCACGCGCTGACCCCGCGTTGCACGGGTCCGCTCCGGTGCCCGATGCTGATCCCATGAGCGTGCCCACCACCGCCAGCCGGTCCATCCACATCGCGGCGCCGCCCGAGGTCGTGTACGACCTCGTCTCGGACGTGACGCGCACGGGGGAGTGGAGCCCCGAGTGCCGCTCCTGCGAGTGGCTCGACGAGCCCGGCCAGGTCGGTTCCCGGTTCAAGGGCCACAACCGCCAGGGTCCGGCACGCTGGACGACCACCGCACGGGTGCGCGCGGCGGATCGTCCTCGTACGTTCGGCTTCGCCACCCTCTTCAAGGACGCCGACTCGACGCGCTGGACCTACGACATCGCGCCGAGCGCCGGAGGCACCACGCTCACGGAGTCCTTCGAGTCGGTCGATGCCCCGGCGCTGATCAAGCTGGCGGAGCGGTGGTTCATCCGGAACCGCCAGGAGCAGCTCGAGAAGGGCATGGACGAGACGCTGGCCAAGGTCAAGGCGATCGCCGAAGCGAGGGCCTGACCACCGGTCAGCCAGCCGCGGCCGACGATCCGCGGTCGGCGGCCTTCGCCTTCTCGAAGAACTGGGGGTCGCGCTGCCACTGGGCGAGCAGCCAGGCCAGGTACGACTCGCTGTACTGCGGCGAGCCGAACTTCGGTCGATGGAAGAAGTCCGCCCGCGTGTCGGTGCGGTGCACCCGTCGCACGCACTGGACGTCGAACGCGGTCGCGATCTGTCGACCGGCTTGGCGGTTGAGCACCTCCACCAGCTCCTTCTGGCGGTACGGGTGCGTGACGTCGAAGTCGGTGCGGGCCAGCACCGGGGCGGCCGGGTCGTCGACCACTCGGAAGCGCTCCACCGAGCCCGGGGCCGCCGAGGCCGGAGGCACGACGATGACCTCCGACCCGGTGGGGGCCTTGGCGACCTGGCGCAGGTGCTCGAGGATGTCGCGCCGCGTCCGTCGCTCCTCGTTGGCGGCGAACCGGGCCAGGTCCTTGGCGGTGGCCGGACCGCTGCGGGGACCGTGGCGGAAGTACACCATCCCCCGTCGGAAGGGCGTGTGCTCGCGACCCGCTCGGTCGACGTAGCTGCCGTCCTTCTCGAAGACGATCGGAGCGCCGCGGCTCGCCGCCACGCGCATCGTCGCCACCTTGCGGCCCTGCCGACGGCCTGGCCCGACGTCGAGACCGAGGGCACCACCCACGTACGCGTCCAGCTCGCGGTGGATCCGAGCCATCCCCACCTGGAGCAGGTGCTCAGGGTTCCATCCGGTGAGGCTGCCATCTCGCGCGACACCGAACAGGATCACGCCGCCGCCCGAGTTCGCCAGGCTGGCGGCGTCCTTGGCGAGCTCGACCCAGGTCCCCGGCGTGGACGGGCGGAGCTCGGGCCAGAAGGCGATGCGCGTCGCGGGCCGCGCCGCCGCCACCGCCAGCGCCACGTCACCGCTCGCCTTGCCTCGTCCTGCCATCACGCACTCCGCGGGCGAGCGCTCCGGACGTCGCGCCGCCGTCGCAGTGACGGTACCGAGCAGCGCGACGAGACGCGCACCGTCCGGCTCAGCTGACGAGGGCGATCACCACGACGACCACGGTCGCCACCGCCAAGATCCCGTGGGCTCCCACCAGGAGCGGCGGGAGGTGCTGGTCGGCGGAGCGGTCCGCCGGCGCATCCGCCCCGCGGCCCGCGAGCCACGTCATGTACATGAGCGCCCCGATCAAGGCCACGAACGGCAGGATCGCGAGGGCGAGCCAGCCCAGGGCGTCCTCGTCGGTCGCGACGTGCGCGATCCAGAGCACGAGCCCGGCTGCCGCGAGCCCTCCGTGGGCCACCAGCCGAGCGGGGGAGATGCGGGCTCGTCCGCTGCGGTGCTCGGCTGGGCCGTGGTGAGCGAGCCAGGTCCCGGCCATCGTGAGGCCGCCGATGGCGGTGACGATCCAGAGGACCAGCGCCGCGACCGTCACGCGAGCTCCTTCTCGGCCAGGTCGTCGACCGCTGGCCCTTCGAGCACGGCGCCGTCCACGGTGAACCGCGAGCCGTGGCACGGACAGTCCCAGCTGCGCTCGCACCTGTTGAAGCTCAGGAGGCACCCGAGGTGCGTGCAGACAGCGGAGACGGCGTGGAGCTCGCCGGCGTCGTCACGGTGCACCGCGGTGGGATGGCCGTCGATCCGCACGACGACGCCATCGCCCGGAGGGAGCGAGTCGATGGACGAGTCCTCGGCGACGCCCACGCGGTCGCCGATCATGTGCTTGCCGGCCGACAGGTTGACGGAGGCGACGCCCTTGGCGCTCTGCCGCGGGGCGACGCGGGTCGCGTCGTAGGCCTCGAGCCACGGGTTGTCGCGCCCGCCGATCAGGTCGCGCACCATGATCGCGGCGGCCGCGCTTTGGGCCATGCCCCACTTCGCGAACGCCGTGGCCACGAACACGCGGTCGTGGCCGGGCAGTCGCCCGATGTAGGGGAGGCCATCGGCTGACACCCAGTCCTGGGCCGACCAGCGGTGGTCCACCGATCGCACCGCGAACTGCTCGCGGGCCCATCGCTCGAGGTTGCCGTAGGGATCGGCGGTGTCGTCGAGCTCGCCGACCTTGTGGCCCTCGCCGCCGACGATGAGGTGGTCGACCGCGGTGCGGAGCGAGCGGGTGGGGGAGTCGGCGCTGATGTGCATGTCGACGGGACGAGGGCCATCGACGGTGATGGCGATGGCGTACGAGCGTCGAGCCTCGCAGCGCGCGAAGTAGCCACCCAGCTCGTGGGGCGGCAGGTGCGTCGCGACCACGACGGCGTCGGCGCTCAGCTCGCCGTGGTCGGTGACGACCCGTCCCTCCTCGATGAGTCGCGCCCTCGTGTGGGCATGGATCCGCCCACCAGCGGCGGTGACGGCGCCGGCCAGACCGAGGCAGAACGCGCGCGGGTGGAGCTGGCCCTGGTGGTCGAACCGCACCGCCGCGGCGACAGCGAACGGCAGATCGTCACCCATGGACGCGCTGGCCGGCAGCCCGAGCCGCTGCGCGAGCTCGATCTCCGCCTGCACGTCGTCGCGGCGCGCGGGATCCGTCGTGTAGACGACGTGGCCTCGTCGTTCGAACGCGCAGTCGATGCCGTCGGCCTCGACGAGGCGAGCGATCTCGGCGAGCCCTGCCTCGTTGGCCTCGCCGTGCAGGCGCGCTCGCTCTTCGTCGAAGGCGTCGGCGATGGATCGGTACCGGAGCCCGTGCAGCGACGTGACCTTGGCCGTGGTGTACCCGGTGGCGCCGGCGCAGATCGGCCCAGCATCGACCACGACGACGCGCGCGCCCGCCGCGGTCAGGAGCCGTGCGGTCGTCAGCCCGGTGATGCCGGCCCCGACCACGACCACATCGGCGTGGGCATCGCCGTCGAGCGGCGGCAGCTCGCCGGGTTCGGTGGTGGCGACCCACAGGGACGGGTTGTGCTCATGGAGGCTCCCCATGACCGCCCCTGTACCCATCTGCGGGGTTCGGTGACCGTGGCCGACGTGGCGTCCGCGGCGGGTTTCGCAGGAGTCCCGGCATCCGGGGCGAATCCCCACAAGATGGGGAGAACGAAGGTTGTGGGCGTCGGTATCTGCGCGGCAGTGCTCGCGGCGGGTCTCGGGGTGGCGGTGGCTGCTCAACGGCACAGCGAGGACCGGCCGACCGGTCCGGGTCTCGGACAGAACGCCGAGCGGTTCCTCGAGGTCACCGGTGATGTCGAGGGTGGTGAAGCGGTCCTTCCGTCAGCGGCCGCGGCCGCCGCCGGGTCCGAGGAGGAGGACGCCGCACCGATCGAGGGCAACTACACGCCCAACGGGTTCCGCATCCGTCCCGCGGGTGCGCAGGTGGGCGTGTTCAGCTTCCCCTTGGGGCTGACCGCCACCCACGACGCCAGCCAGGTGATCGTGTCCGGCGACAGCGGAGGCATGCAGGGCCTCACGACGATCGACGCCGACGGCCTGACGGCGACCCACACCCCCGCGGCCAACCTGTTCGTCGGTCTCGCCGCCACACCAGACGGTCGGGTGTACGCCAGTGGCGGCAACGCCGACCGCGTGTTCCGGCTGCGGCTCGCGGGCCCCACGCTCGTCCACGAGGACCTCACCGAGGCGGCGATGGTGCCGAACCACAACGCCGTCAACGGGATCACCGATCGCGCCGGCCTTCCGGAGCTCCCTGCCGGCAACGGGATCACCGTGCCGGGCTATCCCGGAGCCAGCGTGCTCGACGGCGACCTCCTCTACGTCGCCGGGACGTTGAGCGAGCCCAGCGGGTCGGGCGCCGATGCGTGCCCCAGCGGCCAGCCCGTGTGCGGTCGCGTGAGCGTCATCGACACGACCACCGACACCGTCATCCGCCGCATCCCCGTGGGGCTCGATGCCTACGCGCTGGCCCTCGACGCCGACCACCACCGCCTGTACGTGGCCAACTGGGCCGATGAGGCGGGACGCGGCGACGGGAAGGGGACGGTGTCGATCGTCGACATCTCCGCGCCCGTCACAGCCCACGAGATCGGCTACGTCGCCGCCGGGCACCACCCGTCGGCGCTCGCGCTCCGGAGCGATCCCGACCGGCTCTTCGTCGCCAACACCAACGACGACACCATCTCGGTGTTCGACCTCGACGCCTCGGCGGGCCTCGTCCTGGCGGGCGTGGAGTCCGTGGCCCCCCAGTCGGGCGTGCCCGTGGGCGCCCATCCGGACGCGTTCGCGCTGTCACCGGACGGGTCGACGCTGTTCGTCGCGCTCGCTGGGCTCAACGCCGTGGAGGTCCGCGACGGCGTCACCGGCGCGCGCATGGGTGGGATGCCCACCTACATCCCCACCGGTTGGTACCCGTCCGCGCTGCTCGTCACCGGGACGCCGGGCGACTACCGGCTCTGGGTCACCAACGCCAAGGGGGCGGGAGCTGCCCGGGGCACCGGCACCGGGGTCAACCTGAGCATCGGCGGCGACGGCAACCAGCTGGCGGGGACCGTGAGCGTGATCGACCTCCCGGCCCCCGACCAGGAAGCCGCCTGGACGGAGCAGGTGGTGGAGAACGACGGGCTCGACGAGTTCAAGGTGGACCCGTGCCGTCCGCCGGCGGGCATCGAGCCGTCCGAGGTCCTCTGCCCGCCTCGGGGCAAGCACAGCCCCATCAAGCACGTCGTCTACATCGTCACCGAGAACAAGACGTTCGACCAGTACTTCGGTGATCTCGACCCGGCGACCTACGACGCCGACCCCACCTACTTGCTGTACGGCGAGACGGTCACGCCCAACCACCACGCCATGGCCGACCGGTACGGCCTCAGCGATCGGTTCTTCTCCGACGCCCAGGTCTCGGTGACGGGTCACTCGTGGACGTCCGGAGCGATCGCCACCGACCACAACGAGAAGACGTTCCAGGCCGACTACGACCAGGGCATCCGAGGGAACCACGGCAACGGCGACCCGCTGCGGCCCGGCGTCGGCGGCGAGACCGAGGCCAAGGAGATCAACGAGGCCGAGGACGAGCTCGACGACCCCGAGGGCGGCTACATCTTCGAAGCGTTCAAGCGGGCGGGCGCCGTCCCCCCGCTCGTCGCCCCGCCCGCCCACAAGCGGCCGCCGCTGTCGATGGCGATCTACGGAGAGTCGACGGCCCTCGAGTCGGGCGACATGGGCGCGTACAAGGCACCGGGCTGGAAGGACGGTGACATCCAGTACTTCGACACGTGTCGCGCCCACCAGTTCATCGACGGCGTCGCCCCTGACGGGCCGATCGTGCCGGGGAGCGCGCCCGATCAGTTCAAGGACTGCGAAGGTCGCACGCTGCCGCCGCAGTTCACGCTCGCCCACTGGACGGACGTGTTCAACAGCTCAGGCGCCCACCCCGACGTCATGCCGAGCTTCATCTACATGTCGCTCCCGGTGAACCACACGCTCGGGACCAACCTGGGCAGCCCCACCCCCGCGTCGATGGTCGCCGACAACGACTACGCCATCGGGCTGATCACCGAGGCGCTGTCCCACAGCCCGTTCTGGGAGTCCACCGTGATCGTCCAGACGGAGGACGACACGCAGGCCGCCGGCGACCACATCTCACCGCTCCGCGACTACCTCCAGGTGAGCGGGCCGTGGGCCAAGCCCGGCGCGAACCACCAGTGGGGCTCGATGCCGTCGCTCCTCCGCACGATCGAGCAGATCTTCGGCGTCCGGCCGATCTCGCTCTTCGACCGGCTCGCGCTGCCCCAGCACGGGGCGTTCCGGTCGCGGCTGTCGGACGAACCCGACCTCACCCCCTACAAGGCGGTGGTGCCGGCGGTCCCGTTCGCGCTGAACGAGCCCGGCGCCGTCGGCCAGGCGGAGTCGGCCTCCATGGACTTCAGCACCTACGACCTCATCGACGAGGACCTGCTCAACGCGATCCTCTACGCCGAGGCCCGCGGCGTGCCGCTCGACCTACCGGAACGCTGACGGTCTCTCACCGGCAGCGCGCCGCTCCCCTCCGCGCCGCTGAAGGGGCAGCAACCACCGAACTTGCGTCACGACACCGCCCCCTGCGCCGGCTGATGACGCACGTTCGGGGTGACCGCACCTGCCGTTCTGCTCGTCGCAGCTCGGGCAGGCTCAGGCGGTGGCTCGGTCTCTACGGCTGGGCCTCGCCATCGAGCCATGCCTCCAACCACTGCTGCAGCGAGGGTGAACGCGGCTGGAAGGCGTCCTCGAAGCCTGCGAGCTCGTCCCAGTCCAGGTCATCGACCTCGAAGCCGACGATGGGTCCGGCAGGGTCGGAGCAGTCGATGCAGGCGATGAGGGTCTGGTCGAGCTGGCACAGAGGGACGAGCGCGGCGGGCCAGGCTCCGAACTCTTGCTCGAGCGCGAGCTCGACGGCGTAGCTCTGGTACTCGCTCTCGAGTCCTTCGAGCCCGAAGATCCCTGCGCCCGGCCCGAAGCCCCCTTCGCCGACCTCGGTGTACAGCCGCCGCAGCAGCGCCGGGAACTTCACACCGAGGGCCGACTCGGCTCGGTCGACGTCTGCGTCGGTGCAGGGTGGGAGCGGCGGCGGGGGTCGATCGCCGGGGCGCTCACGGACGAAGGGCAGCTCGATGAGGCGTCGCCCGAACGCCGCGTACAGGGGTCCACCGTCGCCCGGTGGTCTCGGCTCCGCCTCGATGCGCGCTCGGACCCGAGCTATGAGATCGTCCTCAGGTGGGCCGGGCACGTCCCCGATCTACCACGCGGCGGTTGGTTGGTTGGTGAGGCGTTCACACAACGGGCTGACCTGCGGCGGCAGCGCGCTGACGAGGGGCGGTCACGCCTTCAAGGGCCTGCGATTCACACCGGAGCGGCTTACTGACCGGCGGCCAAACCGGTAGGGGGTGTCCCTCAACGGGCACTATGCAACGCGTGCCCTTTCCTCGCCCCTAGGGCTAGGGCCTCGCAGCGACGATGAGGCTGCGGCGGAGCAGACCGTCCTCGATGGCGGCTAGCGCCATCCGTCGGTCTGACTGCGCCTCGCGGAACTCCACGTCGGACGTGAGGTGCCGTAACTCCTCGGCGCGTGCCTCGGCCGCGCCCAACCACGCGGCCTGGGTACGGGCATAGTCCTCCGACACGTCGACATCGACGACGTCGGTGAACCCGGCCTGCTCTACGAGCTCCGGGTAGGGCCGCCGAGCGAGTACCTGCCAGGGTCCGGCCTTCACCGCACGCCGATGCTGGGCCCGGTCGAGGCCGGGAGCGACCAGGATGGTCGTGAAGGCCATGCGGCCGCCGGGACGCAGAAGGTTCCGGCAGGCGCGCAGCATCGCCAGCTTCGGTCCCAGACAGCAGAGGACGTCGGTGTGCACGACGGCGTCGAAGGTCCCGGCACGGAACGGCTGGCTCCGACCGGTGGCCACCGCGTACGCGGCGCGGCCATCGAGGCCATCGGTGCTGGCACGCTCTCTTGCGCGTCGGACGCCATCGAAGGGCAGGTCGGTGCCGAACACCTGACAGCCGGTATGTGCGGCCAGGTACAGCCCTGGCCATCCCGCGCCGGCTCCGATGTCGGCGAGGCGGACCCCGGGTCCGAGCGCGAGGTGCCTGCCGAGCTCGTCAGCCTCTTCTCGGGTCGTGTAGCCGGTCGAGCCGTAGTCGGCGCCGAGGGCGTCGCGTTCGATGGCGAGCCGTACCGGGGAGCAGCAGAGCCGGTAGCGGTCGGTGAACCGCTCGATGTTCTCCGTCTCTGCCCGCGTCGCCACCACGACGGTCAGTCTCGCTGGCCCTCGTCAGCCGGGCTTGGCGTAGTTGGCGGCACCCTGGAACTCGACCGAGACCATGGGCTCGTCGCCGACGACCCAGGCGTCGTGCCCGGGAGCGATCCGATACACCTCGCCACCGACCACGTCAGCCTCGCTGCCATCGGTGTGCGAGACGTGGATGCTGCCGGACAGGCAGTAGCCGAGGTGCTCGACCTGGCAGCTGTCGGTGCCGGCGACCGGCTTGATGCACTCGGACCAGCGCCAGCCGGGCTGGAACGTGTAGCGCCCGATCTGGCCGCCGGCGAGGTTCACGAGCTCGACGGTGGTCTTGTCGGGGGTTCGGGTCTCATCGGGCGCAGTGAAGTTTCGATGTTCGACACCAGTCATCAAAGGTCTCCTTCTGTTCAGGATTGACGTGTGGACAGAGTCTCTTCGCGCGTTCGCGCGTACTCATCGTGGTCGAGAATCCGCCAAGCGGCTTGGCCAATGGCGAGCACGCCGCGAGCGGGAAGCGGGAATGAGCCGATGTCCGGTGTCGCCCTCATCCGGGCTGCGTGACCGAGGTCCTTGTCATCGAGGGTCGCGGTCGAGTCGTCGATGAAGTACATGCGCTTGGGCATGAGGGTGCCGGTGTGGCCGCTCGGCATGGTCCCCGACATGCGGATGTCGCCCATGCCCAGGACTCGACGCGCGAGCAGCTCGCGCGCCCGCAGGAGTGAGGGCCGCCGCCAGGTCCAGTCGGGGAGCCGGGCGCTCATCGCGTTGATCGCTCGCAGTAGCCCCGTCTCCGTCGCGTTGAGGGTCCAGTTCAGGTGCGCCTCGTCGGCGGTGACCCGCAGTGACATCGGGCCGGTCCACGTGAGATCCACGCTGGCGTGCTCGACGCGGGTGCATGCCGGTCCGTAGTAGCGAGGGCACGCGGTGTCGAAGCGGGGCCCGTCCACGAAGATGGACCACTGGCCGTCCGGGTCGCGGTGCCACACGGTCTTGTACGGGGAGAAGTCGTTCTCTGGGAACACCCGCAACGCGAGGTAGTGGCCGGAGTCGAACGGAAGCCCCATCACCCCCCAGCCCTTGACGTACTCGTGGTCCGGCCACGGTGCCTGACCTTGACGGGCCGGAAGTTCGCTCAGCTTCGATGCAAGGTTCGTCATGCTGACCGACTGTCAGCCGTCACGGCCCTTGGTCGCGAGGATGCTGATGCTCTTGACGCCGAAGGTCTCGGTGGCGCCCTGGGCCGAGTCGGAGATGAACTCGTACTCCGGGTTCTCCTGGACGGTCTCGATCGTCAGGCCCGCGGCCTCGATGGCGGCGCGGTAGTCGTCCTGTTGCATGGCGCCGCCGATGCAGGAGGCCCAGAGGTTCACGTCGCACACGATCGCTTCGGTGAGCTGGTGCTCGGTGACGATGTCGGAGATGGCCATGCGTCCGCCGGGCTCGAGGATGCGGGCGATCTCTCGGAACACCGCTGTCTTGTCGCTGCAGAGGTTGATGACGCCGTTGCTGATGACCACGCTGGCGGACTCGTCGGGCACCGGGACCTGCTCGATGTAGCCCTTCTCGAAGCGGGCGTTGGCGAAGCCGTCGCGTTCGGCGAGGCGGCGGGCCTTGGCCAGTTGCGCGTCGGTCATGTCGACACCGATCACCTGGCCATCGGCGCCCACGCGCCGGGCGGCGAGGAAGGCGTCGGTGCCCGAGCCGCTGCCCAGGTCGACGACGCGGTCGTCGGGCTGGAGGCCGGCGAGGGCGAGGTGGTGGCCGACGCCGGCGAAGGACTCGATCGCTTCGGGTGGGATCTGGTCGAGGTCAGTGGTCGGGTAGCCGAGGCGGGCGGCGAGGCCGTAGCCCATCTCGAAGTGGAACGTGCCGTCCGGCTCGTCGGCCACGGCCTGGTACATGGCCTTGACCTTGTCGCGCAGGCCGTCGACGTCGATGCTCGTCATGGTCTTCCTCCGGTGTCAGTAGCTGAACGTGGTGGCGGCGTCGTCGCCGATCCAGGCCCACATCGGCGCGGTGCCCTGGATCTCGGCGCCGGCGATGAGAGTGTCCTGGCCGAGGTGCTTGGCGTTGAAGCAGATCGGGCACACGTAGTAGGTGCCGCCCGCGGCTTCGTAGCGCTTCATCAGGTCGGGGATCGGCGGGCATCCGTCGCAGGCGACGCCGATGGCGGTGCCATCGACGGCGAGGCGGACCGCTTCCTTGGTGAGGAACATGAGCGTCGGGCGCCCGGCCTCGGCGGCGCCGACCGCAACGAGGAAGGCGATCATGACCTTCTCGGTGTCCTCGAGTCCGGTGCTCAGGCTGATGACTGCCTTGCCGCTCATGCCGTGTCTCCCTCGGTGATCTGCTGTTGGTTCGACCGTACGGATGAGCGGATTTGGCGTCGTCCGGGGTTTCCCCTACAGATCGAGCGGCTCGAGGGTGCCGAGGAGGCCGTGCTGCAGGGCGAACAACGTGGCGGTCGAGCGGGTGGTGGCGCCGGTCTTGGCGTAGATCCGTTCGATGTGGGTCTCGGCGGTCTTCGGGGTGATGGCCAGCTGTTGTGCCACCTGGCGGGTTGAGCCGCCCCGGGCGATCAGGATCAGGACTTCGATCTCGCGGGGTGTGAGCCCGGCCGGGCCGGTGCGGCGCTTCCCGCGGGGCTGGCCAGCCGCGGCGAGCACGGCGTCGACGGCTTCGCCGTCGAGGCGGCCGGCCCGCACGTCAGTGCGTAGCTCGCCGGCGGCCTGCTTGGCGGTGAGCGCGGGGCGATGGGCCCGGGGTTCGGTCATGGCCTGGAACGCACAGGCAGCCGCGAGCAGCCGGGCATTGGCAGGGATCGAGGCACTGGTGAGGCCGCGGTGGTAGCCGGAGCCGTCGCCGCGCTCGTGGGTGAGCGAGGCGATGGCGCCGATGCGGGCGAGCGCGATGGGCCGGGCCAGCATTCGCTCCGTGTAGTACGAGTGCATCCGCAGCCGCTCCCGCTGCGCGCCAGTGAGCGGCCCCGGCTTGTCGAGGATGGTGGCCGGGATGCCGTGGAGTCCGAGGTCATGCACCAGCGCGGCACGGCGGACGGCGGCGACCTCGGCGTCGGGGAGACCGCGTTCGCCAGCGGCAAGGGCGACCAGCTCGGCGGTGGCGCGTGAGTGCCCACCGCGATACGTCGAGCGCAGGTCGGTGAAGTCGGCGATCGCCTCCAGGGCGCCGTCGAGCTGATCCTCAGTGAGCCGCGCTTGTAGGGAGGGCTCGGCGTCGATCAAGGCGGCCCAGTCGTGCTCGGCGTCCGCTTCGCCCAGGACCTCGCCGGCGAGCGCGCAGAACTCGTCGACGACGGCGGGGTCGAAGTGCTTACCCCGCTTGGCTCGGGCGACGTCGATCGCAGCATCGACGCCACGTGCGCGGTGGTGGACCTCGACGGTGTCGGCCAGGTGGAACAGGCGCATCGGCAGGGTGATCGCCTCGCCGCCGACGTCGCCGGGCACGCCTTTGCCGTCCCAACGGGCGAACACCTGGTGCAGCGGCACGCACACGTCCTCGCCCAGTTCGAACCGCTCGGCCATGCGCGAGGTCGTGAGACAGTGCGACATGAGGCCCCGCTGCACAGCCTTACCCCCCGTGGCCATGAGGTTGGCGCCGAGGCGGATTCGGCGCAGCGCCGGGCTGCCGGCGCCGACGTGGCGGAGCATGAACCCGAGCAGCGGCAGTCCGGCGAAGTCGACGTCGTAGCTGTCGGCCCGGAAGGCGATGTCGTCCCCGAAGAGGGCCGCCACCTCGGGCGTGTCGGCGACACAGCCCACCCACGCCAAGGTGACCACGTAGTACAAGGCGGCGCGCCCGTCCGCCTCCACGCCGACGTG
>JBJMHD010000073.1:0-13873 GCA_045807565.1 Acidimicrobiales bacterium | reverse complement strand
ATGGACACCACCGTGTGGGACGACCCCCATCGCCTGGACATCGAGCGCGGACCGGCTGGCGCGACGCAGATGACGCTCGGCTGGGGCATCCACCACTGCCTGGGCGCGGCCCTCGCCCGCGCCGAGCTGCAGGAGGCGCTGCCCCTCCTGGCTCGGTCGATGCCCGACGTGGCGATCGACGGCGAGATCGAGTGGAAGGCGGCCAACATCGGGATCTGGGGCCCGGCGCGCCTGCCGCTGCGGTTCACGCCGGCTGCGGACGGCTGACCGACCCCTCGCGCACGGCGAGGCCGGCCAGGCTCGCGGAGATGACGGCCAGCACGAGGTGGACCGCGATGAACGCACCGTCGTGGTCGGCGGTGGCGATGCCGATGGACCGGGCCACCCACACCCCGATCGTCCACCCGGCGAGCACGAGCACGCTCAGGCGCTGCCAGGTCGCGCTCCTGATGACCGCGTAGAGGACGACCACCGCGAGCACCGTGAAGCTGAGCGCGAGGGCGGTGCGGCCCCACTGCTCCCCGATGCTCAGCTCGTCGTCGGCCCAGATGTTCCGGATCCTCGTCGTCCACACGAGGAGCGACCACGCCGCCAGGGCGGTGGCGGCCGGGAACCGTCGGAGGGGCATGCCGTCGAACCTACGCGAGGCGCCGAAGCCGGCCGGCGCGCCGCGCAGTAGCGTCCCCGCCCACACGCGCACCGCATCGGGGGCTGGCAGATGGGCATCGGACACGTCGCGGGGATCGTGCGACTGCACGCCGAGGAGCGACCCGACCAGGTCGCGATCGTGTACGGCGACCGCGAGGTCACCTGGCGCGAGCTGCACGAGCGGAGCAACCGGCTGGCGAACGCCCTCCTCGCCGCCGGCGTGACGGCGGACGACCGCATCGCCCGCATCGAGAAGAACGCACCTGACTACTTCGAGCTCGCCTTCGCCGCCTCGAAGGTCAACGCCGTCCTCGTCGACGTGAACTGGCGGCTGGCGCCCGCCGAGATGCGGCAGATCATCGACGACGCCGGCGCCAAGGTCCTCTTCGTCGGCGAGGACTTCGCCCCGCACCTCGACAAGATCGAAGGCGACCTGGCCACCGTGGAGCGCACGGTCCTCCTCGGGGCGGCCGACGCCACCCACGAGTCGATCGACGCGTTCGCCGCGGCCCAGCCGGACGAGGACCCCGGCCACGAGGGGCGGCCCGACGACATCTGCCTCCAGCTGTACACCTCCGGCACGACCGGGCTCCCCAAGGGCGTGATGCTCAGCAACCAGAACCTCTTCTCGTTCATCGACGAGGTACCGAAGCAGTGGGAGTTCACGCCGGAGTCGGTGTCACACGTGGTGATGCCGACCTTCCACATCGCCGGGTCGGGCTGGGGCCTCGTGTCGCTCGCGATGGGCTCGCGGATGGTCCTCGACCGGGAGGTCGACCCGGTCCGGATCCTGCAGGAGGTCGAGGCCCACGGGATCACCCACGCCATCTACGTGCCCGCCGTGCTGCAGTTCCTGCAGATCGTGCCCAACGCCAATGAGCACGACCTCTCGTCGATGCAGCTCGTGGCGTATGGCGCGTCACCGATCACCGAGCAGGTGCTGCGAGCGGCGATGGCCCAGTTCTCCACCGCCGAGTTCGTGCAGCTCTACGGCCTCACGGAGACGACCGGTGCGGTGGTGCAGCTCGACTCGGTCGACCACGACCCCGACCACCGGCCTGAGCTCCTGCGCTCCGCCGGCAAGCCCTACCCGTGGATCGAGGTGCGGGTCGTGGGCGCCGACGGAGAGGACGTGCCGCAGGGCGAGATCGGCGAGATCTGGATCAAGGGCGTGCAGGTGATGGTCGGCTACTGGAACAACCCCACGGAGACGGCACGTGCCATCACGCCGGACGGCTGGTTCCGTTCGGGTGACGCCGGCTACCTCGACGCCGAGGGGTACCTGTTCCTGCACGACCGCGTGAAGGACATGATCGTGTCCGGAGGCGAGAACGTGTACCCGGCCGAGGTCGAGAACGCCGTCATGGGCTGTCCCGGCGTGGCCGACGTCGCTGTGATCGGGGTGCCCGACGACAAGTGGGGTGAGGCGGTGAAGGCGATCTGCGTGAAGCAGCCCGACGCCGACGTCACGCCTGACCAGGTGATCGCGTGGACGCGCGAGCGGATCGCCGGCTTCAAGGTGCCGAAGAGCGTCGACTTCGTCGCCGAGCTGCCGCGCAACCCCTCCGGCAAGATCCTGAAGAAGGACCTGCGCGCTCCCTACTGGGAGGGCCGCGAGCGCCAGATCAACTAGCCCTCCGACGTTCGTGCGGACCTTTCGTCGCATCGCGACGATTTCTCCGCACAGACGTCGGGAGCTCAGCGCAGCTCGAGGCCCTCGAGGTCGCCGTTGCTGCGCCACTCCTCGGTGAGGGCGAAGAAGCCGAGCGCGCCCCTGCTGTAGAAGAAGCCGGTGAAGCCGGGGACCATGCGGCCCTCGTTGTTGTAGTAGCCGGGCGTGCAGTCGGAGGTGTTCCCGAACCCGGCGAAGCGCGGCGGGTTGTCCTCGATCTCGCGCACCCATGCCTCCTCGGCCTCGGCCGTGACCTCCACCCGCTCGGCGCCGCGGTCGCGGGCCTCGGTGAGGACGTAGGTGATCTGCTTGGCGCACTCCTCGATCAGGTGCGGGTAGTTCGCCGTGAACGCGCCCTGGGCGTGCCCGATGATGAACATGCTCGGGAAGCCGTGCACGTACATGCCATGCATCGTGCGCATGCCGTTGGCCCAGTGCTCCGAGAGGCGCACGCCACCACGTCCCACCGGGTCGAAGCCGAGCTTCTGCGTGTACTCGGTGCTCACCTCGAAGCCGGTGGCGTAGATCAGGCAGTCCACCTCGTACTCCTCGTCGCCGACCACCACCGCGCTCGGTGTGATCCGGTCGACGCCCTTGCCCCCGGTGTCGACGAGCCGCACGTTGGGGCGGTTGTAGCTCTGGAGGTACGCGTCGTGGAAGCACGGCCGCTTGCAGAAGAGCTTGTACCAGGGCTTCAGCGCCGCGGCCGTCTCGGGGTCCTCGACGAGCTCGTCCACGCGGGAGCGGATGTCGTCCATCTTCTGGAAGTCGGACTCCTCGAGGGCGGCCGCGATGGCGTCGGGCCCGAGCTCGCCCGACTGCCGGAGCATGCTCACGATGCGCCCGATGATGTCCGTCCACCCGTCCATCACCAGATCCTCGGCGGCGTAGCCGCCGCCCGTGAGCGCGGTGAAGTTGGCGATGCGCTCGGCCTGCCAGCCCGGCTGCAGCGACGCCGCCCACTCGGGATCGGTGGGACGGTTCGCCCGCACGTCGATCGAGGACGGCGTCCGCTGGAACACGTAGAGCTGCTCGCACGCCTCGGCGAGGTGCGGCACGACCTGCACGGCGGTGGCGCCCGTGCCGATGATCCCGACGCGCTTGTCGCGCAACCGGTCGAGCCCGCCCATCGTGTCGCCGCCGGTGTAGTCGTAGTCCCACCGGCTGGTGTGGAAGCTGTGGCCGGCGAAGTCCTCGATGCCGGGGATCCCGGGGAGCTTGGGGCGGTGGAGCGGGCCGCCACCGATCACGAGGTGCTGCGCCCGCATCTCGTCGCCGCGGTTCGTTCGGATGGTCCAGCGCGACGCCGCCTCGTCCCACTCGACCCCGGTCACCTCGGTGCCGAGGCACGCGTTCTCGTAGAGACCGAAGTGCTCCGCCAGGCGGCGGCAGTGCTCCTGGATCTCGGGCGCGTGCGAGTACTTCTCCTTCGGGAGGTACCCCGTCTCCTCCAGCAGCGGGAGGTAGATGTAGGACTCCACGTCGCACTGCGCGCCGGGGTACCGGTTCCAGTACCAGGTGCCGCCGAAGTCGCCACCCTTCTCGATGATGCGGACGTCCGTGATGCCGGCCTGCACGAGCCGGGCTGCGGTGATGAGCCCGGCGAAGCCGCCTCCGACGAGCGCCACCGTCACGTCGTCGGTCAGGGGCTCCCGCGGGGCCACCTCGACGTACGGGTCCTCGATGAAGTGGCCGTAGCGCCCGGTCATCGCCACGTACTGGTCGGGGCCGTCCGGCCGGAGCCGCTTGTCGCGCTCGGCCCGGTACCGCTGGCGGAGCGCTTCGCGGTCGGGCGCGAGGCCCTCGGTGGTCGTCATTCGTCGGTCCCCCTGCGCCGGATCCGCCCGGATCGAACCACGCACTTGACCGGCCGGTCAAGAACGCTCAGCCGACCCGCTCCTCGATCTGCTGGATGGCGTGCGTCACGACGGTGGGCGCCGGCTCGGTGGGCTCCATCGTCGGCGCCAACCCCTTCGCCCGCCGTTGCTCGATCCGCTCCTTCGTCGTTCGGGTGCCGGCCAGCGCCACGCCGAAGATGAACACCCCGAGCACCGCGGTGGCGGCGGCGACCAACCAGCCCCCGAGCAGGTAGCCGATCACGATCAGCAGCACCGCGCTGATGCCGCCCACGATCGGCAGGGCGCTCGTGGCCTTCGTGCCCACGACCATCGCGGCGGGGCCATCCGACGCCGCGAGCCGTCCCCGCACCTTCCCCTCGAAGGTCGCCTGGCTGAGCGGGACCAGGGCGGTGCGAACCGCGTCGAGGTCGTCGCGCGCGATCGCCGCCTCGAGCCGCGCCAGGTCGCCGGCGACGACCGGCCAGGCGGTGGCGGCCAGCCGGACGCGCCGGAGGTCGCCGAGCGTCCGGTGCACCTCGCGCGCGAGCTCGACGGGGAGTCCCGGCACCGGACCTAGAAGAGCGACTGCTGGTTGCGCAGCGCGGGATCGATGGGCGGCGGCGGCACGAAGCGGGGCACGCCCCCCCACGACAGGTGGTCCATGAAGACCCAGCTGCGCCGGTGGATCGCCGAGGGCCCGAGACCCTGCAGCGCGGTCTTGTGCTTCGGGCACGGGTAGCCCTTGTTCAGCTCGAACGCCCAGTACGGATGGTGCTCGGCCTCGGCGCGCATGATCCGGTCGCGCGTCACCTTGGCCAGGATCGACGCTGCCGCGATCGACAGGCACCGGGCGTCGCCCTTCACGAGCATCTGGCTCCGGCCGTCGGCGACGAAGTCCCACTTGCCGTCGAGCAGGACGCGGTCGGCGGGGAAGGGCAGCGCGTCGAGCGCGCGCCTCGCCGCGAGCCGTTGCGCCTCGGACATCCCGAGCTCGTCGCACTCCTCCTCGCTGGCGTGGCCCACCGACCAGGCCACGCACCACGCCGCCACGCGATCGAAGAGAGCCTCCCGCTCCGCCTCGGTGAGCATCTTCGAGTCCCGGATCTTGTTCACACGCCGGTCCTTGGGGACGACCGCGGCACCGAGCGTGAGAGGTCCGGCCCAGGCTCCGCGGCCGACCTCGTCCATCCCCACCACGACGTCGTGGCCCTCCGCCCAGAGCGCCCGCTCGATCCCCAACGACGGAGCCGAGCGCTTCAGCGCCTTGCGCAGGGTCGGAACGGTGCCGTGGGTCGTCCTGGCGCGTGTCCCCACGGGCGGCATCGGACCGAGGTTACCGACCTACGATCACCCTCATGGCAGACCTGGGGGCGCCGGACACGTCGACGGTCGCGGGCCCGTCACTGCCCGTGGGCACCCACGTGGAGGTCAGATCGGGCCTCGACGGCTCCTGGCAGGGCGGCTTCGTGGTCCACGAGGTCACCCAGACCGGCTACCTCCTCATGCGGGAGATGGACAGCGCCGTGCTCCCGGAGCTCCCGCACGACCGCGTCCGCCGCCGTCGACGGCGGTCCACGTGGTGGGTGTGACGCTCAGCCCTTCAGGCCCTCGATGAACTCGTCGATGCCGATCAGCGGCAGGGTCATGGTCTTCAGCGTCCCCCGAGCGGCGAGGGTGGTGGCCACCTTCGCCATGGTGACGGAGTCGGGGGCGTCGATGATGTTGAGGAAGTCCCACTGCCCGAGCACCGCGTACTGCTCGAGCACCTTCACCCCCATCGCCTCCACCTCGGCCGACACCTCGCGCAGGCGCTCGGGGTTCTCGCTCAGGCGAGCGGATCCGTCGGGTCCGAGGGTGGAGAGCATGACGAACTTGGGCATCAGAACAACGTAGCCAGCCCATCCGCCCGCGTCGGCGGAGCGACAGGGATCCGGTACCAGCGGGAGGTGCACGGGCTGCCGGTGGTGACGTGGGCGACCGGTGGACCGTGCACGGGGAGCTCGGCCACGAGCGCGGCGTTGGTGCGCTCCTGGTGATGGGGCCCCTCGACGTGCATGCACACGGTCCAGCCGTCCTCGCCGCCGGTGTGCGAGGCGAGGTGAGCCTTCAGAACGTCCAGCGTCACGGGCTCGTCGGCCAGCGCGTGCTCGGACGAGCGCCAGCGCGGATCGACCAGGCGCTCCACCGGCTGACCGGGGTGGCGATGGGTCGCATCGAAGTCGGGGATCGTCGTGCGGTTCGAGATCGCCCGCACGCGCGCCACCTCCTCGGCCGCCCACTCGTCGCCCGAGGTCTCCACGACGAAGGCGCTCCTCGGGTCGGCCAGGAGGAACGACGACCAGTACGGGCGGCGCTCGCCGTCGTGGCCCGAGCCGCCCTGTCCGACCTCCTGGAGCAGCTGCGCGATCACCGCGACCGCCGCTTCGGCGGTGCTCGCCCGCTCGAGGGCGAGGCGCACCAGGTCCATGCCGGTGAGCGCGTCGGGCGCCGGTCGAGGATCGAGGGTGGTGTAGATCGTGGCGTTCCCGGCAGCGACGCCGGCCACGTTCACACCGTGCTCGAGGCCCCACCCCCACCCCGGACGGGACCCGAGGACGCCCAGGGTCGTCGTCGGGTGCGGGGCGATGGCGACGTGGGTGGCGCGGAGCGCTTCGGTGTCCACGCGAGGCGGCAGCCACTCGAGCACCTGTCGTTCGGTGGGAGGTCGGTCGCTGTTCTTGGCGAACAGCGTCACGTCGCCGGTCGCCGTGGGGAGTGCGCACAGCAGGTCGCACATGCCACCAGTCTCCTACGGCACGCACGCGGGGAGCGGACACCAGCCCTACGCTGCCGCCGATGGGCAAGGTGCTGATCCCGAAGGCGGCGCAGCTCCATCGCGTGAAGCCGGGCGCCACGGTGGACCTCGGCTCGATCGAACCCGATGACGTCTCGGCGGCACCCGGCGACAAGGAGACCACGCAGGCGGCCTCGGCCGCGCTCGTCGAGCGCCTGGCGGAGCTGCAGGACGTCTTCTGGGCCCGCCAGGAGGAACGACTGCTCGTGGTGCTGCAGGGGATCGACACCTCCGGGAAGGGCGGCACCGTGGAGCACGTCTTCGGCGCGGTGAACCCCGCCGGCCTGCGGGTGACGTCGTTCAAGGCGCCGTCCGAGTCCGAGCTGGCGCGGGACTTCCTCTGGCGGGTGCACGCCAACGTCCCCCAGAACGGTGAGATCGCGGTGTTCGACCGCAGCCACTACGAGGACGTCACCGCGGCCCGAGTGCTCGGTCTCGTGCCCGAGAAGCGCTGGAAGCAGCGCTACGACCACATCAACGCCTTCGAGGAGATGCTCACCGACGAGGGCACCACCGTGATCAAGGTGCTGCTGCACATCTCCAAGGCCGAGCAGAAGCGGCGTCTGGAGGCACGACTCGATCGGCCGGAGAAGCACTACAAGATGCGGCTGAGCGACCTCGACACCCGCAAGCAGTGGGACGACTACCAGGAGGCGTTCGCCGACATGGTGGCGCGCACCTCCACCGCGCACGCGCCGTGGCACGTCGTCCCCGCCGACAAGAAGTGGTACCGGAACTGGGCCGTCACCACGATCGTCACCGGCGTGCTGGAGGACATGGACCTCGAGTGGCCGGAGTCTCCCGACGACCTCACCGGCGTCACCATCGAGTAGTCACTCCACGGGCGGGGTGGTGTCCTCCGACGTGCGGTGCTCGAGGTGCGTGCCCGGGCTCGCCTCCCGGGACACGGTGCGCTCCTCGGACTCCTCGAGGATCGCTTCGGCCTGGGCCTCGGGGTCGTCGCTACCGGCCTGCTTCTCCTCCGGCAGCAGCTCGGCGCGCTTGGACACCTGCTCGTCATCGGGCATGGCTCGAGGTGTACCCCCTGTGTCGTCGCGTCGAACCAGCCGCAGCACCGGGATCGTCCGGCCCGTCTGGGCGGCGCGCTCCCGGTAGATGGCGTAGGCGGGCAGCACCTGGTCGGCCAACGGCCACAGCCGCTCGAGGTCGGCCTCGTCGTCGACGACGTGGGCACGGTAGGGCAGGCCGTTCACGCCGACCTCCGGGTGCTTGCGGAGGTTGTGGAACCAGGCGGGGTGCTCCGGTGCGCCGAACTTGGAGGCGACGATGATCAGGTCGTCGGCGTCGTTGAAGTAGATGACGGCGTGCTCACGTGACCGACCGGTGCGCGCGCCGGTGGTCTCCAGCAGCAGCGTGGGCGTGCCCAGCCCGAGGCTGACGCGACCTCCCGTGAGCCGCAGCACGACCGGGTCGACACGCCACAGGACCACGCGGGAGAACCACATCGCCGGCCGAGTGGTGCCGAACAGGATCGTGTAGGTGCGGAACAACCGACCGCGGGGCCTGGGCTCGATGCGGCGAGGGGCGCGTGCGTCCACGACAGGAGCTGGGGCCTACGGCTCGACCTCGAGGAGGTGGCCCTCGACCACGGAGCGGGCCACCTCGGCGAGGCGCACGTTCCGGCGACGGGCGAAGCGCCGCAGTCGGTCGAAGGCCTCCTCGACGGTGATCCCGGCGCGCTCGGCCAGCACGCCCTTGGCCTGCTCGATCGCGATCCGGCTGGTGAGGGCGCGGTTGAGCTGGGCGTTGAGGAGCTGGGCCTCGATCGACGCCCGGTCTTGCAGGATGGAGATGGTGGCCATGTCGGCCAGGGCCTGGCCGGCGTGGTGGTCGTCGACCGAGAGCGCTCGGGCCGAGTCACCGAACAGGTTGAGCGCACCCACGACGTTCCCGCGGAGGCGCATGGGCAGCGCATGCGCGCTGCGGAAGCCTGCCCGCACCGCGACCGGGGAGAACACGGGCCAGCGATCGTCGGTGGCGAGATCGTCGTTCACCACCGCCCGACCGGAGCGGTAGCAGTCGAGGCACGGGCCCTCCTGCGCCTGGATCTCGAACAGCTCGACCAGGCGCATCGCCTCGCTCGAGGAGGCGGCCATCCGCAGCTCTCGCGCCGGCGTGGCGAGCATGAGGCCGGCGGCGCTGATCTCGAGGATGTCGACGCAGCGGTCGACGAGCAGGGTGAGCAGGTCGATCACGTCGAAGTCGTCGACCAGGGTGTCGGCGAGCTCCACGAGCGTGCTGGTCAACCGGGTCTGGTCTGGCATCTGCTTTGCCTCCTGGGCCTCACGGTAGGGCAGACGTGGCCTGCCGCGCGATGGTCATGTCAGTCGGAGCTGGCGCGCCACGACCTTCGTCGCCACGGCCGTCAGTGGCTCGTCCGAGGCGAAGGCGTGGGCCCGCAGCCGGACCAGGGCCTCCACCACGCTCACCTCCAGCTGCACCGAGACCATCCCGGCGGCCTGGTGCACCACGAGCCGGAGGTCGGCACCGTCTTCGAGCTCGGGACCCAGCAGCCCCGAGGGGGCGTCGGCCTGCATGGCCAAGACCTCGTGAGCGGCGATCTTCGCCATCATGAGCGCGTCGGCGAGCTGCTGCTGGGCGAGGACACCCGGTCGATCGCGGTACAGGTTGAGGGCCCCGACGCGGACGTCACCGACATCCATGGGAAACCCGAACACGGCGCGCGCGCCTGCCTCGACCGCGGGTGGCGTGAACGACACCCAGCGAGGCACCGCCGGATCCGAGAGGTCGGGTTCCAGCACCGGGGCGTCCTGGTGGTACGCGTCGATGCACGGGCCCTCACCGAGCTCGTACTGCAGCTCCTCGATGCGCGCGCTCACCTCGTTCGAGCTGCAGATCGACGCCGGCTGCACATCGGGCGACAGCAGCATGATGCCGGCGCCGCTCATCGCCACGACGTCGGCCGACACCGTGCAGAGCCGCGCCGTCCCGGCATCGTGATCCGTTGCCGCGAGCATGGACAAGATCCGCAGCGCGCGATCATTCGGCGTCACCAAGGGACGCTCGCTGCCAGTGCATGCATGACCCGCGCCTCCGTCCCGAGGCAGGCGCAGACAGGGACCGGATCGGACGCGCACCCTCGTGCAGCCCTTCGAGCCGCGCGGCAAGCGTAGACGCGCGCTCGACGCGACCGTGGGGTCGCCACGAAAGGGATCCCCCGGTACCATTGGTGCAGCGACCAACGTGGTCGCCGATGCGTCGCCCTGGACCCCGGCACCGCTGATGAGCGAACCCGCAGTCTTGGAGGGCAGATGCCCGAGCGACCGCAGGTGGGGACCGGTCCGGGCACTGGCGGGCGGCGTTCGGCGCTCGAGCTCCGCACCGCGCAGGATCTGGTGGCCACCGCTGCCCACGAGCTCAACGGACCGCTGACGGTCCTGATCGGCCTCGTGGACCTGTTGGAGCGCGAGGTCGAGCTCCCGCCGGCTGATCGCCGTGAGATGGTCGAGGCCATGGGCCGCCAGGCGCGCCACCTCGCCGCGGTGGTGGCTGACGTGCTGCACATCGCCAACGGCGAGCCGTCCTCGTCGCCTCCGCTGGTGCCCGTGTCGCTCGTCGAGGTCGTGGCGGACGCCACAGAGGCGACCGCATCCGTCGGCGAGGCGAACGTGCACGTGTCCGTCGAGGGCAAGGCCCTCGCCGACCAGGTGGGTCTGACCCGCGTCGTGACCAACCTCCTGATGAACGCCCACCGGTACGGCGGCCCGGAGATCTCCGTGTGCTCCCGCGACGCGGGTCCCTGGACGGCCGTGACCATCGCCGACGACGGTCCCGGCGTGCCCGCCGACGTCCGGGAGGTCCTGTTCGACCGCTACACCCGGGGAGACAACGCCAACGGCCACCACGGTCTCGGCATCGGCTTGCGCGTCGCGCGCGACCTCGTCGAGTCGTTCGGCGGAACGCTCACCTACGAACCTCGCACCCCCGCCGGGACGGAGTTCACGATCCGTCTCCGCACGCCGCCACCAGCCGCCGTCGCCTGAGCAGCGCCGGAGCGGCGGGCACGGGACCCTCCGCGGAGGGAAGAGACGGGCGTTCTCGCTCCTCCCTGGGCCCCGTGCACGCTGCGGGCTCACTGCGACCGCTGCGCGAGCGCCACCAGGGTCCGGGGCGAGTGCTCGCTCGGATCGTACTCCGGGCGCCGCGACCCCACACGGGGAGCCGCGGGCCGCGGTGGTGCCCGTCGATCACCCGTCCTCCAGCAGGGCCTCGATGACGTGGACCTTGTCGGCCACCAGCACCGGGTTCGTGTAGCGGTAGTACGAGATGCCGAAGATGCCCATCAGCGCCCAGCCCTTGCCGCGAGCCCACTCGGCGTCGTCGACCTCGAGCTCCTCGCGGTACAGGTCGCGTGCACCAGCGGGCAGGAGGCTCCACGCCACGATCATGTCGACGGCGGGGTCGCCGACGCCGCAGGTGCCCCAGTCGATGATCCCCGACACCCGGCCGTCGGTGGCGAGGACGTTCAGGTAGGCGAGATCGCCGTGGAACCACGTCGGAGGCCCCGGATGAGGCGGAGCGGCGACGGCCTCCGCCCACACCTGCCGAAGGCGATCCGTGTCGACGTCGCCCTCCACCATCGCGATGCCGTCGCGCGCCATGTCGTCGCGGCGTCGGATCGCCGAGCCCCGCGGGTGGCGAGGGCCCCCGTCGGCGTCGACCGCTCGCAGGGCGCGCACGCACGCCGCCAGGTCGCGGGCGGCGATCGCGGGGTCGTCCAAGACGTCGAGGGTCGCCATCGCGCCGGGAAGCCATCGCACCACGCCCCAGGCGTAGGGGTACTCGTCGGTCGGTGCGCCGTGAGCGACGGGAACCGGGACGGCGAGCGTCAGGTGGCGGGCGAGCACCGGGAGCCAGCGCTGCTCCTTCGCCACCGTGTCGATGGCCCAGTCGATCCGTGGGAGCCGGATGGCGAGGTCGTCGCCGAGGCGGTACATGGCGTTGTCGGTGCCGGCGCTCGGCACCCGCGTGATCGGTAGGTCCGCCCACTGGGGGTGCTGGGCGCGCAGCAGGCGACGGACGAGGTCGGCATCGGTGTCGATCTCGTCGACGTGCATGCGCACCGCGTCGTCCGGTCGCACCGGGCGCTCCCAGCGCCACACGGGGACCCCGTCCTCGTGCTCGTCGCCGACGTGGACGAACCCGCGCCGCTCGAGGACCCGCGTGGACGCCGAGGGCTCGCGCAGGGTGTGGGCGACGACCGTGTGGAGGCCGGCGTCGCGCGCCTGGGCCAGCAGCACCGACACCGCTCCGCTCGCGATCCCCCGGTTGCGGCACGCGGGTGCGACGGCGTAGCCCAGCTCGGCCACACCGTCGACCGGCGCACCCTTCCACCCGCCGTTGCCGATCAGCGCGCCGCCGTGGTCCGTGTCGAAGAAGAGGTGGATGCTCCAGGCCGGGTCGTCGCCCGCGTCGAGGCGCTGGAGGCAGTAGCGGACGATGCCCGGGAACTCTGCCGTCCACCCCTGCTCCACCGGGATCCCCGTCAGCCGGGTGAAGGCCTCGTCGGAGTCGGCGAGCGCTTCCAGCCACGCGCGCTTGGCGGGCACGACCCGCAGGTGCGCCATCAGAACGCCTCGGCGAGGAGCTCGGCGTAGAGCGCCTCGCCGTCGCACTCGACGCCCTTGCGCGCGAACCAGGTGGTCATCGTGATCACGTCGTGGTGCAGCAGCTCGAAGCCGTGCGGGTTCTGCAGGAGGTCGACCGCCTGCGGGAAGTCGATCATCCAGAGGCGGTCGCGCCACCAGAGCAGGTTGTACGGCGAGAGGTCGGCGTGCACCGTGCCGGTGCGCGTGAGCGCGCCGAGGTCCGCGACGAGCTGCGCGTAGGCGGTTCGGAGGAGCTCGGGGGACAGGCGGGCGTTCACGAGCCGCGGCGCGGCGACCCCGTCGTCACCGATGAGCTGCATGAGCAGACCGTCGCCGGTGAACTCCACGGGGTAGGGCACGGTGACCCCGGCCTGGTGCGCGGTGACGAGCGTGTCGAGCTCCTGGCCCGGCCAGCGCTCGGCGAGGATCTTCTTGCCGAGGTCGGTCATCCGCTCGACGGCGCGCTGGTCGCGGCTGTACCGGAACTTGCGCCCCTCGTGGTACTTGGCGTCGTGGGCGAAGGTGCGGGCGCGGGAGAAGCCGAGCTCCTGGAGCTCTCCCTTGTGGGTGACCTTGGTGGGTCGGTACCGCTTGTGGGCGAGGAGCGCCGAGCAGCTCCCGTCGAGCGTGCGTCGCTCGACGATGAACACCTCGGCTTCCTTGCCGGTCTTGAGCAGCCCGAGGACCTCGTCCTCGGTGCCGCCGTCGGTGAGCCACGCCGGGGCGGCGCGCTCGAGGTCGTGCTCCAGCACGGTGGGTCCCTCCAGGGGATGCGAGACGGTCAGGGCAGGCAGCAGCCCGGGACAGCTCGCAGAGCGCGGGCGAAGGCTAGGACGCGCGCGCGGAGCCGCCGGGGCGATCGAGAGATGCAGTCATGTCGTTCGGCCCTCCTTGCGGCTCGGACCCGGCCGCAACGCCGGGTGGTGCGGAGAGCATCGCACCCGGTGCCCGCGAAGGGAAGGGAATACCGTCGCGGCATGAGCGACCGGCGTCGGGTCCACATCGTCCCCCACACCCATTGGGACCGCGAGTGGTACTCGCCGTACCAGACGTTCCGGCTGCGCCTCGTGGACCTGCTCGACCAGCTGCTGCCCCAGCTCGAGGGCGACCCGTCCTACGCCCACTTCCTGCTCGACGGGCAGATGGCCGTCGTCGACGACTACCTCGAGGTGCGACCCGAAGCCGAGGACCGGCTGCGCCGGCTGGCCATCGCCGGGCGCGTGTCCGTCGGACCCTGGTACATCCTCATGGA
>JBJMHD010000072.1:0-9272 GCA_045807565.1 Acidimicrobiales bacterium | reverse complement strand
ATGCCCACCACCGCGCTCGCGCCCGGCGGCATCGTCGGTGCCGTCGAGCACCGCGCACCGGTGGGCGTGGTGGCCTGCTTCGCCGCCTACAACGTCCCCATCACCAACATGGCCGGCAAGATCGCGCCGGCCCTGGCGATGGGCAACACCGTCGTGGTGAAGCCGGCGCCGCAGGATCCGCTGGCGGTGACGGTGTTCGGTGAGATCCTCCACGAGGCCGGGTTCCCGGCCGGCGTGGTCAACGTGGTCACGGGATCATCGCCCGAGGCCGGTCAGGCGCTGGTCGCGTCGCCGCACGTCGACATGGTCAGCTTCACCGGCTCGACGCCCGTGGGTCGCGCGATCGGCGAGGTCGCCGGGCGCGACATGAAGCGCCTCCTGTTGGAGCTCGGCGGCAAGGGCGCGGCGATCGTGTTCGACGACGCCGACCTGAAGAGCGCCATCGGCACGATCGCGAGCGTGTGGGCGTTCCACAGCGGCCAGATCTGCACCGCACCCACGCGCGTGATCGCCCAGCGCGGCGTGTACGACCAGGTGGTCGCCGGGCTGCAGGCTGCCGCCGGGCGGCTGAAGGTGGGCGACCCGCTCGAACCCGACACGGTGGTCGGGCCCCTCATCTCCGCCGTGCAGCGGGAGCGGGTGGAGTCGCTCATCGAGACCGGCGTGGAGCAGGGCGGAGAGCTCGTCGCGGGTGGCGAGCGCCCCTCGCTGGCGACGGGGTTCTACGTGGCCCCCACGCTCCTCGCCGGCTGCAAGCCCGACAACGCCGCCGTGCAGCAGGAGTTCTTCGGCCCGGTCGTGGTGGTCGTGCCCTTCGACGACGAGGACGAGGCGGTCGCGATCGCCAACGGCACGGAGTTCGGCCTCTACGACTACGTGTTCAGCGCCGACACCTCGCGCGGCTTGCGCGTCGCCAAGCAGCTGCGCACCGGGAACGTGGGCCTCAACACCGCGCAGCGCAACCACGAGGCGCCCTTCGGAGGATTCAAGATGAGCGGGGTCGGCCGCGATGGCGGCAGCTTCGGGCTGCACGCCTACAGCGAGCTGCAGAGCATCGTCTGGCCCGGCTGACAGGGCGCGCCGAGGCCACCCCGGTGGCAGACTCCCGAGTGGTGGACGAGACCCGGGTGTGGGTGCGCGTGCCGCGGCCGTCGGTCCTGGAGGGGCATGCGACCACGGTGGTGGCGGGAGAGCGAGCCGTGTGCGTCGTCCGCGGCGAGGACGGCTCGTGGTCGGCGCTCGACAACCGGTGCCCGCACCAGGGCGGACCGCTCGGCGACGGCCAGCTCGACGACGGCTGGCTGATCTGTCCCTGGCACGCGTACCAGTACGACCCGATCACGGGCGAGCCACCACCGGGCTTCCGGGATGCCGCGACCGCGTACGCGGTGCGAGAGGCCGATGGCGCGCTGGAGATCGAGGTCCCGGTCCACGAGCCGCGCACGAGCCTCATGGACCAGGTGGTCGACGTGCTGTGCGACTGGGGCCTCGAGGCCGTGTTCGGCATGGTCGGCCACTCCAACCTCGGGATGGCGGACGCGCTGCGCAAGGCCGAGGCCGATGGCCGCCTCACCTTCGTCGGCATCCGCCACGAGGGCGCCGCCGCGTTCGCGGCGTCCGGCTACGCGAAGCTCACCGGCCGGCCGGCGGCGTGCTTCTCGATCGCCGGGCCTGGCGCCACCAACCTCCTGACCGGCCTGTGGGACGCCAAGGTGGACCGCGTCCCGATCCTCGCCCTCACCGGACAGGTGCAGACGCAGGTGCTCGGTCCCGGCGCGTTCCAGGAGGTGCCGCTCGAGAAGGCGTTCGACGCCGTCGACGAGTGGGGCCAGACGGTGCTGACGCCGGCCAACGCCACCGAGCTCGCCGCGCTCGCCATGAAGCACGCCATCGTGCAGCGGGACGTCGCGCACCTGGTGCTCCCGGACCAGGTCCAGGAGCTCCCAGGGGTCGAGGAGCCCGTGGCGCGGCCGCGCGCCGGTCGGGTCGCGGCGACGGGCATCGGGCCGCCCGAAGAGGAGCTGGCGCGCGCCGTCGCGCTGCTCGCGGCGGCCGAACGGCCGGCGATCGTCGTGGGCAACGGTGCCCGACCGCACCGCGATGCCGTGCGTCGCCTCGCCGAGCACCTCGACGCACCCGTCATCTCCACCTTCAAGGCCAAGGGCACCTTCCCCGACGACCATCCGCTCGGTTGCGGAGTGCTCGGGCGGTCGGGCATCCCGGTCGCCAGCCAGACGGTGGCCCAGGCCGACTGCTTGCTCGTGCTCGGCGCGTCCTTCTCGAACCACACGTCGATCCCGACGTGGGTCCCGACGATCCAGGTGGACCTCGACCCGATGATCTTGGGCAAGTTCCACCCGGTCGAGGTGCCGCTCTGGGGGGACATCGCGCGCACCGTGGACGAGCTGGTCAGGCGGTTGCCGAGCGCCGATCGTCCCGAGCTGCGGGCGAAGGTCGCCACCCGCTGGCAGCGGTGGCGCACGGAGAAGGCGGGCCGCCGCGAGTCCGTGGACGCGATGGGCCGCCTCCACCCCGCCCTGGTGTTCGACGTGCTGAGCGCGCTGGTGCCCGACGACGCCGTCATCGCCGTCGACGTCGGCAACAACACCTACAGCTTCGGGCACTTCTTCGAGTGCCGTGGTCGCCAGGACGTGCTCATGTCGGGCTACCTCGGCTCGATCGGGTTCGGGCTGCCCGCGGCGCTCGGCGCGTCGGTGGCCGTGCGCCGGGCGGGATCCGGTCGCAAGGTGCTCTCCATCTCGGGCGACGGTGGCCTCGGCCAGTACCTCGCCGAGGTCACCACCGCGGTGAAGGAGGGGTTCCCGCTGACGCACGTGGTGCTGGACAACGGCGAGCTGGCCAAGATCAGCCGGGAGCAGCTCGGCGCGATCCGCCCCGTGTGGAAGACCGAGCTCGTGAACCCGGACTTCGCGGAGTACGCGCGCCTCTGCGGGGCCGCCGGCTTCGCGGTGCACGCCGCCCACGAGCTGGAACCCGCGCTCCGGGAAGCGTTGGCGACCACGGACCGACCGAGCCTCGTGAGCATCGCCACGTCGAACCGCGATGTCTGAGCTGGACGCGCTCGTCGCGACGCGCCTCCAGCTGCAGCGGGTGGCCACCCACGTGCTCGCTCGTCGGCGCCACGACGTGTGCGGGCGGTTCGGCCTCCGCGCTACGCCCGGCGGCATCGGGACCCCCGCCTTCGGGCCGCCCGACCTGCTCGAGGTGGTGCGCATCGATGGCACGGACCTCGTGCACGAGCGCGGAGACCGGGTCGCCGTCCGTCCGATCGACGGCGCGACCCTGGCCGAGCTCGCGGGCGGGGTCGGTGTCGACCTGACGCGGGCGTTCGATGTGGGACGCGACACGCCACCCGTCGGCGAGGCCGACGAGCCGCTGCGGCTCGACGAGGCCGCCGCCTCCCGCCTGGCTGCGTGGTTCGACCTCGGTTGGCGCGCGCTCGATGCTGTCGCGCTCGTCGCGCGGGACCCTGCCCCTGCCCAGCTGTGGCCCGAGCACTTCGACGCCAGCAGCCTGGTGTCGATCGGGGATGGCGAGGCCGACCGCTGCGACCTCGGCCTCTCGTCCGGGGATCGCTTCTCCGACGCGCCCTACCTCTACGTCGGCCCGTGGACCGAGGACCGGCCCGGCGATCCCGCCTACTGGAACGTCGGGTTCGGCGCGCAGCGCTCGTGGGACGACGTGTCGTCGGTGGGTGACGCCGTGGAGTTCTGGAACGAGGGCCTGTCGCGCTTCCGGCCGACCAGCACGTGACCGACGTCATGCTGACGTAAACGTAATAGTACGTTACGTTGCCTTCGTGGCGTTGGGGGCTGGGTTGTCGACCGAGGTGCTGCTGGCGTTGCTCGACGTCGCCGATCACGGGGTCACGGGCGCCGAGGTGCAGCAGCGGCTGCTGCGCGCCGGGAAGCAGCCCCGACCGGACAAGCTGATGATCGCCCTCCTGCGGCTGGAGGGCACCGGCCACGTGCACATCGAGCGCACCGACGCGATGCGCTTCGCTCTCACCGACAAGGGGAGGGACCGGGCCTACGAGCTCGGAGGCGGCAAGCCCGTGCACGTGCAGCTCCTGATGGCCGATCTCGTGTCGTTCACCGCGTTCACCGTGTCGCACGGGGATGCCGCGGCACGAGCAGCCGCTGGTCTGCTGCACCAGGTGGCGTCGGACGCGGTGCGGCGCGACGGCGGCGAGATCGTCAAGGTGCTCGGGGACGGGTTCCTGGCCTGGCTGCCGCCGGGCAACGACCCCCTCCCGGTCCTCCGCTCGGTCAGGGCGGGGTGCGAGCGGCCGACGGGCGAGCGGTGGCAGCTGCACGCGGCGAGCCACGTGGGCCGTCCCATCCGGCACGGCGGCGACCTCTTCGGGGGCGACGTCAACCTCGTCGCGCGGCTGTGCGACGCCGCCGGGCCCGGGCAGCTCGTGCGCTCGAGCGGCGGTCGCGGCGAGCCAGAGTCGTTGGCGGTGCGCGGGTTCGACGACCCGGTCCCGGTGTGGCGGGAGGCGATCGCGTGACCCGGCTGTTCGGACGCGGTGAGCTCAAGCTCGCGCTGCTGCACGTGGCAGCAGACCTCGGGCCAACCAACGGCTACTCGATCATGCAGGGGCTGGCCGACCGGGTCGGTGGCTCCTGGCACCCGAGCCCCGGAGCGATCTACCCCGCGCTGCTCGCCCTCGAGGACGCCGGCCTCCTGGCCGGGCGCGACGAGGCGGGCGCGCGCCGCTACGAGATCACGGCCGCAGGCAAGCGGAAGATCGCGGCGGACCCGGACGTGATCGAGGACGTCGCCGTACGGGCGCGCCGCGCCCCGGCGCCACCGGTGACGGTGGGGGCGGTGCTCGACCGGCTGGCCGCCAGCGCGCCGCGTCGCGACAAGCCCGTCGATGCGCCCACGGTGGCGCGCATCGAGATGTTGTTCGAACCGGTGCTCACGGAGCTCTGGGACCTGACTGCCGAGGAGGCACTCTGATGGATGAGTTCGCGCAGGCGGCGTTCCGCGAGCGGGAGGCGCGCCAGATCATCAAGCGACGGCACTTCTACGTGCACCTGTCGATCTACGTCGCGGTGAACCTGATGATCATCGCCATCTGGGCGCTGGTGGGCGGGGGGTTCCCGTGGTTCCTGTTCCCCCTGATGGGCTGGGGCATCGGCATCGTCGCCCACGGCGCCACCGCGTTCCTGCTCGCCGACCCCGACGACGTCGTCCTCGAGCGCGAGCAGCGCCGGCTGAGCGGCGGCACCTGAGGAATCCGACGCCGAGCACGCCCGACGCCCGTGCGAGAGACTGCGCCCGCAGTCGACCAACGGGGGTGCGGACATGGGTGTCGTCGTCATCACGGGGTGCAGCACCGGGTTCGGGTACCACGCCGCGTTGGCCTTCGCCCGACGAGGCGACCGCGTGTACGCCACCATGCGCAACCCCCACAAGGGCGACCTCGCCAAGGTCCTGAGCGACGAGGGCCTCGATGCCGAGGTGCTGCAGCTCGACGTGGACGACGACGCCAACGTCCGCGCCGGCATCGGTGAGGTGCTCGAGCGCGAGGGCAAGGTCGACGTGCTGATCAACAACGCCGGGTTCGGCGGCACCGGCAACACGATCGAGGAGTGCACCGACGAGGCATGGCAGGCGATCATCTCCACGAACCTCCTGGGACCGCTCCGCTGCGCGCGAGCCGTGCTCGGGTCGATGCGTGAGCAGGGAGCGGGCACGATCGTCAACGTCTCGTCGATCGCGGGCCGGATGTACGGCATGCCCTTCACGTCCTCGTACTCCGCGACCAAGCACGCCTTGTGCTCGCTGAGTGACTCCATCGCCGGCGAGATGCAGGACTTCGGTGTGAAGGTCGCCTGCATCGAGCCCGGGTTCTTCAAGACGGAGGTGGTCGAGAACGCCACCATCCCCGACCCCACCGGCAGCCCGTACGAGTCGATGGCCCGTGCCATCGAGGCGTGGTACCGCACCAGCGTGGAGAACGGCGCCGACCCCGCGGCGGTGGTCGACGCGATGCTGGCGGCTGCCGACGGCACGCTGCCCACCGACACGATCCACCACCTGGTCGGCGACGATGCCCTGCTGTTCGTCGGGGGGATGGAGCAGATGTCCTACGCCGACTACCAGGCGATGGGTCGGCAGATGATCGGCATCTGACAGAGCGTCTGGCCCAGAACTAGAACGTGTTCTAGTCTCGCCGTCATGGCGTCCTTCGACCTCGTGATCACCGGCGGGACCGTCGTGGACGGCACCGGGCTGCCCCGGCGACGCGCCGACGTCGGCGTCCTCGACGGGCGCATCGCGGCCGTCGGGTTCATCGATGCCGAGGAGGGCGCGCAGGTGATCGACGCCACCGGGAGGGTGGTGGCGCCCGGCATCGTCGATCCCCACACGCACTACGACCCGCAGCTCACCTTCGAGCCCTACGGCACGTCGAGCTGCTTCCACGGCGTCACCACGGTGGTCGCCGGCAACTGCGGGTTCTCCGTCGCGCCGCTGAAGCCCGGCGACGCCCCGTGGCTCATCCAGCTGTTCGCTCGGGTGGAGGACATGGACGCGAGCGCGCTGGAGGGCATCCCGGTCGACGGGTTCGAGAGCTTCCCCGAGTTCCTCGAGTCGATGCGCGGGAAGATCGGGATCAACGCCGCCTTCTACGTCGGGCACTGCGCCCTCCGCCGCTACGTGATGGGCGACGACGCCCAGTCGCGGGAGGCCACGCCGGAGGAGGTCGAGCGCATGGCGGCGCTCGTCACCGAGGCCATGGAGGCGGGTGCCGCCGGCTTCAGCTCCACCCACTCGCCCACCCACTTCGACTCGGCCGATCGTCCGGTGCCCTCTCGCCTGTCCAGCATCGACGAGCTCAAGGCGCTCACCGAGGCGGCGGGGCGCGCCGGGACGGGCTCGGTGGCGTACCTCCCAGGATCGGCCGTCGGAGGCATCACGCCCGAGGACGAGGAGCTGCTCATCGATCTGTCGCTCCGGTCGCGGATGCCCGTGATCATCCAGGGGCTCGGCGCTCGCTCCAAGGTCGACGCGCCCACCGCGGGCTGGGACAACGCCAAGCGGTTCGTCGACGAGGCCACCGCGCAGGGCGCGGCGGTGTACTCGATGGCGATGTCGAAGCCGTTCAACCGCACGTTCAACCTCGCTGACGGCACGAAGCTCTACGAGGGGGCGCTCGAGCTCAACCGCCTCTTCACCGAGGCCTCCACGGTGGAGGAGCGCCTGGCCCTGATCGCCGATCCCGCCTTCCGGGACGCGGTGCGCGAGAGCGTCGACCATCCGAACCGCGATCCGGCGGCCGGGCCCACCCTCCCGCCGCCCGGATGGGCGGTGCTGCACGTGAACAAGGTGAGCAAGCCGGAGCACGAGAAGCTGGTGGGCCGGTCGCTGGTGGAGATCGCCGACGAGCGGGGCGTCCACCCCACCGACGCGTTCCTCGACATCGCCGCCGCCGAGGACCTGGCCATCGAGTTCCTCTGGAAGACGGAGACGCCCGAGTGGATCGAGGGCACCAAGGTCGCCCAGGGCGATCCGCACATGATCGTCGGCACGTCCGACGGTGGTGCCCACCTCGATCGGGACGACGGGGCCGAGGCCCACACGTGGTTCCTGCAGCACTGGGTGCGCGAGTGGCAGGGGTTCACCCTCGAGGAGGGCGTGCGGCAGATCACCGCCATCCCCGCCGCGCTGTGCGGCTTCACCGATCGTGGCCTGCTGCTCGCCGGCTACGCCGCCGACATCATGATCTTCGATCCCGACACCGTCGGGCCCGACCAGAAGTGGCTCGCCCACGACTTCCCGAACGGTGCCGCACGGTGGACGTCGCGGCCCAAGGGCGTCCACGCCACGATCGTCAACGGCGTGCCCATCGTGCTCGACGGTGAGCTCCAGACCGACGCCGGCCTCCCCGGCCAGGTGCTGAGCCCGTCATGAAGAGCCCGAGGTCTGTGCGGGATCTTGGTCGGATGGCGACGATCTCTCCGCACAGACGTTGGGGGGTCGTCCGATGAGGGGGCTCGTGTGGACCGGTGAGCTCGAGGTCCGCGACGACGTGGAGGTGCGGGGGCCGAAGCCGCACGAGGTCGTCGTGCGGATCGTGAACGCGGGGCTCTGCCACTCGGACGTGTCGGTGCTCGATGGCACCATCCCGTTCCCCACCCCCGTCGTCCTGGGGCACGAAGGCGCCGGCGTGGTGGAGGAGGTGGGCGACGCGGTGCGCAAGGTGCAGGTCGGGGATCACGTGGTGCTGACCACCCTCGGCAGCTGTGGCCTCTGCGATGCGTGCGACCGCGGGCAGCCCACCCACTGCCGCGACACGATGGGCCGCCTGAGCCGGCCCTTCACCGTGGCGGGGGAGAAGGCCTTCCAGTTCGCCAACGCCGGGGTGTTCACCGAGCGCACCGTCGTCGCCGAGAGCCAAGCCGTCGTGATCTCGAAGGAGATGCCGCTCGAGGCGGCGTGCCTGATCGGCTGCGCGGTGGTCACCGGCGCCGGCGCCGTCCTCAACCGGGCCAAGGTGCAGCCGGGCGAGTCGGTCGCCGTGATCGGTGCGGGCGGCATCGGCCAGTCCGTGATCCAGGCGGCGCGGCTCAGCGCCGCCGGCCGCATCGTCGTGATCGACGCCAACCCGGCCAAGGAGGACATCGCACGCCAGTTCGGCGCCACCGACTTCCTCGACGGCTCAGCGCTCACCGGTGAGGGCGAGCTCGTCCAGGCGGTGAAGGACCTCGGGCTGCCCAACGGCGTCGACCACGCCTTCGAGTGCGTGGGCCACCCCACCCTCATCCGGAACGCCATCGACCTCCTCGACTGGGGCGGTCAGTGCATCCTGCTCGGCGTCCCGAAGCTCGGCACCGAGGCCAGCTTCGTGGTGAACACGCTCTACAACGACAAGTCCATCCTGGGATGTCGCTACGGCAGCACGCGACCCCACCACGACATCCCGATGTTCGTGCAGTTCCACCTCGACGGGCGCATGCCCCTGGGCGACATGGTGAGCCAGGTGTACGACCTCGGGGAGGTGCAGCAGGCCCTGGACGACCTCCACGCCGGCAAGCTGAACCGAGGCGTCCTGCGGCTGTAGGCCGCTGTCGCCGGGCTGCAGGCGGGCGACTGACCCGGACAAATGGCGCGATGAGTAGGATTCGGCGGGCGAGCAGGACCCGACCCGTCAGCTGGAGAACCGCACGCCCATGCACGCCCCCTCGGTGGACAGCACCACCCCCGGAGCCGGTCGGCCCGCGATCGCCGACGTGGAG
>JBJMHD010000071.1:0-27097 GCA_045807565.1 Acidimicrobiales bacterium | reverse complement strand
CGCCCGGTGGCCTGACGGCGGGCAACTACAGCTTCACGACCGGGGCCTCGGCCGCCTTCACGATCAACCCCCGGCCCGTCACGGTCACCGCCGCGGCGAAGTCGAAGGTCTACGGCTACGCCGATCCGATGTTGACCTACCAGATCACCTCCGGGACCTTGGCCTTCACCGACGGGTTCTCCGGTGCGCTGGCGCGGGCAGCGGGTGTGAACGTGGGGACACGCGCCATCACCCAGGGCAACGTGGCGCTTGGCTCGAACTATGCGTTGACCTTCGTTGCGGCGAACCTGACGATCACGACTCGCCCGCTGTCGGTGAACGCGGTGGCGTCCTCGAAGACCTACGGGAACGCAGATCCGATGTTCGCGTGGACGCTGTCGGGGTTCGCGGCGGGCGAGAACGCGGGGAACGTGACGGTCACGGGCTCAGCGGCCTGCACCCGGACCACCGGTGAGAACGTGCTGGGCGGTCCGTACACGATCACTTGTGCTCCTGGTGGTCTGGCGAGCAGCAACTACAGCTTCACGACCGGGACCACGGCTGGCTTCACGATCGCCGCCCGGCCCATCACGGTCACCGCCCACGCGAAGTCGAAGGCATGGGGTCAGGCGGATCCGGCGCTCACGTACTCGCTCACCAGCGGGTCGCTCGTCGGTGCGGATCCCCTGAGCGGAGCGCTTGATCGAGCTCCCGGCGAGAACGCCGGCACCTACGCCATCGGCCGGGGCACCCTCACGGCCGGGACGAACTACGCCCTCACCTACGTGGGAGCGGACCTGACCATCAGGCGGCTCACGATCGTCGGCTTCCACCAGCCGGTCGAGATGACGCCCGCTGCTGCCACCACCACGACCACCGGCGGGCGCTCCTGGAACGTCGTCAAGGGCGGGAGCACGGTCCCCCTCAAGTTCAACGTGTGGAACGAGGGCGTGGAGCTGAAGGACGTCTCCGCCGTGCGCGCTATCGGTCACTCGACGACCTCGTGCGTCGCTGGTGACGCCGACGTCGTCCCCTTGGAGGCAACCGGCGGGACGGGCCTGCGCTACGACCTCAAGGAAGGCCAGTTCATCTTCAACTGGCAGGTGCCGAAGGGTGCCAACGGCTGCTACCACGTGACGCTCACCGCTGCGGACGGCACCGCGCTTGTCGGGGCGTACTTCAAGACGAAGTGACAGGTGTCGCGATGCCGCGGGTTCGAACGCTTCGTCGTTAGGTTGGGCCCGACCGACGCGGGCATCGATGGGGGAGTGCGATGAGCGAGCTCGACGATCGAGAGCACGGTGTGATGCCAGGCGATGACGAGCCAGCCCCGTCGTCGCGTCGGTGGCTCCTGTGGGCCGGGATCGCGGTCGTCCTGCTGCTTCTCGTGGCCGGCGCGTTGGTGCTCGTGAACGACGACGGCGACGACGACGGAGGCTCCGAGAAGGTCACGGAGACGACGGAGACGACGGACCCGGGGTCCGATGGAGCCGAGGGAGCCCGAGGGGTCACCGACCAGTTCTCGGGCACGGGCGACGACCGCACCGAGGTCTTCGAGGTCGCTGAGAACTGGGAGGTCCGCTGGAAGGCGAGCGGCTCCTCCTTCGAGCTCGAGCTGTTCACCGAGGATGACACCTCTCGTGGAACGATCGTGACGGCATCGGACGAAGCCGAAGGCTCGACGTTCGTGGTGGAGGGAGGGCGCTTCTACCTCGCGGTGACGACCGACGGAGATTGGTCCGTCGACATCGTCACGACCGAGGAGTAGCCCCACCACCAGCGGCGGGCTGTGACCCATTGCACCTTTTCGGGACTCGATAACTCGCGTTATCGTCGAGGGCACCGACCAGGTGGAGGGTGCCGATCATGAAGGTGCAGATCGACGACGATCGCTGCGAGGGCCACGGGCGCTGCTACGCGCTGGCCCCCCTGGTGTTCGAGCCCGACGACCTCGGCCAGGGCCAGGTGGTCGGCGACGGCACCGTCGCCCCTGGTGAGGAGGACCGGGCTCGCCTGGCGGTGGCGAACTGCCCCGAGGTGGCCATCACCATCGTGGAGGAGGGCTGACGTGACCACGATCGAGCACAGCGACGACCGGAGCCCGGACCACCCGCCCGTCACCGACTGGGCCAACGACTTCGACCACACCGACGAGGCCTACGCCGCCGACCCCTTCCCGATCTGGGACGAGATCCGCAGCTCGGGATGCCCCATCGCGCACACCGACCGCTACGGCGGCGCGTGGCTGCCCACCACGCACGAGGACGTGTCCGCCATCGCGTACGACACCGAGCACTTCACCTCTCGCAGCGTCGTGATGTCGCCGTTCCGTCCGCCCGCCGAGATCGCGCCGGCTGGGATCGCGCCGCCCATCTCCTCCGACCCGCCCTTCCACAAGCCCGCCCGCCGCCTGCTCCTGCCCGCGTTCTCGCCGCAGGCCATCGACAAGATCGAGCCCGCCACCCGCGACTACTGCGAGGAGCTCATCGAGGCGATGGGTGACCGAGACGTCGTGGACGCCGCCGAGGAGTACGCGCAGCACATCCCCGTCCGCGTCATCGCACGCATGCTCGGCTTCCCCCAGGAGGACGCCGACCGCTTCCGCGGGTTCGTGAAGCACGTCCTCGAGGGCGTCGCCCTGCCGCTCGAGCAGCGCGCCGAGGGGATGATGGTGCTGTTCGAGTACCTGCGCGAGCAGGTCGAGGACCACATCGCCAACCCTCGCGACGACCTCACCACCTTCCTCATCAACGCCGAGATGGACGGCGAGCAGATCCGGCTCGACCACGCCGTCGGCAGCATCGCCCTGCTGCTCCTCGCCGGCATCGACACGACCTGGAGCGCGATCGGCGCGTCGATCTACCACCTCGCCGCCACGCCCTCCGATCGCCAGCGCCTGGTCGTCGAGCCCGAGCTGCTGCCCATCGCCATGGAGGAGCTGCTCCGCGCCTATGCCCCCGTCACCATGGCCCGCCTGGTGAAGGAGGACGTCGACATCAAGGGCTGCCCGATGAAGAAGGACGACTGGGTGCTCCTGCCGTTCCCCTCGGCGAACCGCGACCCCGACTTCTTCGACCGGGCCGACGAGGTGATCATCGACCGCGAGGTGAACCGCCACTCAGCCTTCGGGCTCGGCATCCACCGCTGCGCGGGGTCGCACCTCGCCCGCATGGAGCTGCGCGTCGCCCTGGAGGTCTGGCTCGAGCACTATCCCGAGTTCTCGCTGGCCGACCCCGACGCGGTGCGCTGGTCGGGCGGTCAGGTGCGCGGGCCCCGCGTGCTTCCGATCAAGATCGGTTGAGCGAGGCGCGCCACTCCTTGGCGTAGTCGGCGAGGTTGCGCTTCGGCTCCCAGCCGATCGCTCGCGCCTTCGTGGAGTCGGCGCGGCCGCGCGTCCGCTCGCCCTGCCGAGCAGGGACCATCTTGACGTCGTCGCTGAACAGCCGGGCCACGTCGATGATCTGCCAGTCCTGCGAGGTGCCGAGCTCGTAGCCGTCGCCCTCACCGTGCAGGTAGCAGAGGATCAATCCCTCGACGATGTCGTCGATGTGGGTGAAGTCGCGGGTCTGCGTGCCGGGCTCCACGACGGTGAGCGGCTCACCGTTCGCGGCCTGCTCCTCGAAGATCCCGATGACGGTGGCGTAGGACCCCTTGCCGATCTGCCCGGGGCCGTACACGTTGTAGAAGTACGCGATCACGTACTCGAGGCCGAACCAGTCGCCGAAGTTGCGGATGTACTCGATGTTCTTCGCCTTGGTCCACGAGTAGGGGCTCAGGTGCTCGGCGCCCTCGCTGGCGAACTTCGAGCTGGACCCGGCGTAGACGAGGAGCGACCGGTGCTCGTGACAGAAGGTGACGACCTCCTTCGTGCCGCGGATGTTGAACTCCCACACGTCGTCGAAGTCGGCGAAGGACTGCACGATGCGCGAGTACTCGCCCAGGTGGAAGGTGACGTCGGGCGTGGGCAGCCGTCGCCGGTCCCAGATGCGGTTGAGGTCGAGCGAGCTGGCCGTGATGTACTGCACGCGGTCGCTGTCCACGTGGTTGTCGACGGTCCCGGTGAAGTAGTTGTCGACGGAGATCACCTGGGTGTCGGGGAACTCGGCGACGAGTCGTTCGATGAGATGCCGTCCCACGAACCCGGCGCCGCCGGTGACGAGGGCCACCTCCGGCGCGGGTCGGGAGGTCGTCGGCGCAGTCACGGCGGCGAGGCTAACCGGCACGCGCGCGGCCTCTCGTGCCTCGCCCATGGCTTGGTGCCGCAGGCGGCGGCGCCGGTAGGTTGCCCGCCACAGCGAGGTTCCACAGGTGAGGGGGCAGGGCCATGGAGTCGTTCGAGGGCAAGGTGGCGGTGGTCACCGGCGGCGGCACCGGCATGGGCCGCGAGCTCGTGGTGCAGCTGGCCGGCGAGGGCTGCCACGTCGCCGCCTGCGACATCAACCTCGAGAACCTCGAGGAGACCGCTCGGCGCGCCGAGAAGGAGGCCCCCTCAGGCACCCGCATCACCACGCACCGAGCCGACGTCGCCGACGAGGCCGACGTGCAGCGCTTCGCCCAGGAGGTGCTCGACCAGCACGGCACCGACCACGTGAACCTGGTGTTCAACAACGCCGGTGTGGGCGGAGGCGGCAGCTTCCTCCAGACCACCCGCGAGGAGTGGGAGCGCACCTTCGAGATCTGCTGGGGCGGCGTCTACAACGGCTGCCGTGCCTTCATCCCGCTGCTGGTCAAGAGCGACGAGGGCCACCTCGTCAACACGAGCAGCGTGAACGGGTTCTGGGCGATCCTCGGCCCGGGCATGCCGCACACCGCGTACAGCGCGGCCAAGTTCGCGGTGAAGGGCTTCACCGAGGCGCTCCTCGAGGACTTCCGGCTCAATGCGCCCCACGTGAGCGCCAGCGTCGTGATGCCTGGCCACATCGGCACCGACATCGTGAACAACAGCCGCCTCGTGCACGGCGGCCCCGACGATCCCGATCCCGCCGCGCTGGCCGACACGCGGAAGGCGATGGCCCAGCGAGGCGTCCCGGTCGACTCGATGGACGACGAGGCCATCTTGTCGATGATGAAGATGTTCGGGGACATGTTCCGCGACAACGCGCCGACCTCGGCGGCCGAGGCGGCCACCGTCATCCTCGACGGCGTCCGCGAGAACCGCTGGCGCATCCTCATCGGTGACGACGCCCGCAAGCTCGACGAAGCGGTCCGCGCCAACCCCGAGCACGCCTACGACGGCGGCATCTCCCTCGGCACCCTCGGCCTCACCGGCGAGGTCGGCGAAGACGACGGCTGACCGCCTCCGCCGGCGCCGCCGGTAGACAGGGCCCATGGCCCGAGTCGTGCACAACCCCGACCTGTCCCGCTACGAGATCCAGGTCGACGGCTCGGTCGTCGGCTTCACGCAGTACCGAGAGAGGGCGGGCGCGATCGACTTCGTGCACACCGAGGTCGATGACGCCTACGAGGGCCACGGGCTCGCCGGCCAGCTGGCTCGAGGCGCGCTCGACGACGTTCGGTCACAGGGCCGGAAGGTGATGGCGACCTGCCCCTTCATCAAGGGGTGGATCGAGAAGCACGAGGACTACCAGGACCTCCTCGCCGCCTGACCCGGTCACGCGCTCAGGCGAAGGTGCGGACGAGCGCGAGCACCTCGTCGGCGCGGGGGCCCTGGGCCACGAGCGTGGTGTCGGCGGCGTCGAGGCGCTGACCGGCGACCAGGCAGAGCTCCACCCCGTCCCCGGTGACGCGGACCGGCGCATCGTCCTCGCCGTGGTGCCACGGCTCGCCGCTCGGACCGGTGAGGCGGAAGGCGACGGGCTCCGGTGGCTCGACCCCAGCGCGCTGGAACGCGTACGGGATGGTGCGCCAGGCCAGGCGGGCGACGTGCCGCAGCCGCTCGCCGGGGACGAGCTCCACGCCGAGGCCGTCGGCGACGTCGTGCGTGTGCAGCCACGTCTCGGCCAGGCGGGTCGAGCCGAGCGTGCGCGCCGCCAGCTCACCGGCCACCCAGAGCACGCGGTCGCTCGGATCGCAGGCCAGCAGCGCGGCGCGGAGGTCGCCACACGAGGCCTGCCAGCGCTGGTGGACGTCGGCGGCGGGCGCGCCGCGCTCCTTCTCGACCATGAGGGCGGCGCCGTCGTCGACGTCGGTGGCGGGCCGCAGGCCCTCGGTCATGCGCTCCATCACTGCGGGGAGGTCACCACGGGCGCTGCCCGTGGCCATCTCGTTGGTCTGGGCGAGGTGCAGCACGACGTCGGCGATCGACCATCCTGCGCAGGCCGAAGGCGTCGCCCATCCGTCTGAGTCCAGCCCATCGAGCAGGCCCGCGAGCTCGGCCTGCTGCTCTTCGAGCGCGCCCACGATCTCCTGCACGGCCCGGAACCTAGGCCAGGCTCTCCACCCACTGGCGGTGGAGCGCGGCGTACCGGCCGTCGCCACCGATCAGTGAGCTCGGCGGTCCGTCCTCGACGATGCGACCGGCATCGACCACGATCACGCGGTCTGCGATCTCCACCGTGGTGAGGCGGTGGGCGATGATCACAGCGGTGCGGTCCTCGAGCAGCGTGCGCAGGGCGTGCTGCACCAGGCGCTCGGAGGGCACGTCGAGCGAAGATGTCGCCTCGTCGAGGATCAGCACCGCCGGGTCGGCGAGGAAGGCGCGTGCGAACGACACCAGCTGGCGCTGGCCCGCCGAGAGCCGCGCGCCTTTCTGGTGGACGTCGGTGTCGTAGCCATCCGGGAGCCGCCGGATGAAGCCGTCGGCGCCGATGGCCCGGGCCGCGTCCTCGATCTCGTCACGGGTGGCGGAGGGTCGGCCCAGTCGGATGTTGTCGGCGACGGAGCCGGCGAAGAGGAAGCTCTCCTGCGTCACCGTGATGACGGCGCGTCGCAGGTCTGCCTCGGTGAGGTCACGCAGGTCCACGCCGTCGAGCCGCACCGAGCCGTCGGTGGGGTCCCAGAAGCGCGCCGCCAGGCGGGCGACGGTCGTCTTGCCCGCGCCCGTCGCACCCACCACGGCGAGCGTCTGCCCCGCAGGGATGGTGAGGTCGAGGTGGTGCAGCACGGTGCGCTCGCGGTAGCCGAACTCGACGCCGTCGAAGGTGATCTCGCCCTTGGGGTGCGGCAAGGGCGCGGGGTCCAACGGCTCGGGGACGCTGGGCGGCTCGGCGAGCACGCCCGACAGCTTCTCGGTGGCGGCCGCCGCGGCCTGGAACAGGTTGTAGAACTGGCTGAGCTCTTCCATCGGCGCGAAGAACTGCCGGAGGTAGAGGAGGAACGCCGCCAGGACGCCGATCGTCATCTTGCCGTCGAGCACCCGCAGGGCGCCGACGTACAGCACCAGCGCGATCGTGAGCCGGCCGACGAGCTGCACGCCCGGTCCGTAGATGCCGGCCAACCGCCCCGACCAGTTGTTGGCGCGTCGGTACCGGTCGTCGAGGTGCTCGAAGATCTCCTGGTTGCGCGGCTCACGCCGGAAGGCGTGGACGGCGTGGATGCCGCCGAGGCTCTCCACGAAGTGGACGATCACGAGGGCAACGGCCTCGCGGGTGGCGCGGTAGGCGAGCTCGGCGCGGGACCGGAACGCTCGCGTCATCACGAACAGGATCGGGAAGGACGCCAGGCTCACCAGCGCCAGCGGGAGGTCCATCAGCAGCAGTGCGACCCCGATGCCACCGATCAGGAGGCCGGAGGTGATCAGGTTGATCAGGCCGTGCCCGAGCAGGTCGGCGATCGCCTCGACGTCCGACGTCTGCCGGGAGATGACCCGCCCCGACGTGTACCGCTCATGGAACGAGGTGCTCAGCCTCTGGAAGTGGAGGTAGAGGCGCTCGCGGATGTCGAGCACCACGTCCTGGCCCATCCGTCCGAGGATGAGCAGGAAGCCGTTGAACGCCACCGCGCTGATCACCGTGCTGGCCAGCAGCCCCGCCACCACGATGGCCAGCGGGCGGACGTCGCCGCTGCCGCCGGGCAGCAGCGGCGGGATGCCGTCGTCGATGCCGCGCTGCACGAGCCACGGCATGGCGAGGTAGGTGCCCACGCTGATCGCGATCAATGCCGACGAGGCGACGAGGGCACGGTGGTGGGGTCGGATCAGGTCAGCCAGCAGGGCGCGGCTGCGGCTCCGCAGCAGCCCGGCCAGTCCTCCGGCGACATCGTCGGCGTCCTCGAGGTTGACGCCGCGCCACTCGTCCACGAGCTCGTCGCCGGTGAGGTCGAGGCTCGCGTCTGGGTCGATGTCGTGGTGGACCTCGTCCGGTTCGACCGTCGTCACGCCGCGTCCACCTCCTCGGCCGCCTCGGAGAGCACGGCGCGGTAGCGCGGCTCGTTCGCGAGCAGGTCGTGGTGCGTGCCGGACGCGACCAACCGGCCCTCGTCGAGCAGGATCGACCGGTCCGCCAGCGCGACGGTGGAGGGGCGGTGCACGACGATGAACACGGTGCACCCCTCGAGGATCGGGCGCAGCGCTGCCTGGGCGGCAGACTCGGTGTGCACGTCCACGGCCGACAGCGGGTCGTCGAGGACGAGGATCTGTGGCCGGCCGATGATCGCCCGTGCCAGGGCGAGGCGCTGTCGCTGCCCGCCGGACAGGGACAGTCCCTGCTCGCCGATGCGGGTGTCCAGGCCCCAGGGGAGGTCGAGGGCGAACCCGGCCTGGGCCACCTCGAGCGCGGCCAGCACCTCGGCCTCGGTGGCATCGGGCTTGCCCATGAGGAGGTTCTCCCGCACGGACGCCGAGAACAGCGAGGGCTCCTCGAACGCGAAGCCGACGTGGCGGCGGAGGCTCGTGACGGTGAGGTCGCGGAGGTCGTGGCCGTCCAGGGTGATCCGGCCGGCGGTGGGGTCGTAGAGGCGGGTCAGCAGCGTGACGAGCGACGTCTTCCCGGACCCTGTCGCACCGACCACCGCGACGACCTCACCGGCGGCGACGGTGAGGTCGATGTCGGTGAGCACCTGGCGCTCGCTCCCCTCGTAGGTGAACGACACGTCCTCGAAGCGCACATCCCCTCGCACGGTGTCGAGGGTCAGCGCACCGGGACGGTCGTCGATCGTGGGGACGGTGTCGAACACCTCGTAGATGCGCACGGCGGCGCTCTCGGCCTCGCCCGCCAGGGCCACGATCCACGCCAGGATCTCGAGCGGGAAGGTGAGCATCAGCACGTAGGACACGAACGCCACCAGGCCCCCGAGGCTCAGGCTGCCGCTGCCCACCGCCAGCACCCCCGAGAGGAGCACCAGCGTGAGCGTGAGCCGCGGGATGAGCCCGAGCACCCACACGAAGCGCGTGTGCAGGCGGATGCGCTCCATCTGCGTGTCGTGGATCTCCTGCGCCTCCGCCTGGTAGCGGGCGAACGAGACGTCGCCGCGACCGAAGGCCTTGAGCACCCGGATGCCCTTGGCGCCCTCCTCGATCGTGGTGGTGAGGTCACCGGTCTGGTCCTGGATGCGACGGACGATCAGCATGTAGCGACGTTCGAACCGCTGGCACAGCACGAGCACCGGGATGGTCGCTGCGAACGTGAGCAGCGCTAGGGGCACGTGGAGGGTCATGAGGATCGCGAAGATCCCTGCGACCTGGACGAGGATCAGCACGAAGAAGATGGCGCCGAAGCCGATGAACCGGCGCATGATGCTGAGGTCGGTCATGGCGCGGGAGAGCAGCTGTCCCGACTGCCAGCGGTCGTGGAACCCCACGTCGAGGCGCTGGAGCTGGGTGTACAGGTCGTCGCGCAGTGACGTCTCGAGGCCCGTCGACAGGTAGGTGAGCAGCACGCGCCGACCGAACGCGAGGAACACCTCGACGAGTGCGATCCCAGCCACGAGCAGCGCCCAGGGGAGCACCGCGTCGCGGTCACCGTCGGCCACGGGTCCGTCGATGACCTGCTTGACGATCAGCGGCACCGCGATCATCCCGACGCTCGAGACGATCGAGCTGACGACGATGTAGATGATGTGCGCGCGGTAGGGAGCAAGGTAGGGACGCGTGCGCCACAGCGCGCGCGAGCGGAGCCCGCTTGCAGCCATGGGCCCAGTGTGCCCCCCGGGCCTTGCGCCGCCGCAGTGGGTTTCGGCAGCCGGGGTGCCGCGGCCGCGCCGGTCCTACGGCGCGGCGAGGCCGAGGAAGCGGGTGGCGGCCGGGCCGGGGTGGCCGGGACGTCGGACGACCACGATCGTTCGCCGCAGGCGGGGGCGGGTGGGGCGCACCGTGGCCCCGAGGCGGCGGGCGGCCTGGGCCAACGTGTCGGGGAGGAACGTGGTGCCGGCGCCGGCCAGGGCGAGCGGGATGAGGGCGTCTCGCTGGGCCGTCTCGACCCCGATGTCCGGTCGGACGCCCGCCGCCGAGAGCGCCTCGTCGACCGTCTCCCGGAGCGAGCCAGCGGGCGGGAGGACGAGCGGCATGCCTTCGAGCTGTTGCAGGCGCAGGGCCTGCGACGAGCTCGCGCGCGGGCGGGTGGGTGGGCTGACGGCGAACAGCTCCTGCTCGCCGATGGCGAGCTCCTCCAGACCCTCGTTGGCCGCGCCCTGCTCGGTGATGCCGACCTCGGCGGTGCCGCTGCGCACGGCGGCGGCCAGCTCGTCACCGTCGAGCGGCGCCCCGAGGCGCACCGTCACGCCCGGGTGCTCGCGTCGGAACCTCCCGACGAGCTCGGCCACGGGATCGGCCGCCAGCGTCGGCAGGCACGCCAGGTCGAGGTGGCCGCGCACCAAGCCGGTGACGGCGGCGACGGCGTCGGAGGCGTTCTCGACGTCCCGCAGGGTCTGCCGGGCGGGCCCGAGGAGCGCCTCCCCAGCGGCGGTGAGCCGTGCGCCGCCCCGCGACCGGGTGAAGAGAGGTGCGCCGAGCTCCTGTTCGAGCTCCCGCACGGCAAGGGACACCGCGGGCTGGGCGACGTGCACGGCGGTCGCGGCCGCGGTGAACCCCCCGTGCTCGGCCACGGCCACGAACAGTCGGAGGCGGCGCAGATCCATAAGGAGATCCTATGGAACTCGCTCGCCACCTGTCTTCGACTTCTGGCTCGACCTCGGGTTGGATGGGGGTGTGCCCGGTCCCCTGATCCTGCTCGCCGGTGCGGTGGCAGGCGGCGTGTTCGGGCTCTTCGGCGCTGGTGGGTCAGCCTTCGCGACGCCGATGCTCGCCTTGGCCGGAGTGCCCGGCGCGCTGGCCGTCGCGACCCCGCTGCCCGCCCTCCTGCCCGCGTCGGTGCTGTCGGCGCGCCGCCAGCTGCGGGCCGGCAACCTCGACACCCGCATCGCCGGGCTGGTGGTCGCCGGTGGCGTGCCCGGCGCCGTGCTGGGCGCCCTCGCGTCGAGCCGGCTCAGCGGCCAGGCGCTCCTGGTCGGCTCGGGGATCCTGCTCCTCGTGATCGGCGCGCGCGTCCTGCTCCCGGACCCCGCCGGGCACGCCGACCGCACCGCCCGCTGGCGCGACCGTCCCGAGCTCGTCCTGGCCCCCGCGTTCGCCATCGGCGTGCTCAGCGGGCTCCTCGCCAACAGCGGGGGCGTCCTGCTCGTGCCGATGTGCATCCTCCTGCTCGGCCTCACCGCAGCGCGGGCCGCGGGCACGAGCATCGTCGCCGCCGGCGCCCTGTCCATCCCCACGCTCATCGTGCACACGACCCTCGGGCACGTCGACTGGACGGTCGCCCTCGTGTTCGGCCTCGGCCTCCTGCCCGGCTCGCTGCTCGGCGCCCGCGTGGCCGAGCGCATCCCCGTCGGCGTGGCCCGACAGCTCTTCGGCGTGGCCCTGGTCGCCTTCGCCGCCTGGTTCCTCGTCCGCCTCTGACGCCGCGCTGGTGCGCGCCGGATCGCGGCGCTAGGAAGCGGCATGCTCGGGGGGCTGCGGCGATGGGTGCACGAGTGGCGCCCGTCGGCCATCACGCTCGGCGCACCCACGTTCCCGCTCATCGTCCTCTTCGGGTTGAACGCCGTCGACGAGCTGGACCGTGCGGCGTTCGCGGTGCTGCTCCCCGACATCCGTGACCACTTCGACCTGAGCGACGCCGGTGCGCTCCGTCTCGTGTCGCTCACGACGATCGCCGTGCTGCTGATCGAGATACCGCTCAGCTTCTACTGCGACCGGGGGAACCGGGTGCGCATCGCGACGATCGGTGCGGCGGTGTGGGCGCTGTTCTCGTTCGGCACGGGCGCAGCGGTGGTCGTGGGGTCGCTGGGGATGTTGGTCGCCATGCGCATCGGGGCGGGGAGCGGCCGGGCCGTCGTGACCCCCACGCACTCGTCGCTCCTGTCCGACTACTACGAGCCGGGCGCGCGCGTGAAGGTGTTCTCGGCCCATCGCCAGGCCAACTCGGTCGGGCAGATCCTCGGACCGCTGCTGGGAGGCGTCATCGCCGCCACGCTCGGCTTGGCGTGGCCCTTCTTCCTCTTCGCCATCCCGACGCTGGTGTTCGTGGCCATGTCGTTGCGCCTCCACGAGCCGGTGCGCGGCTACCACGAGCGCAAGGCCGCCGGCCTCGACGAGGAGGCGGCCCTCGTCGCCGAGGACCACGAGGGCGTGTGGGGCACCATGAAGGTGCTGCACCGGGTGCGGACCATCCGCCGGATCTGGTGGGCGGTGCCGTTCCTCGCCGTGGCGCTCTTCGGCGTGCCCAACCTCCTGGCCCTCGTGTACGAGGACGTGTTCAACCTCGACAGCGCGGCGCGGGGCGCCATCGCCGCCGGTGCCGAGCCCCTGCAGGTGATCGGCGTGTTCCTCGCGATGCCGCGCGTGGCCAAGGTCGCGTTCACCGATCCCGGGTTCCTGCTGCGGTTCGTCGCCATCGTCGGTGTGGTGGACGGCCTGGTGCTCGTCGTCCTCGCCTACTCGCCGTGGCTCTGGCTCGCGGTCACGATGCACATGATCCTCGCCGCATCGATCGGCACCCTCGCCCCTGCGTTCTTCGCGCTCATCTCGATCGTTGCCCCGCCCAGGGTGCGTGCCGCGTCCTTCTCGACGATCTCCGTGTTCGCCATCCCGGGCATCGCGGTGTTCCTGCCGCTGATCGGGCAGGTGTCGGACCACCTCAGCATCCAGGCGAGCATGATCACGCTGGTGCCCATCGCGGTGACGGCTGGCTTCATCCTCCGCTCGGCCGCCCAGTTCGTCGTCGACGACATCGTGACGGCCAACGCGCCACCCGGCGGCCAGGACCGCGAGCAGGCCCTCGCCGAGGACCTCGCGGAGGCCGACACCTTCGACGCCCCCCACGCCTGAGCCGGCCGGGTCAGGTGCGGGCCCTGATCCAGGCGGCGATGAGGTCGGCGACCTCGTCGGGGCCGGTGTCCTCGAAGTAGTGCTCGCCGGGGACGAGCTCGAGCGAGGTGTCGTCGGAGGCCAGCGCGTCGTGGATCGCGCGGGCGTCGGACGGGAACACCCCGCGGTCGGCGAGCGACTGCACGACGAGGGACGGCACGGTGATGCGCTGGAGGTGCGGGGCGCCCCGGCACTGCGACGCCTCGAGGCTCCACATCGACAGCCACGAGCGCAACGTGCTCGTGCCGCCGATGGCGAACGGGCCGAGGTTGGCGGCGCGGGGGTCCCCGGCGTAGCAACCGGCGCGACGGTCGGACGGGTCCATCGACAGGTCGGCGAAGCGGAGGTCCGCCCACACCCGCGGGACCGTGAAGAGGCGGTCCCAGGCGCCGGCCGAGCCGAGCCGCTCGAGCTCGGCCCGCGCCCACGCGGTGATGCGGTCGTTCCGCGCGGTCTGCGCCGCCCGGTAGCGCTCGACGAACGCCGGGTCGTAGGGCGGCCCGTGGGCCGGGTCGAACATGTCGAGCTCCGGGTCCGTCGACAGCGGATCCGTCTCGTCGGTGACGGCCGGGTCCATCCAGGCGGTGAGCACCTCGGGCCGGCCGGGGTGGGCGTTGAGCGACACGTAGAGGTCGGCCGGTGCGAGGTCGAGCACGGCGTCCGGCAGCGGCAGGCCGACGGTCGGCTCGATCGACGGCTCGGTCGCCTGGGACTGGTACGCGCCCATCAGCGAGCCGCCGCCGGAGTTGCCGAGGATCACCACGATCTCGACGCCGGCCTCCTCCCGCAGCCAGCGGACACCGGCGCCGATGTCCACCAGCGCGTGCTCGAGCAGGAAGAACGGCTCGTTGCCTCGATACCGCGTGTTCCACCCCAGGAACCCGATGCCCCGGTCGGCGAGCGGCTCGGCCATGTAGTGCTCGCTGAAGTCGACGTTGTAGTGCGTGGCCACGCAGGCGACGCTCGGCGCCCGACCACTGGGGCGGTGGTACAGCCCCTGGCACGGGTGCGGGCCGTGCCCGGCTCGGGTGCTGGTGGCGGACGTGAGGGCCACCCACTGGCGTTCGATCGGCATGCGGCGGTCACCGTAGGGGAGGGTCGGGCGCGAGACTTCTCCGATGCCTCGCCGAGCGCTGCTCGCCACGAGCTGCCTGCTCGTCGTCCTGTGCGCGTGTGGGAAGGACGGCCACGCCGAGGCGGACCGCTCGGCAACGACGCGGCGGTCCGCGCCCACGAGCACGTCGAGTACCACCACGACCGAACCGTCGACGACCACCACGACGGCCCGGGCCACCACGACCACGACGCATCCGCCCGCACCGCCGGTCAAGGCCGCCGCGAAGCCGGCGCCGCCGTTCACCGCCTCGATCGAGAGCGTCACGGCTGCCGACCTCTACGCGTCGTGGCGGCCCGGTTGCCCGGTCCCCGTGGAGCAGCTGCGGGCGATCGACCTGCGGCACTGGGGGAACGACGGCGCCGTCCACACCGGGCGGCTGATCGTCGCCGCCAACGTCGCCGAGGGCGTGGTCGACGTGTTCCGCGACCTCTACGAGGCCCGGTTCCCCATCCAGCGGATGGAGCCGATCGACAAGTACGGCGGCGACGACAACCGGTCGATCAAGGCCAACAACACGAGCGCCTTCAACTGCCGCGCCGTCACCGGCGGCAGCGGGTGGTCCGAGCACGCCTACGGGCGTGCCATCGACGTGAACCCGTTCGTGAACCCCTACGTGAAGGGCTCCACCGTGCTGCCTCCCGAAGCGGCGCCCTACAGGGACCGCAGCCGGGACGACCCGGGCATGATCCACGCCGACGACGAGGTGGTGCGCGCCTTCGCTGCCCGGGGGTGGCGGTGGGGCGGCTACTGGTCGTCGCTCAAGGACTACCAGCACTTCTCCACGACAGGACGGTGACGATGGCCGACGACGACGACCCGCTTCGGCAGGACCTGGCCGCCGCGTCCGACTACGTCCCGCAGCAGTACGCCCTCAGCGCGGTCGTGTACGCCGAGCGAGGCGACGAGATCCTCCTGCTCCAGCGCGCCGCGGGCTCGTTCCTTGCCGGCCAGTGGTACCTCCCCGGCGGGATGGTCGAGCACGGCGAGCTGCCGGAGGAAGGCGCTCGGCGGGAGCTCCTCGAGGAGTCGGGCCTGGAGATCGAGGGCGAGCTGGAGCTCGTCGGCTGCTACCCCATGCGCGTGTACGGCTACGACGTGCTCCAGATCTCCTACCGAGGGTCGATCGCCGCCGGATGCGAAGCGGTCATCAGCCACGAGCACGACGCCTTCCGGTGGACGAAGGCGTCCGACATGCGCGCGCTGCTGAGCGACGAGGTGATCGAGCACATCTCGGGTGGGCGCGATGACGTCCGCTCGACGCTTCGACACATCAGCACCGACCTGGACCGCTACCTCGCCCGCATCAGCGGCTGACCGCTACCCCCGACCGCCCGTGAGGCCGCCGTCGACGGCCAGGACCTGGCTGGTGACGTAGCTGGCGCGGTCGCTCAGCAAGAACACCACCGGCTCGGCCACCTCCCACGCCGTGCCTTGACGGCCGAGCGGGACGGGCGCCTTGGCCCGCGACGGCCGTCCGGCGGTGGCCATCCGGCCGAGCACCGTGTCGATGAGCCCGGGGGCGACGACGTTGGCGCGCACGCCCTTGCGCGCCCCCTCGGCCGCCACCTGCCGGCACAGCCCGGTGAGCGCGGCCTTCGACGCGTCGTACGACGGGATGCGACTGCCGGCGGTGAGGCCGGCCACCGACGAGATGAACACGATGGAGCCACCCTCGGGCATCACCCGCAGCGCAGCGGCCGCCAGCAGGAAGTGCGAGCGGGCGTTCACCGCGAACACGTGGTCCCACTGCTCGGGGGTGGTGCCCTGCATCCCCATCCCGGCGCCGATGCCGACGTTGCACACCAGCCCGTCGAGGCCGTCCATCGCCGCGGTCGCGGCGTCCACGACGCCGGCGCAAGCGTCGGCGTCCGCCACGTCGACGGCGAGGACGTGGGCGGTCGCCCCCTCCGCCGCCACGAGGTCGGCGGTGGCGCGTGCCGCGCCCTCGTCGATGTCGGCGCAGCCGACGGTGGCGCCCGCCCGACCGGCGAGCACGGCGATGGCGCGGCCGTTGCCCACCGGCGCGTCGGGGTCGTCAGAGGCCTGCGTGCCCGCGCCCACCACCAGCACCTTCCGGCCGGCCAGGTCGCTCATGGCGACGGGAGGGCGGGGAAGTCGTCGGTCTCGGGCTCGACGCCGAGGGCGTTCAACGTCATGGCGACGAGGTGGTACTGGCCCACGACCATGCACAGCTCGATGAGCTGCTGCTCGTCCCACTGGGCGGCCAGCTGCTGCCACGTCGCGTCGGTGATCGTGCTGCGCTCGTGGAGCTCGTCGGCGGCGCGCAGCACCAGCGCCTCGCCGTCGGACCAGCCGGCGGCATCAGGGCCGTCGGCGACCCGTGCCACCTCGTCCTCGGAGAGGCCGGCGGCCAGGCCGATCGTCACGTGCTGGCCCCACTCGTAGGGCGCCTGGCAGAGGTAGCCGGTGCGGAGGATCAGCAGCTCCCGCTCGCGAGCGGGGAGCTTGCCGCCGTAGAGCAGCACGCCGCCGAAGTCGGACCAGCGCTTCAGCAGGCGCGGATGGTGGGCGAGCGTGGCGAAGATGTTCAGCTCGACGCCGTTGAACGCGCTCAGGCCCTCGAGCAGCTCGGCGGTCTTGGGGTCGCGGCCCTCGCGGGGCAGCGGCGGGATGCGGGGTGCCATCGGCTCATCATGGACCAGCCTGCTCCCGACCCCGGCAGGGATCGCCGTGGATGTCCAGAATGGGCACCGTGATGGAGCCCGACAACCCGAGCGATCCGAGCGCCAAGCGCCCGGCCACCGACTTCGGCGCGCCGGGCATGGTGTCGCACTTCCACGGCCCCTTCGCTGCCGGTCCGCCCGAGCGGGCGCTGCACGTCGACACCCCCTCCATCGACCGCTTCGGCTACGTCGAGCTCAAGCGGATGGTCGTGATCTACCTCACCCTCACCATCTGCATCGCGCGTGCGCTGGCGCAACGGCTCGTCCGGCAGCGCAAGGGCTCCTGGCCCACCGCGGCGTCGGAGGGCGTGATCGACGCCTTCGAGTCGCTCGGTCCCACGTTCGTGAAGCTCGGCCAGCTGATCGCGTCGTCGCCCGGCATCTTCCCGGCGCCGCTGTCCAACGCCGCGCTGCGGTGCCTCGACGAGGTGCCGCCCTTCGACGGCGCCACCGCCCGCGAGATGATCCGGAGGGACCTCGGTCGCGCGCCCTCGCAGATCTTCCAGCACTTCGAGGAGTCGCCGCTGTCGGCGGCGTCGATCGGGCAGGTGCACGCGTGCGTGCTCCCCGACGGTCGTGAGGCCGTGATCAAGCTCCAGCGTCCGAACATCCGCGAGTCGATGACGACGGACCTGCGGATCATGCACCGACTCGGGTCCACCCTGCAGAAGCACACCAAGCTGGGTCGCAGCGCCAACCTCGTCGGCGTGGTGGACGACCTCCACGCCAACACGTTCAAGGAGCTCAACCCCGCCCTCGAGGCCTTCCGCCAGGACCGCTTCCGGGAGGGCATCTCCGCCTTCGGCGACAACACCCACATCACCGCGCCCGAGGTGTACTGGGACTACTGCGGTCCGCACATGATCTGCATGGAGCGGATGTCGGGCGTCCCGATGGACGACTTCGCCGCCATCGCCGAGCGCGGCGTCGACGGCTTCCTCACCCTCCGGCGCGGCGTGAAGGTGTGGCTCGAGGCCGCCGTCGTGCACGGCTGCTTCCACGGCGACGTGCACGCCGGCAACCTCTGGGTGCTCGACGACGGGCGGGCCACCTACCTCGACTTCGGGATCATGGGCGAGGTCCCCGACGAGTGGCGCGAGCTGCTCAAGGACCTCTTCTACACGTCGATGATCGACGGCGACTTCACCCGCATCGCGCGCGCGTTCAAGCGCGTCGGCGCGTTCCCCGAGGAGGCCGGCTCCGACGAGGACGTGGCGCAGCGCCTCGCCATGGTGTTCGGCCCGATGCTCGACCTCGGCGTGGCGGAGGTGAGCTTGGCCGAGGTGTTCAAGGGGATCGTCCAGATGATGGATGGCTTCGGCGTGGAGAGCCCGCAGGAGCTGGTCCTCGTCACCAAGCAGCTCCTCTACTTCGAGCGCTACGCCCGCGAGCTCGCCCCCGAATGGGCCCTGGCCCGCGACCTCTACCTCGTGAAGAACATCTTCCCCGACGCCGTGAAGGAGAAGGTCGCCCGCGAGGGCCTGTCCCTGCCCGACTGACCGACGTCTGTGCGGAGAGATCGTCGCCATGCGACGGTGAGGCCGCACAGACGTAGGGTCCGCGCATGGCTGAGCGACCGGAGACGAAGTCGATCATCGTGACGCAGGCGGTGCAGGACTACGCCGTCGCCCACTCCACCTTCCCTCCCGACGACGTGCAGCGGTCGCTGATCGAGGCGACCCGCGCGCTGGGCGGGGTCTCGATGATGCAGATCTCGCCTGATCAGGGCGCGTTCATGACGCTGCTGGCCCGGCTGCTGGGCGCGAGGTTCGCGGTCGAGGTCGGGACGTTCACCGGGTACTCCTCGATCTGCATCGCACGAGGGCTCGCCGAGGGCGGCCGCCTCCTGTGCTGCGACGTGAGCGAGGAGTGGACCGCCGTCGCGCGCGAGCACTGGGAGCGAGCGGGCGTGGCCGATCGCATCGAGCTGAAGATCGCACCGGCGGCCGAGACGCTCCAGGCCCTCCCGGACGATCCGCCCATCGACCTGGCCTTCATCGACGCCGACAAGCCCGGCTACCGCACCTACTACGAGGAGATCGTCTCCCGGCTGCGACCCGGCGGCGTCGTGCTGCTCGACAACGTGCTCTGGAGCGGCAACGTGGCCGACGAGAGCGCGCAGGACGAGAACACCGTGGCCATCCGCGCCATCAACGACCACGTGGCCGCCGACGACCGCGTCGAGGCCGTGATGCTCCCCATCGCCGACGGCCTCACCATCTGCCGCAAGCGCTGACGACGTCTGTGCGGCGAGGACGTCGCATGGCGAGGGTTTTCCCGCACAGACGTAGCCTGATCGCATGACGATCACGTCTCCGGCTCAGATCGACGCGCCCACGCTCAACAAGCAGCTGCGCGCCACGTTCGACTCCGGCAGGACGCGTCCCCTGGCATGGCGGGAGGCGCAGCTGGCCGGCCTCCGGCGGATGATGGAGGAGGGCGAGGACGAGCTGCTGGAGGCGCTGCGCACCGACCTCGGACGTCCCACCGCCGAGGCGTTCGCCGCCGACATCGGCCACACCAAGCAGGAGCTGCGCCACTACGCCAAGCACGTCAGCAGGTGGATGAAGCCCACCAAGGTGCGGCTGCCCGCCACCGTCGCCCCGGCCAAGGGCTGGATCGTGCCGGAGCCCCTCGGCGTCGCCCTCGTGATCGCGCCGTGGAACTACCCGATCCAGCTCCTCGTGGAGCCCGTCGGCGCGGCGCTGGCCGCCGGCAACTGCGTGCTGGCCAAGCCGTCCGAGCTGGCGCCCGCCTGCTCGGCCGCCCTCGCCCGGCTGCTGCCGCGCTACGTCGACGCGGACGCGGTCGTGGTGGTGGAGGGCGGTGTCGACGAGACCACCGCGCTCCTCGCCGAGCGCTGGGACCACATCTTCTTCACCGGCTCCACGGCGGTGGGGCGCGTCGTCGCCGAGGCCGCCGCCAAGCACCTCACGCCCACCGTCCTCGAGCTCGGCGGCAAGTCGCCCACCTACGTGCACCGCAGCGCCGACCTCGACGTGGCCGTCCGCCGCATCGCCTGGGGCAAGTTCCTCAACGCCGGCCAGACGTGCATCGCGCCCGACTACGTGCTCGTGGACCACCAGGTGAAGGACGCCTTCGTCGACAAGCTCACCCGCCAGATCGCCGAGTTCTACGGCAGCGATGCCCAAGCGAGCCGCAGCTACGGCCGCATCGTGAACGACCGGCACCTGGCGCGCCTGCAGGGGCTCCTCGAGGGCGCCGGCACGATCGCCACGGGGGGCGAGGTGGACGCCGCCGATCGCTACGTGGCACCCACCGTCACCGTGGAGCCCGGCCGCGACAGCGCGGTCATGCAGGAGGAGATCTTCGGTCCGATCCTGCCCGTGCTCGGGGTGGAGGGGCCGGACGAGGCCAAGGCGTTCGTCGCCGGTCGCCCGAAGCCGCTCGCCCTCTACGTGTTCGCCCAGCAGGACGACGTGGTCGACGACGTCGTCGCGAGCACGACGAGCGGCGGCGTGTGCGTGAACCAGACGCTGATGCACATCCTGCCGGCCGACCTCCCCTTCGGCGGGGTGGGGGACAGCGGCATGGGCGCCTACCACGGCAAGACGGGCTTCGACGCGTTCAGCCACCGCAAGAGCGTCCTCCGCAAGCCCACCCGGCCCGACCTCAAGCTGCTCTACCCGCCCTACAAGCCGCTGGTCGAGCGCCTCATCCGCCGAATCGTCCGCTGACCGGCGGTTGCGGCGGGCCGGCGGCGGGCAGAGCACGGTGGTGCCCGCCGCAACCAAGCCCTCGCCGTGGTTCCCGCTCGTCATCGACCTGCTCGCCACCTACCGGTTGACCCGGCTGGCCACCGCCGACGTGATCAGCGAGCCCGCCCGCATGGCCGTGCTGCGCCGCGTCGGCGCCGAGCCACCGCCCGGTGAGGAGGATCCCACCGCCCAGGAGGTGGTGGACAGCATGAAGGACCCGCCGCGGCTGGCGACCCTCGTCACCTGCCGCTGGTGCGCCGGGATGTGGATCGCGGCCGGGGTGACGGCGGCTCGGTTGGTGGCGCCGAAGACGTGGGACGTCGCGGCACGCGGCCTCGCGCTGTCGTCGGCCGCCGTGCTGCTGGCGCGCTTCGAGGACGGCTGATCAGCGCGCCGCGGCGGCGGCAGCGCTCGACAGGGACGCCAGGCCGCGCCGGAGCTCGTCGTGGGTGGGCCACCCGTAGCCGAGGCGGAAGTGGCGGTCGTCGAGATCGAACCAGTGCCCGGGGCCGACGTAGGTGCCGTGCTCGGCGAGCAGCACGTCGTAGAACCGGTCGGTGTCCACGGCCACCTGGGGCCGGAACCGCACCAGGCCCACCACGCCCCCGGAGGGCTCGACCCACTCGAACGTCGACTGCCCGGCCATCCACTCGCGCACCAGGCCCAGCCGGTGCCGCACGTCGTCAAGGATCGGCGGCAGCACCTCGCCGCGGGCCGCGAGGACGGAGCCGGCGATGCGCTCGTCCAGCGTCGCGCCGCAGATGAGGACCTGCTCCTTGGCCGCCAGCAGCCGCTCGGTCAGCTCCCGATCGCGGCCGACCACCCAGCCGATGCGGAGACCGGGCAGCCCGTAGGCCTTCGACATCGACGACACGCTCAGCACCCGAGGTGACAGCGTCGCCGCCAGCGGCAGCGGCTCGCCGTGGGTGAGGTCGCGGTAGGTCTCGTCGACGAGGAGGACGGCGCCGGACCGCTCCGCCAGCTCCACGAGGCCTTCCAGCGTGGCGCGGTCGAGGGTCGTCCCGGTCGGGTTGTGGGGTTGCGTCACGCTGATGAGCCGGGTGTGGCCGTCGCGCACCCGGGCCGCGACCTGCTCCAGATCGAGCCGCCAGCCGTCCTCGAACCGCAGGTCCACGACATCGAGGTCGGCGCCGATCGCCCGCGGCGTCTCGATGTTCGTCGCGTAGTTGGTGCGCACGACCACGGCGTGGTCGCTCGGTTCCAGCAACGTGGTCGCCACGCAGAAGAGCGCCGCGGCCGCGCCAGCGGTGACGAGCACGTCGTCGGGTGTGAGCCCGTCCCCTCCGGCAGCCACCGCCTCCCGCAGCATCGGATCGCCGAGGTGGTCGCCGTAGCAGAGGAGCAGGTCGTCGAGGTCGAGGACGAGGCCGAGGTCGCGCAGCCGCCGATCGGCCACCGAGCTCTCCGAGAGGTTGTTGGTGATCGTGTCGTAGCCGAGCTGCTCCGGGGACTCGACCTCGATCGGCATCCGGCGGTACCGCACGGCGGGAGCATGCCAGAGGCTCGGCCTGCCCCCCGGGCCTACGCTCCTGTCGGTGGACGCGCCTCTCCGGTCGCCGAGGTGAGGGAGCTCGACGCCGAGGCGACCGCTGCCGTCGTGGCGCTCCAACGGTTGCAGGCGGCCTACGCCGACGCCGTCACCCGGCGCGACTGGGAGGCGGTGCGCCTCCTCTTCGAGGCCGACGCCGTGGTGCGCATCGACACCCGCACCCGCGCGCCGTTCGACCTCGACGGGCCCGACGCGGTGGTGGAGTTCATCGAGGGTGCCATCCGCCGGTTCACGTTCTTCGAGCTCACGATCGTGAACGCCACCGTCGACGTGGACGGCGACGAGGGCTCGGGCCGCCTCTACATCTGCGAGCTCCGCACCGATGACGAGGGCCGGTGGAGCGAGGCGTACGGCCTGTACCGGGACACCTACCGTCGCCGCGACGGCGTGTGGCGGATCGCCGGCCGCCGGTACAGCTCGCTCGCCCGCCGGGGCCCGGACGGCGTCGAAGGGTTCCCGTTGCCCACCAATTGAGCCGATCGCTGTACAGCTCGTACAGCGTCGGCGCGGTTCCGGCCCCAGATGCGCGACCGGGGCAGGAGATCTCGCGAAACGGTCGAAACTGCTCACACCAGCAGAACCGTGATTCCGAGAAGGGCGACTCCCAGTGCACACCCGCTTCACCCGGTCCCTCGCGGCCATCGGCGTGGTCCTCGCCGTGGCCGTGGCCACCCCGTCGGTGCACGCCTCGCCGGAGCACCCGGCGCCGAAGCGGCCGCTCGACGCCACCTCGCGATCGGGCCCGGTCGAGTTCGCGGCGCCGACCGACGCCGTGCTCACGATCCGGCAGCCCGACGGCTCCTCCTTCGGGGCGCACCTCACGCCCGCCGAGCTCGGCGGCAACCTGGAGGTGGACGGGTACACGGTCCTGAAGGGGCACGACGGCTGGTGGCGCTACGCCACGTTGGGCTCGGGCGGGCTCCTCGCGTCGCAGGCGGTCGTCGGCCGCTCCGACGCGCTGGCGGGCACGCCGAGGGGCGTGGGCCGCACGGCGCGCAGCGAGGCCGAGGTCGCCGCCGACCCCCGGCTCGCCGCGGCACGCCAGCTGCAGAGCGCGCTGGCCACGGCCACCGCGAGCCGCGCCTCGGCCAAGGGAGCGGCGGCCGCCGCCGACGGGCCCACGGTGTTCAAGTTCCCGGTGCTGATGCTGGCGACGTGGTGGGACGAGGAGGCCGGCCAGACCGGACCGCAGTTCCAGCCGGGGTCGGACACGCCCGAGTTCTTCCGTGCGATCCTCGACGGCTTCGGCGGCAACCCGAAGGGCACGCTCACCGAGTTCTACTTCGAGAACTCCTACGGCCAGTTCCTCGTGCAGGTGGACGTGTACGGCCCCTTCACCTCGAACCTCTCGAGCGCTGAGGGCCCCTGCTACTACGGCGGCATCGATCCGCCTGACGACCCCACCGACGACATCGACCCGCTCGACTCGGTGGTGGGAGCCGGCGGCGGCGGCGCGGCGGGCATGACCGTGGAGGTCGTGCCACAGGCCGATCCCGAGGTCGACTTCTCCCAGTACGACAACGACGACGACGGCTACGTCGACTTCATGGGCATCATCCACTCCGGCGCCGACATGGCGGTCACCGGCGATCCGTGCAACACGTGGTCGCACGCGCTCCCGCTGTCGGCGTTCGGCGACATCGCCGAAGGCGTGCTCGGCCTGCCGAACGACACCTTCCGCGGCGGGCTGCCCACCACCGACGGCGTCCTCGTGGACCGCGTGTTCACGATGCCCGAGTTCGACGAGGTGGGCGGCGGCCTGAACATCGGCGTGGCCACCCACGAGATGGCCCACGCCCTCGGTGAGCCCGACTACTACGCCGTGAACGGCTCGTCGTCGGGTGACGGCGACTGGGACATCATGTCGGGCGGGTCCTACCTGGGGAACCCGAGCGGCTCGAACCCGTCGTGGTTCAACCCGGCGACGCGCGTGTTCCAGGGCTGGGTCACGCCCACGATCGTCCACGGTGACCTCGAGGACTACGAGCTGCAGCCGCGGTCGGCTCCTGTTCCGGGCTACACCGCCGCCGAGGCCAACCCGAACCTCCTGCTGGTGCCCACCCGCTGGGTCAACATCGGGGACGAGGACGACGACGGGCACGTGTGGAGCGAGAACGACGTGTACGGCCTCGCCAAGGACGGCGACAAGGGCTACGTGATCGAGGGCTGGTACCTCGAGTACGTCAGCCGCCTGGACGGGCCGCACGAGCCGATCCACGCCGACATGACCCGCAGCCCCTACTTCGATCGAGGCGACCACGGGAGCGGGCTGCTCACCTGGCACTTCGACTACTGGCGGCGGTCCAACACCTACTTCGGCTCGAACAACGCCCAGGACGATGCGAACCGCATGCAGATGGACGTGGAGGAGTGGGACTTCAACGACAACACCCAGGACATCGCCCTCAACCTGCACCGCGGTGAGGGGAGCGATCCCGTCCACGCCACCGCCACCGGCATCACGTCCGGCACGCACGCGCCGAGCCCGGGCGTGCCGTTGGAGCCCGGCGAGCCGCAGGGGGAGATCGCCGTGAGCGGCGGCCCCACGCTCCCCGGTGCGCCCACCGAGGACACCTTCACGGTGGACGCCAACCCGTACAACCACACGATGCGGGCGACGGTCGGCGGCATCGGCGACTGCGTCGTGCAGCTGTTCCAGATCGTCGACGGCAAGCGCGTCCCGAAGAGCGACTCGGTCGACTCCGCCTCCGCCGGTTCTCCGGAGGAGATCATCATCACCGATCCGCCCCCCGGCGACTGGGTGGTCGAGGTGAGCGACTTCGCGGCCTGCGGCCTGTGGGACGGGACGATCACCTTCGAGGGCCCCGACGGCTTCGATGCCAAGGGCACCGCCGACACGTGGTCCAACGAGACGCAGGAGCCCACCGGCTGGGCGTTCACCAACGTCCGCACCCCAGGGAGCTCCTCGGGGCTGGACCTCGGGTCGGAGTCCGGCTTCGAGAACGCGGTGACCCTCGACGTGCTCCAGCTCGCCGACGACGTCGACGTGTCCGCTGGCTATGCCCGGCCCGCGATCAACGACGCCGCCGGTCGCGGCGTGGTGACGGCGGGCGCCGACAACCCGATGTCGGTGCTGGTGTTCTCGAACGGCGGCCAGGCTCCCGGTGACGTGTCGGTGACGGTCCGCGAAGGCGGGCCGAGCGGACCCGTGGTCTTCAGCGACACCGTCGACATGGCGGCCTACGAGCGGCGCGAGCTCGAGTTTCCCTACACGCCCGACGCCGAGGGTCCCTACACGCTGTACACGACGGTGAGCACGCCCGGCGACGACGTGCCGAACGACGCCCAGGCCACCACCGGCTGGGCCGGTCCGGCGAGCCCGAAGGTCCTCGTGGTGGACGACGAGGGCTACACCGACGGCGAGGACGCCTACACCGGCGCGCTCGCCGCCCTCGGCGTGCCCTACGCGGTGGCCACGGGGCACGTCACGTCGGACGTGATGGACGACTACGACGCCGTCATCTGGGTCGCCGCCATCGACCGCGGTCCCGGTCAGCTCGACGAGGACGACCGCAACGCCATCGCTGACTACCTCGAGGGCGGCGGCCGCTTCTGGCTGGCGTCGAACCGGGCCATCGGCGCGGCCGAGGTGGACGAGGCGTCGGACTTCGCCGTCGGGTACTTCGGGGCGCAGACCGAGGAGGTCACCACGCTCGAGAAGGAGCACACCGTGACCGGCACCGGCAAGGTGTTCCCCGAGGACCTGAGCTTCGACCTGCAGCCGTATCCCATCCGCCCGTTCAGCGACATCGTGGAGGTCCCGGAGGAGGGCGTGTTCGGCACCTCGGAGCTCGCCCTCACGCTCACGAAGGCGAACAAGGCAGGGCGCGACGGCAAGGGCTTCGGCACCCACGTGGTGGGCGACGCCGAGCACGGCTCCTTCCGGACGGTGCTCACGCCGTTCTCCCTGAGCCAGGCGTCCACCGCCGACACCTGGGTGAAGGTCACGCGCTCCGTGCTCGACGACCTCGGCGTGGACCTCGACCAGTACTCGGCCGAGAGCGTCGACCCGCTGGTGTTCCACCCGGCGGTGCGGTTCCAGGTGTCGGGTGTCGACACCCCGGTGTCCGCCGTCGTGCTGGGGGGGACCGACGGTCAGCCCGTCACCCTCTTCTACCGGGTGCACGGCGACGACGCCTTCACCTCGCTGGCGATGGAGCCCGGCGACGAGCCCGGCGTGTACGACGCCGTGATCCCGGGCGAGGACGTCACGCCGTCGGGGGTCGACTACTACGTGAAGGCGGGTTCGGCGTCGACCTACGACCCGGCGGCGGCGGAGTCGGGCCAGCTCACGCACGCCATCGCCGTCGCCATCCCGGAGGTCGCGGCGCCCGCTCCCGAGCCGGCGCCCGAGCCCACCCCGCGCCCCGCGCCCGAACCGGCACCGGAGCCCGCGGCCGCGACCCAGGGCGGGGGCCAGTCACTGCCCGCGACCGGTGGCGAGATGCTCACCGCGCTGGGCGCGGGGCTGCTGCTCGCCGGCCTCGGTGCCCGCCGGGTCCTGCGCAGCGCCTGACCTGCCGACCAGCGGCCGGCGGACGCGCGGCGCCCCCCCGGGTGCCACGCCACCGCAGGCCGCTTGCGCTGGCGCCACTTACATAGGGACCGCTATGTTTCTTCCTGATGGCCACGCAGTGGGAGCGGCGAGCAGAGACGCGCCAGCGCCTCCTCGACGCGGCCGCTGACCTGTTCGCCGCCCGCGGCGTGGAGGGCAGCTCGGTAGACGCCATCGCCGAACGGGCCGACCGCACCTCC
>JBJMHD010000070.1:0-37237 GCA_045807565.1 Acidimicrobiales bacterium | reverse complement strand
CTCGGCGCTCGTGCTGCACGTGTACACCGCCTACTCGCTCACGCGGATGAACTGGGCGCGCGACAAGAAGTACGAGAGCCGGCGCGACTACATCGCCGCCAACTTCGCCAGCCGGACGATGCGCTGGACCGGCACGATCGTTCTGCTGTTCCTGGCCTTCCACCTCGCCGACCTCACGTGGGGCATCGAGGCCGCCAACCCCGACTACGTCCGCGGCGACGTCTACAACAACGTCGTCCAGAGCCTCGACCGGCCGGTCGTGGCGATCTTCTACATCGTCGCCAACCTCGCCCTCGGCGTGCACCTGCTGCACGGGGCGTGGAGCCTCTTCCAGTCGCTCGGGCTGAACCACCCACGGTTCAACGCCTGGCGACGGTGGTTCGCCTACGCGTTCACGATCGTGGTGATCGGCGGGAACATCACGTTCCCGCTCGCGGTGATGACGGGGGTCATCGGATGATCGGTGAGCTGAACAGCAACGTCCCGCCGGGACCGATCGAGTCCAAGTGGACCGACCACAAGTTCAACATGAAGCTCGTGGCGCCCCACAACCGTCGGCGCTTCGAGATCATCGTCGTCGGCTCCGGCCTCGCCGGCGCCGCCGCGGCCGCCACCCTCGGCGGCCTCGGCTACTCGGTGAAGTGCTTCACGTTCCACGACAGCGCCCGCCGCGCCCACTCGATCGCCGCGCAGGGCGGCATCAACGCCGCCAAGAACTACAAGGGCGACGGCGACTCGGTGCAGCGCCTCTTCTACGACACCGTCAAGGGAGGCGACTTCCGCTCCCGGGAGTCGAACGTGTACCGGCTCGCCGAGGTGTCCGTCGACATCATCGACCAGATGGTGGCGCAGGGCGTGCCCTTCGCCCGCGAGTACGGCGGCCTGCTCGACAACCGCTCGTTCGGCGGCGCCCAGGTGAGCCGCACGTTCTACGCCCGCGGCCAGACCGGTCAGCAGCTCCTGCTCGGCGCCTACCAGCAGATGATGCACCAGGTGCAGGCGGGCTCCGTCGAGCTCCACACCCGCTCGGAGATGCTGGACCTCGTCGTGAAGGACGGGGTCGCGTGCGGCGTCATCGTGCGCGACCTGGTCACGGGGCAGGTCACCCGCCACTCCGCCCACGCCGTGCTGCTGTGCACCGGCGGCTACGGCAACGTGTTCTTCCTGTCCACGAACGCCAAGTACTCGAACGCCTCGGCCTCGTGGCGCGCGCATCGCCGTGGCGCGCTGTTCGCGAACCCCTGCTACACGCAGATCCACCCCACGTGCATCCCGGCCAGCGACGAGTTCCAGTCGAAGCTCACGCTGATGTCGGAGTCCCTGCGCAACGACGGACGGATCTGGGTGCCGAAGGACCCGGACGAGCAGCGGTCCCCCGACCAGGTGCCCGAGGACGAGCGCGACTACTTCCTCGAGCGGAAGTACCCGAGCTTCGGCAACCTCGTGCCGCGCGACGTCGCCTCCCGCAACGCCAAGACGATGGTGGACCAGGGGCGCGGCGTCGGACCGCTGAAGAACGGCGTGTACCTCGACTTCGGCGATGCGATCAGCCGGGTCGGCGGCACCACGATCTACGAGCGCTACGGGAACCTGTTCGACATGTACCAGCGCATCACCGACGAGGACCCCATGCAGGTCCCGATGCGCATCTACCCGGCCGTCCACTACACGATGGGCGGCCTGTGGGTGGACTACCACCTCATGTCGAACGTGCCCGGCCTGTTCGTGCTCGGCGAGGCGAACTTCTCCGACCACGGCGCCAACCGCCTCGGCGCCTCGGCCCTCATGCAGGGTCTGGCCGACGGCTACTTCGTCATCAGCTACACCCTCGCCAACTACCTCGCCGACCTGCTCGGCACGGGCACGGTCCCGGTCGACGACCCGGCCTTCGCCGAGGCCCAGCAGACGGTGGACGACCAGGTGAAGCGCTTCCTGTCCATCGGCGGCACCCGCTCGGTCGACCACTACCACCGCGAGCTCGGCAAGATCATGTGGGACTACTGCGGCATGGCCCGCAACAAGACGGGCCTCGAGAAGGCGCTGTCGGAGATCCCTGCCCTGCGTGACGAGTTCTGGAAGGACGTGCGCATCCTCGGCGACGGTCCGATGAACCAGAGCCTCGAGCGCGCCGGCCGGGTGGCCGACTTCTTCGAGCTGGGCGAGCTCATGGTGCGCGACGCCCTCGCCCGCGAGGAGTCCTGCGGCGGTCACTTCCGCGAGGAGAGCCAGACCGACGAGGGCGAGGCCCTGCGCGACGACGAGCGGTTCAGCCACGTCGCCGCCTGGGAGTGGACAGGTGAGGGATCGCCCCAGACCCTCCACACCGAGCCCCTCGAGTTCGAGACCGTCCACCTCACCCAGCGCTCCTACAAGTAAAGGCAGCTACCCACCGATGCACGTCAAGCTCCACGTCTGGCGCCAGGCTGGCCCGGACGCCGAAGGTCGGATGGAGACCTACGAGGCGGACGACATCTCCGAGGAGATGAGCTTCCTCGAGATGCTCGACATCGTGAACGAACGGCTCAACGCCGAGGGCAAGGAGCCCATCGCGTTCGAGCACGACTGCCGTGAGGGGATCTGCGGCAGCTGCGGGATGATGATCAACGGGCAGGCGCACGGCCCGCAGAAGGGCACCGCCACCTGCCAGCTCCACATGCGGAAGTTCTCCGACGGCGACGAGATCCACATCGAGCCGTGGCGGGCGAAGGCCTTCCCGGTGCTCAAGGACCTCATCGTCGATCGGCGCGCCCTCGACACGATCGTGGAGGCCGGCGGGTACATCACGGCGCCCACCGGCGCCGCGCCCGACGCCAACCTCATCCCGGTGCCGAAGGACGTGGCCGACGCCGCCATGGACGCGGCCGCATGCATCGCCTGCGGCGCGTGCGTGGCGGCGTGCCCGAACAGCGCCGCCCAGCTGTTCACCTCGGCCAAGCTGAACCACCTCAACCTGCTGCCGCAGGGCCAGGCCGAGCGCTACCAGCGCACCCAGGCCATGGTCGACACGATGGAGCAGTTCTTCGGCTCCTGCACGAACCACGGTGAGTGCGAGGAGGCCTGCCCGAAGGAGATCTCGATCGACTTCATCGCGTACATGAACCGCGACTACGTGAAGGCGCAGGTCAAGAACCGCCGGCTGGCCAGCCAGACGTAGCCCCCGCTGCTCCGCGTCACCTCAGGGCCGCAGCGCGGCGAGCACGAGACGGTCGGGGTCGTAGCTGAGCCTCAGGTGGGCGTCCTTCTGCGCGAGCCACCGGTAGTCATCGACCTCGTCGTTGGGGACGAAGCCGGGGTCGGTCTCCACCTGCATGCTCCAGTAGCGCACGCGCTTCGGACGGCCGAACCGGTCCGTGTACCGGGTCTCCGGGAGCTCGTCGAGCGCTCGGCACCGGAGCCCGGTCTCCTCCTCCACCTCCCGTAGCGCCGCGGTGAGGTGGTCCTCCCCCCGATCGAGCTTGCCCTTGGGGAACGACCAGTCGTCGCGCACCGGGCGATGGATGAGCAGCACCTCCACCTGGCCGGCGTCGTCCCGTCGCCACACCACCCCGCCGGCCGCCTCGATCATGGCTCCGCAGCGTACGAGCACGGCCCACCCCGGCCCGACGGCCCTGCGACGACCTACCCTGCCGCGCGATGGCATCGGTGAGCGACGTGCACCTCGACGAGCGCGAGTCGGCGACGGCGGGCTTCCGTCGGGTGCTGGCCCACCTGGCGGGCGAGATCGAGCTGAACCGCCCTGCGGTGATCGAGGACGCCGACCCGGAGCACCTGCACGACCTACGCATCGCCGTCCGCCGGACGCGTTCGCTCCTGGCCGAGAGCGACTCCGTGCTGCCGTCCGACGTCCGCCGAGCGCACCAGCGCGCCTTCCGCCGCCTCGGGCGCCAGACGGGTCCGGTCCGGGACCTCGACGTGTTCCAGCAGGTCTGGCACCGCGAGGTCGGCCGGCGGGCTCTGGCCGACGACGCCGGCCTCGGCAAGGTGACCTTGGAGCTCGCCGCCCGACGAGACGCTGCCCACGCCGAGCTCTCCCGGCTGCTGGCCAGCGAGGAGACGCGGGCGATGCTCGAGGGCTGGCGGCGCTGGCTGGCCGACCCGAGCGTCCCGGCGGATCCGGCGGCGCGGCTCGGCCCGACGGTCGTGGAGCGGATCGAGCGGGCGCACGAGCACCTCCTGCGCGGCGGACGAGCCATCCGCCCCGACTCACCGTCGACGCGGCTCCATGACCTGCGCAAGGACGCCAAGCGGGTGCGGTACCTCATCGAGTGCTTCGGGTCGCTGCTCCAGGCGAAGGCCAAGAAGGCGTTCGTCACGGAGCTCAAGGCCCTCCAGGACAACCTGGGCGCGCACCAGGACGCCGAGGTGCAGCTCGACCTGCTGCGGCTGCTCGCACGCGACCTGCACGCCGCGGGCGCCGTGGACACCGACACGCTGCTGCACGCCGGCAGGATCAGCGAGGCGATGCTCGGCCGGCAGGCCAGCGAGCGCCAGGCGTTCGACGGGCGCTTTGCGCGCTACGACACGAGGCGCAACCGCCGCGCCCTGGCCGACCTGCTCGGTCCCATCCGATAGGGCGGACCCCGGTCAGAGCTGGCCGTCGGGGTGCCGGACCTCGTCGACCATCTCGCCGAGCGCGGGCTCGTGGAGGTCGTGGGCGACGTCGTCGAGGGCGGTCGTCCGCCGTTCGCGCCGCGCCTTCACGAGCTCGAGGGCGATCGGCGTGCAGGAGATCGCGACCACCAGGAGGATCGCGATCTCGAGGTTCTGCTCGATCACGTCGATCTGGCCGAGGAAGTACCCGAGGAGCGTGACCCCCCAGGCCCAGAGCGTCCCTCCCACGATGTTCCACCGCACGAAGGTGCGGTAGTCCATCTTCGACACGCCGGCCACGATCGGCGTGAAGGTGCGCACGATGGGGACGAAGCGCGCCAGCACGATCGCGCGCGGGCCGTACCGCTCGAAGAACTCGTGCGCCTTGTCGACGTTCGCCTGCTTGAAGAAGCGCGAGTCGGGTCGGGAGAACAGGGCCGGGCCCACGCGGTTGCCGAACACGTAGCCCACCTGGTCTCCGACGATGGCCGCGATCCAGATGCCCACGACGAGCGGGAGCAGCGGGAGGTGCAGGCTCTCCGGGAAGCTCGACGGCCCGGAGGCCAGGAAGCCGGCGGTGAACAGGAGCGCGTCGCCGGGGAGGAAGAACCCGAAGAAGAGGCCGGACTCCGCGAACACGACCGCCCACACGCCCACGAGGCCGAACGTGTCGATGAGGTGTTCGGCGTCGAGGATGTCGGGGAGCAGGGCGAGCACCCAGGGAGGGTACTGAGAGCGGCCGTGACCGGTCAGATCAGCGGGGCGGGCCCTCCTGGGGCTGGTTCCACTCCGTCCACCCCACGCCCGATCGTCCATCGGTCGTCTCGAACCGGCACAGCGCGCGCGGGAACAGGTCGTAGCGCGTGCCGTCGGGGCCGTCGTCGACCAGGAGCACGGGGCTGAAGTACCGAGGCTCCACCGCCAGCTCGAGGGGGCCGCACGTGACCTGCCCGCTCGTGGGGAACCCGTGCTCGCCCAGCGCTTCGCTGGCCCGGCACTCGTCGATCTGCTCCACGCCTCCGCCGGGCGGCAGCACGTAGCCAGGAGCGAAGCCGTCGAGCCCGGGCACGCGGATCCGCGCCGTGTGGAACCGGGTGCCGTCTTCCAGGCCGCCCGCGGTCCACACCCACCCGAAGTTCCACCAGTCGCGCACGCCCCAGCTGTGGTCGCGCTGGCCGATGCCATCGAATGAGATGGTCTCGTCACCGACGAGGACGTCCCCGTGCACGTTGCACGACACCTCGTAGCGGGTGGTGCCGATCCAGGGGTAGAGGCCGCCGCGGTCGGTCTCCCACTCGAGGTCGAAGCCGAACGGCACCCGATCGCCCCTGAGGTCGCCGTAGACCTCGGCGGGATCGTCGACGCTGATCGCGAACGCTTCGCAGCCCAGCGTCATGTGATCGAACGGCGTCTCCACGACGTGGTCGGCCCAGAGTCCGTCGGCGCGGATCTCGAGGGAGGGCGCGGTGGGCAGCTTCACCTCGTGGTCGATGACCGTGACCAGGGGACGTCCCTCCCCCACCAGGCACGCCCAGTACCACGCGACCCCCAGGTTGGGGTAGAGCCCGAGGCGCACGTACCCACCCAGGGTGCCCGCGCGGTCGGTGAAGTCGAAGTACCACGACTCGCCCCACAGCCGCTCGTCGCCGGGCGGGTGGGCGAGCTCGTCGGCCGCGCTGAGCTCGACGGGCGGGGGCTGCTGGCTCATGCGGTCGCGCCTTCGGGGTAGGGGGCGTAGTACGGGCCATCCTCCATGACCCCGCTGTTCTCGCCTTGCATCGCGGACATGAGCTGATAGAGCGGCTCGGGGAGGTCGCGGGGCACGGTCCAGTCCAGCTCGTCGGCCACGCCGGCGATCTCGGCGAAGGGTCGGAGGAAGCTGAAGTACACGTAGGCGCCGGCCCGGATCTTCTCGTCGCGATCCATCGCGGCGATGTTGCGGTAGTGCTGGGCCTGGGCTCGGCGGACCGCGGCCACGATGCCGTCGTGCTCGTCGGCAGGGACGGGACGCACCTCGCCGGGCGGCAGGCCGTCCGTGGTGTAGAGGCCGAACGCGACGAGGCGGTCGAGGTAGTCCTCGGGGGAGTGGTTGGACGTGCCGAAGTCGGTGTACGTGCTCTGCACGTCGTCGAGCACGAGCGCGGCGGTGAGGTTGTGGTACGGCACGTCCTCGGCGACGTCGGACCAGGGGAAGTCGCCGTGGGCCAACCGGTAGAAGTCGCGCACGAGGAGCGATCGGCCCGGCTGCCCGGGAACGTCGTACGGCCCCGTGTCGCCGTACCCCGCCCGCGTGTCGAAGTACATGAGGAACAGGTGGTTGACGAGGGTGGCGTTGAACCGCTTCACCGCGGCGCGGTGGTCATCGTCGGCGATCGGGACCGCGCCGGCGAGCAGCGTGGCGATGGTGGCGTCGTCGTAGATGCGGGAGGTGCCGGTGTCCCAGGCCTGGCGGGTGCCGTCGCCTCGGTAGGCGAGCGCCGCCCGCTCCCAGAAGTCCAGGACCGTGGCCGTGCGCGCCGGGTCGTCCGCCTGCGGGTCGACCATCGCCATGATCTTGCGCCCGAGCAGGAAGAAGTTGGCGATCGACCACAGGTAGCACGGGTCCACCTGGCAGCCCGGGCGGCGCGCCCGGCGACCGATCTCCTCGGCGGGCATGGCCTCGTCGATGCGCGCCATCATCTCCGGGTAGCGGAGGAAGGACTCCGCGCACGCCACCACGATGTAGGCCGTCACCGGGATGAGGGCGCTCTCCAGCGACGTCCGCTCCTCGGTGAGCGCCCGGGAGATCGGCGCGTGGTAGCCGATCAGCCGGTTGGCCGTCTCGATGGCGGTCTCGTCGTCAGCCACGGACCACGGCCTCGTCGCCGGAGCAGTCCAGCTCCACCTGGCGGCCGGGCTCAGGCTCGTCGGCGGTGAACGCGCACCCCATCACGCAGGGCACCTGGAACTCCCGGCTCACGATCCCGATGTGGCTGCGCACCGTGCCGCTCGTGCAGATGATCGCCGTGAGCTCGTGGTAGATCGGCGCGAGGAACGTGGCACCGGCGTCGCGCACGAGCACGACCACGCCCTCGGCGCCGGCGTCCATGAGCGTGAGGACGTCGTCCGGACCCTCCATCGGCAGGAACCGTCCGCGCACCGGGGCCGCGTCGAAGACCTTGGCCCCCCTCCCGATCTCCTCCATGGCGGCAAGGTAGCGGGCGACGTGAACGAGCGGAACTCCGGCGGCCCGGCGGTAGTGTTCGCGGGCCTTGGCTGGGTTCCTCACCGACGCATGGCTGGACGATCTCGACGTGGCGGCGCAGCGCGCTCGGCTGGAGACAAAGGGCGGTCTCGTGGTGCAACAGATCATCCCTGACGGACCCGACGGTCGCGAGGTGGCCTACGCGGTGGTGGTCGCGGCGGGGCGGGCGAGCGTGGTCCGGGGGCGAGCCGCCGAGCCCGACGTGACCTTCACGCAAGACCTCGCCACCGCTGAGGCGATCCACCGCGGCGAGCTCTCCGCCCAGGCCGCCTTCATGCAGGGGCGACTCCGCCTCGGCGGCGACCTCCGGGCCGTCATCGACCGGGCCGGCGAGCTGGCCGCCATCGACGACCTGTTCGCGAGCGCCCGTGCCTGAGCTGCCCGAGATCCAGGCCCACGCCGAGCGGCTCGACGCCGCGTTCGCCGGTGTCGCCCTCGAGCGGTTCACCCCGATCACCTTCACGGCGCTGAAGACCTACAGCCCGCCGCCCGAGGCTGCCCACGGTCACGAGCTCGTGTACGTCGGCCGGCGGGGGAAGCACCTCCTGCTCGACTTCGGCGAGGTGACGTTCGTCGTCCACCTCATGCAAGGCGGTCGGCTGCGAGCCGACGAGAAGCAGGCCGCCAAGCCGCGCAACGGCCAGGCGCGTTGGCGCTTCGCCGACGGTCGAGCCCTGCTCCTCACCGAGGCGGGCACCGAGCGGAAGGCGGGCGTGTGGGTGGTGGCCGGCGACCCGGAGGAGCAGGAGCCCCTCGCCGGCCTCGGCCCCGAGGCGGACACGGTCGACCGCGCCACGCTCACCCAGCTCGTGAAGGAGCACTCGATGCGGCTCCACGGGTTCCTCCGTGACCAGCGGATCATCGCGGGGATGGGCCGTCTGCTCGCCAACGAGGTGTGCCACCGTGCCCGGCTGTCGCCGTTCGTCAACACCGGCAAGCTCGACCACGACGACATCAACCAGCTCTGCGAAGCGATCCACGTGTGCATCAACGAGGGCCTCGCCTTCGAGCGCGGCTTGGACGAGATGAGCGCCTCAGCCGACCGCCCCGCCCACGTGCACAACCGCGTCGGCGAGACCTGCCTCGAGTGCGGCGACGTCGTGCGATCCGTCGAGTACAGCCACTACACGGTCGCCTACTGCGCCACCTGCCAGACCGGCGGCAAGGTCCTCGCCGACAACACCACCAGCCGGTTCCTCAAGTAGGTCCCGGGGTCACACCAGCCCGAGGTCGCGGACGGCGTCGCGCTCCTCCACGAGCTCGGCGTTGCTCTTGTCGATCCGCTCGCGGCTGAAGTCGTCGATGTCGAGACCCTGCACGATCTCGTACACCCCGCCCTTCGCGGTGCACGGAACGCTCGTGATGATGCCCTCGGGCGCGCCGTAGCTCCCGTCGCTGACCACGCCCATCGACACCCAGTCGCTGTCGGCCGTGCCCAGCACCCAGGAGCGCACGTGGTCGACCGCCGCGTTGGCCGCCGATGCTGCTGAGGAGAGGCCGCGCGCCTTGATGATCGCAGCGCCCCGCTGCTGGACGGTGGGGATGAACTCGCCTTCGAGCCAGGACTGGTCCTGCCCGATCGCCTCGAAGCCCGGCTTGCCGGCGACCTCGGCGTGGAAGACGTCCGGGTACTGCGTGGCCGAGTGGTTGCCCCAGATGGTCATCCGCCTGACGTCGGTGCTGTGGACCCCGGCCTTCGCGGCGAGCTGGGCCACGGCACGGTTGTGGTCGAGCCGCGTCATGGCGGTGAAGCGCGAGGGGTCGAGGTCCTTGGCGTTCTGCTGCGCGATGAGGCAGTTCGTGTTGGCGGGGTTGCCGACGACGAGCACCTTCACGTCCCGCTGCGCGCTGCGCGAGAGCGCCTCGCCCTGGGGCTTGAAGATGCCGCCGTTGGCGCCGAGCAGGTCGGAGCGCTCCATGCCCTCCTTGCGCGGCATGGCCCCCACGAGCAGCGCGACGTCGACGTCGCCGAACGCGGTGTCGGCGTCATCGGTCTGCACCATGCCCGCGAGGAGCGGGAAGGCGCAGTCCTCCAGCTCCATGGCGACGCCCCGGAGGCCCTCCAGGGCGGGCGTGATCTCGAGCATCTGCAGGATCACCGGCTGGTCCGGTCCGAGCATGGAGCCCGAGGCGATCCGGAAGAGCAGCGAGTAGCCGATCTGACCGGCCGCACCGGTGACGGCGACGCGCACAGGGTCCTTGGTGGTGGCCATGGCCAGAACCTAGTGGGACGCGAAGAGGGGCCCTTCCGGGCCCCTCTTCCGCATCGTGTGCGCTCGACCGCGCGCTACAGCTGCATGCTCTTGGTCTCGAGGAACTCCTCGAAGCCGTGCTCGCCGTACTCGCGGCCGTAGCCCGACTGCTTGTAGCCACCGAAGGGAGCGTTGGGGTTGAACGCCCCGCCGTTCACCTCGATCTGGCCGGTGCGGATCTGCCGGGCGACGTTCTTGGCGCGCTCGGCATCGCCCGCCCACACGCCGCCGGACAGGCCGTAGGGCGAGTCGTTGGCGATGGCGACGGCGTCGGCCTCGTCCTCGAAGGGGATGATCGACAGGACCGGCCCGAAGATCTCCTCCTGGGCGATGGTCATGTCGTTGCGCACCTCGGAGAACACCGTGGGCTTCACGAAGTAGCCCTCGTCGAGCCCCTCGGGCTTGCCAGTGCCACCGACGACGAGCTTGGCGCCCTCGTCGATGCCCTTCTGGATGTAGCCGTTGACGCGGTCGACCTGGGCCTGGCTCGACAGCGGTCCGAGCATGGCGAAGTCGGCGAAGGGATCCTTCGGCTGGAACTTCGTCTCCACCTCGTCGGCCGCGATGCGCTCCGCCTCGGCGAGCTTGCTGCTGGGCACGAGCATGCGGGTGAGGGCGGTGCAGGTCTGCCCGGAGTTCAGGTAGGCCTTGCCCACGCCGTCACGCACGGCCGCTTCGAAGCCGGCGTCGTCGAGGTCGTCGAGGAGGATGTTGGCGGACTTGCCACCGAGCTCCAGGGCGACCCGCTTGAGGTTCTCCGACGCCGCCGCCGCCACGGCCTTGCCGGCGCGGGTGGACCCGGTGAAGGAGACCATGTCGATCAGCGGGTGCTTGGAGATGGCCTCGCCGACCTCTGGGCCCGTGCCCGTGACCATGTTGAACACACCGGCGGGCAGCCCGACGTCGTCGATCACCTCGGCCAGGATGAACGCGTCGAGCGGCGCCACCTCGCTGGGCTTGAGCACGACGGTGCAGCCAGCGGCCATCGCGTACGCGACCTTGGCAGCGATCTGGTGCAGCGGGTAGTTCCACGGGGTGATGCAGCCGACGACGCCCACCGGCTCCTTGCGCACCACGCTGTTCCCGAGCTCGCGCTCGTACTGGTAGCTCTCGGCGACGGCGGCGGCGGTGTTGAACGAGTTGATCGGCAGGCCGGCCTGGACCATGAGGCTGAGCCACTTCGGCATGCCGGCCTCGCGGGTGACCACGGTGGCGATCTCGTCCATGCGCGCGCCCAGTCCCTCGGCGATGCGGGTGCAGAACTTGGCCCGCTCCTCGGGGCTCTTCGCCGACCACTCCGCGAACGCGGCGCGCGCGGCCTTGGCGGCGGTGTCGACGTCGGCGGCGTTGCCGGCGGGGATGCGCCCGAAAACCTCGCCGTTGGTGGAGTCGAACACGTCGATCGTGCCGGACCCCTGCGACGGCACCCATGCACCGTCGATGTAGATCTTGTCGTGCTCCTGCACTGGCATGGCCCCCTGTGGTGGTTCGGACCGCCGGCGCGGCCCCGTCGGTAACGGACGCTATCGGGTGCCTCCTAGAGTCCGCACATGCCAGACGAGCAGCCCCACGACGAGGTCAGCCTGCACATCGAGGCCCCGGCCGACCGGATCTACGAGATCGTGACCGACATCGCCGGGATGGGCCGGCTCAGCCCCGAGTGCACCGGTGGCCGCTGGCTCGACGGAGCGATCGGCCCCGCCGTCGGGGCTCGGTTCAAGGGTTCGAACAAGCGCGGGATCGCCCGGTGGTCGACGACGAACGAGGTGGTGGAGGCCGACCCCGGCCGGGCGTTCAGCTTCGAGACGCAGCAGAGCGCCGCCCGCTGGAGCTACCGGCTGCAGCCCGAGGGCACAGGCACCCTCGTCACCGAGACGCGGGAGCTCTACAAGAAGCGCCCCACGGTGGCCACGATCTTCACGAAGGTCTTCCTCGGCGGCGACGACAGCCATGACGACGAGCTCCGCAAGGGCATGCGCCAGTCCCTCGAACGCCTCAAGGCGCTGGCCGAGGGCTGACCGCCCGATCAGGTCAAGGTGACGTAGCCCGGCACGCGGTGGTGGGGGGTGTCGAGGTAGGCCTTGGCCTCGGGGGGCTTGCCGAAGCGGCCGTGGCTCCACCGGACCTCCACGTGGCCATCGACGATGTGCTCGTCACCCGTCGCCCGCTCGCGCACGATGGCCTGCCAGCGGACCTGGGGCTGGCCGGCATCGTCGCCCCACACGTCCATGCGCTTGAGCTCGTAGCTCTGGCGCCAGTCCCACGGGGTCATCACCCGGAGGCGCAGCGACCGGTCGCGCTGCGCGCCGAGCACGAAGTAGGGCGCGCTCCCGATGCGGAGCAGCCGCCACAGCACCGCCTCCGCCTCCGACCGCTTGGCCAGGACGCGCCGCCAACGGTCGGCCGACGCCTTGCCCACCTCGACCGCCAGCTGGCGGTAGGAGGCCTGCGCGTCGGGTGACCAGCCGGCGTCGAGGTAGGCGCGCAGCTCGTTTCGGTGGGCGGGCGTGAGGTCGGCGGCATGCGGCGGCAGGGACGCACGCGTGCCGAGCTCCGTGCGAACGAGGGCAAACAGCGCCTGGTAGGCGTCGGGTGCGACCTCGGCGTACCAGTCGACCGCGGCCCGGGTCGTCGGGCCACCCGCCAACCCCCGCTCGAAGAGGCGACCGGGCGCAGCGTTGGCGAGCACCTTCGACAGGTACTTGCAGGAGATCAGCCACACGTGGTCGACGCGGAGGTCAGCGGGGACCACCTCGTCGCCGGGCGCTTGGGTTGGCCCCTTCCACTCGACCAGCGCGGGCGGCCGTCCGCGAAGGCCCTGTCCGGCGCGGAGGAAGGCCTGGCCGTTGGCCCACGCCGCTGCGAACTCCTGGCGGTGGTCCCCGGCGCGTTGCGCGGCGCGCAGGCGCTCCCACACCTCGGCGGGCACGTTGGCGACGGGCTCACTGATCAGCCCGTCGCTGACCTCGGCGATCCCCGAGATGGCCACACCGGTGACGACCTCGGTGACCTCGGTCTTCAGCGACGGCATCGCTCACCGGAGGAACGTGCGTTGGTGCGCGTCCACGGTCGCCCGGCGCACGGTCCGCTGCCCGCACGCCGCGGGCTCGACGAGCATCGTGCGCCGGCCGACCGCAGAGGTCGGCTCCTGCACGATCCGCCAGGGCGGACGCTCACAGGCCGGGGAGGAGCTCGCCGACCGGTTCGTGCTGGTGCCCGGCCGCGTAGGCGGCCAGGCGCGGCGCCACACCGGTGGCCCCGAGCTCGAGGGCATCGACGAGCGTGACGCCACGGGCCGCCGCGAGCGCCGCGAGCGCGGCGGACCCCCTCGCCGGCAGGTCGGTGGTGAGGACGAGGACGCGATGCCCCGCGGTGGTGAGCGTGGCGGCCTCGCCGAGCGTGCGGAACAGCACGTCGGATCGGCGCAGCCCGGTGCGGGCCACCGTGCTCGCGCCGGCGACGATCACCAGCCATTCGTCGCCCGCGGCGTCGGTGGCGATCAGGTCGACGTTGACGCCGCCGGCGAAGCGGCGACGCTTCGTGGCCTTCGGGTCCGCCACGGAGAACCCGGCCCCCACCAGCACCTCGCCCGCTGCCTCGCCGGCCTTGTCGGGCCTGGGCGGGCCGGGGTTGGCCTGCACGCGCGCCACCTCGGCGTCGGCGCGCTCGCGCGCTGCCTTCACGTACGCCTCGTCGGTGTCGTAGCCGAGGTAGTGGCGACCAGCGCGCACGGCGGCGACGGCGGTGGTGCCCGACCCCATGAACGGGTCGAGCACGACGTCGCCCTCGTAGGTGTAGAGGTCGATCAGCCGCACCGGCAGCTCCACCGGGAAGGGCGCGGGGTGACCGACGCGGGTGGCGCTCTCGGGGGCGAGCTCCCACACGTCGAGGGTGGCGTCCATGAACTCGTCGGCCGTGGCCGTGGCCACGGAGGGCAGCCCCGCCTTCAGGCGGGCAGCGGCGGGCAGCGCCCGGTCGAACCGGCCCTTGCTGGCGACCACCACCCGCTCGGTGAGGTCGCGCAGGACGGGGTTGGCCGGCTTCTTGAAGGACCCCCAGGCGCAGTTCGCGCCCGCGCCGCGTGCCTTGCGCCAGATCACCTCACCCCGCAGCAGGAGGCCGAGCCGGTCCTGGAGGATGCCGATGACGTCGGCCGAGAGCGATCGGTAGGGCTTGCGCCCGAGGTTCGCCACGTTGACGGCGATCCGGCCGCCGCTCTCGAGCTTCTCGACGCACTCGGCGAACACGTCCTCGAGCATCGTGAGGTACTCGACGTAGGTGGCGGGGATGTGCCCCTCGCCGAGCTCGGCCTCGTAGGCCTTGCCCGCGAAGTAGGGCGGCGACGTGACCACCAGCGCCACCGACGACGGCCGCACGCGATCCATCGATCGCGCGTCGCCCACGTAGATCTGGTCGACGACGCCGGGCGGTTCGACCCGCTCCTCGGCGCTGAGGACGGGCGCGGGGAAGCGCCCGTAGAAGCCGCTGGCGTCGTGGTTCTCGCGGCGGGACACGCCGAACGCCGACGTGGACGTCGCTCGCTTGCGCTGCGGGCCTGTGTCCACCGCGGCCAACCCTCTCGTCGTTCTGGAAGGAGCACCGGTCACACCAACGGACCCTACGGAGGGGGTGTGACAGCGAGACGAGGGTACCGGTGGCACCAGTAGCGTGGCGACGATGCCGGAATCGACGATCATCTACACCCACACGGACGAAGCGCCGCTGCTGGCCACGTACTCCTTCCTCCCGATCATCCAGGCCTACGCCGGGGCGGCCGGGGTGGCGGTGGACACCCGCGACATCTCCCTGGCGGGCCGGATCATCGCCGCGTTCCCGGACCACCTCGAGCCCGAGCAGCGCACGACGGACGCCCTCGCCGAGCTGGGCCAGCTGGCCACGACGCCCGAGGCGAACATCATCAAGCTGCCGAACATCAGCGCCTCCATCCCGCAGCTCAAGGACGCCATCGCCGAGCTCCAGGCCAAGGGCTACGCGCTCCCCTACTACCCCGACGACCCCCAGACGGGCGCGGAGCGGGAGATCCGGGCGCGGTACGACCGGATCAAGGGCAGCGCCGTCAACCCGGTGCTGCGCGAAGGGAACTCCGACCGGCGCGCGCCGGCGTCGGTGAAGGCGTACGCGCGGAAGCACCCGCACTCGATGGGTGCGTGGTCGCCCGACTCCAAGACCAACGTCGCGCACATGACGACCGACGACTTCCGCTCGAACGAGCGGTCGGTCGTCATCGAGGCGAACGGCTCGCTCCGCATCGAGCTGGTCGCCGACGACGGCACCACCACGGTGCTGCGGGAGTCCGTCCCGGTGCTGGCCGGCGAGGTCGTGGACGCCACCGTCCTCCGGGTCGCCGCCCTCCGCACCTTCCTCGACGAGCAGATCGCGCGCGCCAAGGCCGAGGACGTGCTCTTCTCGGTGCACCTGAAGGCCACCATGATGAAGGTGTCCGACCCGGTCATCTTCGGGCACGTCGTCCGCGCCTTCTTCCCCGAGCTCTTCGCCGAGCACGGCGACGCCCTGGCGTCGGCGGGCATCGACCCCAACGACGGGCTGGGGTCGCTCCTCGAGAGCCTCGACGAGATCCCGGACCAGAAGGACGCCATCGAGGCCGCCGTCACGCAGGGCCTGGCCGAAGGTCCGCGCCTCGCGATGGTGGACAGCGACCGCGGCATCACGAACCTGCACGTGCCCAGCGACACCATCGTGGACGCATCGATGCCGGCCATGATCCGCACCTCCGGTCACATGTGGGGCCCCGACGGCGAGGAGGACGACACCCTCGCCGTCATCCCCGACAGCAGCTACGCCGGGATCTACCAGGTCGTGATCGACGACTGCCGGGCCAACGGCGCGTTCGACCCGGCCACGATCGGCTCCGTTCCCAACGTCGGCCTCATGGCACAGGCGGCCGAGGAGTACGGCAGCCACGACAAGACCTTCGAGGTCCCGGCCACCGGCACGGTCCGCGTCGTGGATGGGTCCGGCACGACGGTCCTCGAGCACACCGTCGCCGCCGGCGACATCTGGCGCATGTGCCAGACCAAGGACATCCCGATCCGCGACTGGGTGAAGCTCGCCGTCACCCGCGCCCGGGCCAGCGGTGCGCCCGCCCTGTTCTGGCTCGACGAGACCCGCGCCCACGACGCCAACCTCATCGCCAAGGTGAAGGCCTACCTCCCCGAGCACGACACCAACGGGTTGCAGATCGAGATCATGGCGCCGGAGGACGCCATGCGCTGGTCGCTCGAGCGCATCCGTCGCGGCGAGGACACGATCGGCTGCACGGGCAACGTGCTGCGCGACTACCTCACCGACCTCTTCCCGATCATGGAGCTCGGCACCAGCGCCAAGATGCTGTCGATCGTGCCGCTCATCAACGGCGGCGGGCTGTTCGAGACAGGTGCCGGCGGGTCCGCCCCGAAGCACGTGCAGCAGCTCGTGAAGGAGAACCACCTCCGCTGGGACAGCCTCGGCGAGTTCTTCGCGCTGGCGGCCAGCTTCGAGCACCTGGCCACCCACACCGCCAACAAGCGAGCCCAGATCCTGGCCGACACCCTCGACCTGGCCACCGGCACCTTCCTCGAGGAGAACCGGTCGCCGGGCCGCAAGGTCCACGAGCTCGACAACCGCGGCAGCCACTTCTACCTGGCCCTCTACTGGGCCATGGAGCTCGCCGCGCAGTCCGCCGATGCGGAGCTCGCCGCCGTGTTCGCACCGTTCGCCGAGCAGCTGGCGGCCGACGAGGAGGCGATCGTCGCCGAGCTGCTCGCCGTCCAGGGCCAGATGGCGGACCTCGGCGGCTACTACGCCCCGGATCCCGTGAAGGCCAGCGAGGTCATGCGCCCCAGCAAGACGTTCAACGCCGCCCTCGCCACGTTCTCGCCGTAGTGGAGGCCTACTCGGTCGTCGCGTTCAACACCGCGACGGCCTCGGCCAACAAGATCCACGACGACGCCGTTGCCGCCTCGCTCGGCTTCCGCGGCGGCCTGGTGCCGGGCGTCGACGTGTACGCGTACCTCTGCCACCCGCCGGCCGAGCGGTGGGGCCTCGACTGGCTGCGCCACGGCACGATGCGGGCGCGCTTCCACTCGCCCGTGTACGACGGTGAAACCGCGCACGTGACGTCACCAGACGGCGCCCGGCTCGAGCTCCGCGACGACGAGGGCGCGCTGTGCGCGGAGGGCGCGGCGACCCTCGACAGCGCCGTCGAACCGCCGCGCGCCGACGACTGGCCCGACGTGCCGCAGACGATCTCCCCACCGCCGGCGGCGCCAGAGGTGCTCGTGCCAGGGACGGCGTTCGGGCTCGAGCCGCACCGCTTCCACGCCGACCGGCACGCGGAGTACCTCGCCGACGTGCGAGAGGAGCTCCCGCTCTACCGGGCGGCCGGCGTCGCGCACCCCGGTTGGATCCTGCGCGACGCCAACTACGTGCTGTCCGCCAACGTCCGCCTGGGCCCGTGGATCCACGTCGAGTCCGTCGTCCAGCACCTCGCGCCCGTGGAGGACGGCCAGGAGGTCGGGTGCCGTGCCCGCGTCACCGAGGAGTGGGAGCACAAGGGCCACCGCTTCGTGCGCCTCGACGTGCTCCACACCGCCGACGGGACCCCGGTGGCCCGCACCGACCACACCGCGATCTACCGCCCCCGCGGCACCTAGACCCCGACGTCTGTGCGGACTTCTCGTCGCGATGCGACGAAGATCCCTCACAGACGTCGGCTACCAGTGCTGGCGGGCCTCCTCGGCGAAGCCTTGGAGGTCGTCGAAGGCGACCTGCTCGCCGGCGTCGGTGGTGAGGGTCCCGGACCAGGTGCCGAACACCTGGTGGACCTGGCTGCTGCGCTTGGCGCCCTGGAGGTCGGTGACCTTGTCGTAGACGGGCAGGAGGGTGGCGTCGAGCTGCCCGCCGGGGTCGACGACGCGCCAGGGATCCAGCGGACGGTCCCAGTCGTAGCTCCAGTCGAGCTCGCGACCGATCTTGCTCACGCGGCCGTCGACGATGAGGCCGTTCTCCGTGTACCCGGTGCCCGCCGTCCACTTGGCGCCGACCTGCAGGCCGATGACGTGCTCGCCGGCGCGCCCGGCGCCCCCTCCCCAGTTCCAGTGGATGTGCTCGGGCCATCGCCCGCGTCCGACGTCGAGCACGCCCCACGCGTCGGGGCCGATCGTGCGGTGCTCACCGCCGACGACGAGATCGCCCGTGGCGACGCGGGCCTGGTGCTTCGAGGTGAAGTTGAACTCGTCGTCGCTCCAGGGGATGACGACGTTCACGGACTCGTGGTCGGGCGGCAGCGCGACGTCGACGTCGAGTGCGCCCGGCCGGCCGTCGCGCTCGACCCACGACGCCGCGACGTGCGTGCCGGCGTCGTCGTCGGTGATCGTGAGCCGGAAGCCGTGCTGGTCGACGTGCAGCGGTGCCGTGCCCGGCACCTCGGGCAGCTCGAACCCCTCGCCGCCTCGACTGCCCGTCCCGGCGCCACCGCTGGTGCCGCTCGGCAGGTCGCACCACCAGACGTCGGCGAGGCCGAGGTGGTCGACGTTCGAGTACACCCACGACACCACGAGGTCGCCGGCCAGCACGCACCAGTAGTCCCACCGCTTGTTGCGGCCGTGGTGGCCGTGCAGGTTCGCCCGGTGCAGCGGCCGGCGCGACCACCCGCGGGCGTTCGGGTTGAGCGCCGATCCGTCCGGCAGGCAGAGGTCCACGGGCTCGGTGAGCTCCCGCTCGTGCGTCGTCACCGATCCACCCCCCAACGTCTGTGCGGTGAAATCGTCGTCATGCGACGAGAGGTCCGCACAGACGTCGTCACCCCAGGCCGAGGTTGGCGTAGATCTCGCGGACTGACTCGCTGCGGTTGAGGGCGTAGAGGTGGAGGCCGGGGGCGTCCTCGGCCAGGAGGGCGGCGCAGAGCTCGGTGGCGGTGTGGACCCCGATCTTGCGGACCTCCTCGGCGTCGCCATCGGCGGCGGTGAGGCGCTCGAGCAGCGCCTCCGGGATCTTGCTGCCGTTCATCCCGGCCATCCGGCGCACGCCGGCGACCGTGGCGATGGGCATCACGCCGGGGAGGACGGGCTTGTCGCACCCGAGCTCGTGGAGCTCGTCGACCATGCGGAGGTAGTCGTCGACGTCGAAGAAGAACTGCGTCATCGCGAAGTCCGCCTCGGCCAGCTTGGCGGCGAGGAAGTGGCGGTCGGACGCGCGGTCCGGGGAGCGGGGGTGGATCTCGGGGTGGGCAGCGACGCCGACGGAGAACTCGCCCGGGTGCGCTCGCACCTGCGCGACGAGCTCGGACGCGTGCTCGTACTCGCCGCCGGGATCGGAGCCGTCGGCAGGCGGGTCGCCACCGAGGGCGAGGATGTTCTCGATGCCGTGCGCGGCGTAGTGGTCGAGCAGCTCGGCGATGTCGGCACGCGTGTGGCCCACGCACGTGAGGTGGGGCATGGCGGGGAACGCCTGCTCGTGGTTGATGCGGGTGACGGCGTCCCTCGTGCGCTCGCGGCTGCTGCCGAGGGCGCCGTAGGTGACCGACACGAACGACGGCTGCAGCTCGGCGAGCTCCACCACGGCCTTCTCCAGCTGGCGCTCCATCTCGTCGTTCTTCGGCGGGAAGAACTCGAAGGACAGGGTGCGCCCGCGGTCGAGGAGGTCCGTGATGCGTGTCATGGGGAATCCAACGTTACGAGGCGCGCCGCACGGCGCACCAGATACCGAGGCCCGCCGTGGCCTGCACGCCGGTCCAGTCGCCCGGAAGGGCACGGACGACGTCGTCCGGTGGCAGGTGGATGGGCGTCTCCGCCCCGCTGCTGTTGACCCACACCACCACACCGCCCGGTGCCAGCACCCGGTCGACCTCGGCCGGGAACAGGAAGCAGTTGACGAGCACGACGGCGTCGGCGACGCCGTCCGCCAGCGGGAGCCGAGCCCCGTCCGCCCGCACCCGGTGGCCGACGTCGGTGGGAGCGAGCCGGAGCATCTCGAGGGAGAGCTCGGTCGCGAGCACCCGGCGCCACCGGCGCGCCAGCGCCGGCGTGTACGCACCGATGCCGCTCCCCAGCTCCACGCACACGTCCCCGCCGCCATCTCCCACCCCACGGTCGAGCGCGTCGGCCACCACCGCGTCGCGCGCCGGGCCCGTGCGCGTGTGCCACTCGGGGGCGAGGCTGTCGAACAGCGTCGCGACCTGGGCGCGCGCGGCGTCGTCCCACGGTTCGCCGGTGAGGCCGGCCGCTCGTCTCGTCATGACCCGCATCGGGTGGTCGGGCGAGCCCAGACCCGATGATGCATGGCCCTCGATCTCGATCGACGGCAGCGCCGTGAGGGTGCCCGTCACGTCAACCGGCGCTGGCGTGGCGTTCGGCGGCTTCGACGAAGTTGCGGAACAGCAGCGCGATCGTGGTGGGCCCGACGCCGCCGACGCGCGGCGTGATCCACCCCGCCACCTCCTCGCACGACTCGTCCACGTCGGGAAGCAGCCTGCGGCCCTCGTACTGGACGCCCGCGCCGACGACGACCCCGCCCGGCTTGATGTGCTCGGGTTGGATCATCCCCGGCACGCCGGCAGCGGCCACCAGGATGTCGGCGCGCCGCGTGTGCTCGGCCCAGTCGGCGACGCCGGTGTGCACGACGGTGACGGCAGCGTTCGCCGTGGGCCGCTTCTGCGACAGCAGGATGCTCAGCGGCCGCCCGATCGTGACGCCGCGGCCGACGATCACCACGTCGCGCCCCGCCACCGGCACCTCGTAGTGCGCCAGCAGCGCCTCGATCCCCGCGGGGGTGCACGCCACGGGGCCGGGGATGCCCAGCGCCAGACGCCCGACGTTGGTGGGGTGCATCCCGTCGACGTCCTTGTCCGGATCGACCGCCAGCAGCACGGCGTCGAAGTCCACCTGCGGAGGGCCCGGGTACTGCACCAGCATGGCGTCGACCGCCGGGTCGGCGTTGAGCGCCCGCACGGCGTCGATGGCCTGCGCGGTGGTGCAGTCCTGCGGGAGGTGGACGTGCGGGCTGGTGCAGCCGAGCTCCTCGGCCTTCTTCATCTTCATGTCGACGTAGCGGGCCGACGGCTCGTCGTCGCCGATCAGCACCGTCGCCAGGCCGGGCGTGTGCCCCCCCTCGATCAGCTTGGCGATCCGCGGCGCCAGGTCCGCGAACACCGCGTCGGCCACCGGTCCACCAGGCATCATCACCGCAGGCATGTCCCGATCCTAGGGGCCACCCCCACCCCGCCAGCCTGTGTCATCGCCCCGCCAGCCTGTGTCATCTCGCCGCGCTGAGCGCGGTCAGATCACACAGGCTCGGGTCGTCGGCCCCCGCGCGATCGAGCCTGTGTCATCTCGCCGCGCTGAGCGCGGTCAGATCACACAGGCTCGGGAGTGGGTGGCGCTGTCGCGGTCAGACGGGGCGGCCGACGAACGCCATGAGGCGGGTGGTGGCGTCGGCGCCGGGGGGCGGCTCCACCTTCGGGCCGTAGTGGCCGCTCTGGCGCAGCACCCCGTCGATCGGCTCCATGCCGGCGAGCATCTCGGCTGCCATCGCCTCGTCCAGCTGCTCGGGCTGTCCGGTGGCTCGGGCCAGGTCCCAGGTGTGCATGAAGACGTCGTTGGTGAAGAAGGTGTCGATGCCGGCGTCGAACCGGTGCGTGCCCGCGTACGGGTGCGCGAGCTCCGATGAGGCCACGGCCGGGTCGTCGAGCATCCCCTGCAACCCGTCCCGCAGCGCCACCCAGGCGCCCGCCGGATCGACGTCGACGTCGGCGGTCACCGCGAGCGGTGGGCCACCGGCCGCCTCGAGGAACGCCGGCATCCACTCCACCATGTGCCGCACGACGTCCCGCGCCACCCACCCCTCGCACGGCGCAGGATCGTCCCAGCGCCCAGCCGACACCCCATCCACACGCCGCGTGAACGCGGCAGAGACCTCGCGGAAGCGCTCAGCCGGGTCAGTCGCCATCCCGTGGACCCTACGACGGCGCTCACCACCGCGACGCGGGCGCCGCAGGCCCCGAAGGGGCGGCGTGGCCGCCGCCCCGACGAGGGGTAGGGGCGCTCACTGGCGAAGCCGGAGGCGAACCGGCTCCGCCGGTCGCCGAGAGGCACTTGCGGAGGGCGCCCGGAGCGAAGCGACGCCCGGAGCAAGCATCAGCTCAGTGCAGGAAGTGGCGCTCGCCGGTGAAGACCATGGCGAGACCGAGCTCGTCGGCGGTGGCGATGATGGCGTCGTCCTTGATGCCGCCGCCGGGTTGGATCACCACCGCGACCCCCGCGTCGCCCGCCGCCTCGACGCCGTCCGGGAAGGGGTAGAAGGCGTCGCTCGCACAGGCGCCGCCCTTGGCCCGGCCGGCCGCCTTCGACGCCGCGATCTGGCCCGCTTCGACGCGGTTCTGCTGACCGGCGCCGATGCCCCACGCCGTGCCGTCCTTGACGAGCACGATCGAGTTGCTCTTCACCCAGCCGACGAGGCGCCACGCCAGCTCGGCGTCCCGCCACTCGGCCTCCGTGGGCTCCCGCTTGGTGACCACCCGCCAGTCGGCCCGCGTCGACGCGAAGTGGTGGGCGTCCTGCACCAACCACGACCCTGTGAGCTGGCGGATCTGATGGGCATCGGGCGTGGGCGGCGCCGCCGTCAGCAGCCGGGTGTTCTTGCGCTTCTTGGCCAGGGCGTCGATGACGCCGTCGGCGTAGCCCGGCGCGATCACGACGTCGGCCTGGGCGGCCGCGACCATGCGCTCGACGGTGGCGTCGTCCACCGGGTGGGACAGGGCCACGATGCCGCCGAACGCCGAGCGCTCGTCGCACTCGAAGGCGCGCTGGTACGCATCCGGCAGGGTGGCGGCGACGGCGGCGCCGCAGGGGTTGGCGTGCTTGATGATGGCGACGGCGGGCTGGCCGAACGTCGTCGCCAGGTCGTTGGCGAGCCCCCAGGCAGCGTCGGCGTCGAAGAGGTTCAGGTAGCTGAGGGCCATGCCGCCGTGCTGCTCGACGCCGTCCCACCAGGACGTGGTGCCGACCTCCCGGTAGCGCGCGCCGGTCTGGTGCGGGTTCTCGCCGTACCGCAGGTCCTGCACCCGCTCGAGGGCGAGGTGGATGGTCGGCGGCAGCGGATCGCCGGCGACCTCGTCGAACCAACCGACGATGGCCGAGTCGTACGCCGCGGTGTGCGCGAACGCCGAGCGAGCGAGCTGCCGCTTCGTGTCGTCGGACAGCACCCCGCTGGCCTTCAGCTCGTCCACCACCCGCTGGTACTGCGAGGGGTGGGTGAGGATCCCGACGTCGCGGAAGTTCTTGGCGGCGGCGCGGATCATGGCGGGGCCGCCGATGTCGATGAGCTCCTCGGCGCGGCTCGCGCCGTGCTCGAAGCTGTCGAGGCTCGCGCCGAACGGGTAGAGGTTCGAGACGACGAGATCGATCGGCTCGATCCCGTGCTCCGCCATGTCCTTCTGGTGGTCGGGGTTGCGCCGGTCGGCGAGGATGCCGCCGTGCACCTTCGGGTGGAGGGTGACCACGCGGTGCCCGAGGATCGCGGGGGACCCGGTGAGGTCGGCCACGTCGGTGACGGAGAGGTCGACGTCCCGCAGCGCCTTGGCGGTGCCGCCGCTGGAGATCAGGTCCCAGCCGAGGCCGCGCAGGGCTCGTGCGAGCTCCACGATGCCGGTCTTGTCGTAGACGGAGAGCAGGGCCCTCATCGTCGGGTCACCTCGTTCCGGTGAGGAGGGACGGATCGGCGAGGACCGCCCGGATGGTGTCGGGGTACAGCCGCCGCTCGACGGCCTTGATGCGCTGGTGCAACGACGCCTCGTCGTCGTCGGGGAGCACCGGGACGGCCTCCTGGGCCAGGATCGGTCCGGCGTCCACCTCGAGGGTGGCGACGTGGATCGTGCAGCCGGTGACCTTCACGCCGTAGTCGAGGGCGTCCCGGACGGCGTGCCACCCCTTGAACGACGGCAGCAGCGCGGGGTGCGTGTTCAGGATCCGGTCAGGGAACGCGGTGTGGATGGCCGCGCCGAAGATCGTGCCGTAGCCGGCCATCACGATGAGCTCGATCCCGCGGGCGCGGAGGGCATCCACCACCTGGGCGGTGTAGGCGTCGCGGTCGAAGTCCTTGCCGAAGCTCGTGCGCTCCACGAGGAGCGCCTCCACGTCGTGGACCTCGGCCACGCCCTGGGCCTTCGAGGGCCGATCGACGACCACCAGGTCGACGGGGATCCCCTCGTCGAGGATGGCCTCCAGCAGCGTCCCGCTCCCCGAGGCCAGCACCGCGATGCGCACGGGGCCGAACCTACCTCCGCGCCATCCGTCCCGGCGCCGAGGGGCTGCGTTACCGTTCGGGCCGTCCCTTCACGCCAACCTCGGGAGCGGAAACGACCGTGGACAAGCTCACCACCAGCGAGAAGGTGATCCTCGGCGGAGCGATCGCCTACCTGATCTTCATGTTCTTCCCGTGGTACGGGATCGAGGACGTCTCCGACGCCGGCAACACCGGCTGGGACTACTTCCTGGGCGGCATCATCCCGCTGATCCTCATCCTCGTGATGGCCGTCCAGATCATCATCACCCGGTTCTCGCCCGACACGAAGCTGCCGGATCCGCCGGTGCCGTGGGGCCAGGTCCACCTGTTCGCCGGGGCGGCCGCGGCCGTCATCGTGCTGCTCCGCACGATCATCGGCTCCGACGTCGAGGTGCCGTTCGTCGGCGACTTCGACCTGGATCGCAAGGTCGGTCTGTTCCTCGCGCTCATCGCGGCGATCGTGGTGGCCGTGGGCGGCTACCTGAAGAGCCAGGAGGGCGACGTCGGCCCCGTGGTCGACGGCGACACGGGCACTGCCCCGTTCTGACGTCAGCCGCGCGTTGACCCGAGGCCCCGGCTCCGGCCGGGGCCTCCACGCGCCAGCGGTCGGGATCCTCGGGGCCCGCCAGACCGCGCCGTAGCGTCGGCGCATGACCGAAGCTCTGGGGGGACCTGGGTCGTCGTTCCTCGATCGGCTGGGTGACCGCGCCGATCGACGCGCCGAACCCCGCACGTCGATCTCGCTCGCCGGCGCGGGCTGCGCGCTCGGGATCCTGGGCGTGCTCATCCTGGCCGGCGACACCGGCCTCGACGACGAGACCGGCGACTTCAGCCAGGTCCCCGGCATCCTGCTCTCGGCCGTGGTGATCGCGCTGGGCTACTTCGTGCTGTCCGCGGTCCGGGAGGGCCCTCTCGCCACCGCCGGCACCGTCGCAGCCGCACTCGGCATCCCGGCGTTCGTGTTCTTCGTCACGTTCGACCAGGACAGCCTCCCGCCGTACGACACCGAGGCCATCCTCATCGTGTCGGCGGCCGTGTGGCTCGGCAGCTTCGTCCTGGGCCCGGCGAAGGGCCGCCCGTTCTTCCTCGGAGCGGGCCTCATCGCCGTCTGGTTCACGGTGCTCGAGCTCGTCGAGAACGTGTTCGAGTTCCCGTTCGCGGCCGGCGGGTTCTTCGGCTTCGGCTTCAGCGAGGAGCTCCAGGCCACCGGCGACGTCATCGATCCGCAGACGGGCGAGGTGATCACGTCCGGGAGCGACTTCGGCCCGACCGGCGGCATCTCGAGCCGGAGCTTCGAGACCCCGGATCCGGCCACCATCGGGATCCTGTCGCTGGTCCTCGGCGCCGCCTTCCTGCTCGCCGCCCGGTGGCTGGACCGGCGGGGGCGCCACGGTGTCGCCACGCCCCTCACCTTCGCGGCCATCCCCTGCCTGGCCGTGGGGGTGATCGGCCTCGCCGACGACCTCGAGGCGTCGGGCAGCGGCCTCCTGCTGGCCCTGATCGGGCTCGCCCTCGCCTGGCACGGCGCGTCGGTGTGGCGCCGAGCCACCAGCTGGATCGGCGGCGCCACCATGGCGCTCGGGCTGGCCATCTTCCTCGGGGACATGGCGGGGGACGACGCCACCACGGGGGCGATGCTCTTCATCGCGGGTGGGCTCGCGATGGTCTTCGGGGGCCACCTGCTCGCGTCGGTGCTGCACGAGCCCGACGAGCTGGCGATCACGACCCGCGTGGCGGTCCCCGTCGGGCCGACCCGCCAGGTCGTGGCGAGCGCCCCCGCCGCGGAGAGCGATCCCGACGCCCTGTGGCGTCCGCCGATGCCTCCGACCGTCGACGCCATCGACGACACCACCGACGATCCGCCCGCTCCCCCACCACCGCCACCGCCGCTGGGGTGAGCGCACGCCCGGAGCGGCGCGGTCAGCCGAGGGGCGGGTCGGTGCACCCCTGGCTACCGCCACCGGGACCGGCGGGCTGGGTGCGCGGGTAGGGCGTGACGTAGCCGCTGCCCTGGTCGCGGGTGGTGGCGAAGCGCACGATCGCTCGGGTGATGGCCGCGGCTTCGACCCGTTGGAACGCAGGGTCGACGAGCAGCGCCTCCTCGGCCGGGTTCGTGATGAACGCCGCCTCCGAGAGCACCGCCGGCACTCCCGCCGTGCGGCGGAGGATCCCGTAGTAGTCGCCGCCGTCGCTGGCCGGTCGGTACTTGGCGCCGGCATCGCGGTCGGCGCCCCATCGGATGCCGTAGGGCTCGAACGCGCCGTAGACCTCCTGGTACACGAGGCCCGCCGCTCGCTTGGACTCGGGCGACGCGATCTGGAAGTAGGTCTCGGCGCCCGGCGTCGGCCGCTCCTCGTCCGGCTCGGCGTTGTGGTGGATGGAGACGAACACGACCGGGTGCACGTTGGTGGCGATGGCGGCGCGCGAGGCGAGCGTGATGCGGTAGTCGCCCGTGCGGGTGAGCACCACGGTGGCGCCGAGCGCCTCGAGCTGCCGCTTCGTCTCCTGGGCGACGGCCAGGTTCACCGCCTTCTCCTGGCTGCCCGCCGGCCCGACCGCGCCGGGCTCGTCCCCGCCGTGCCCGGGGTCGAGCACGACGTGGGCCCCGGTGATCGGGGCGCCGCGGACGGTGGCCTCACCGCCGCACGGCGTGCGCGCAAGGAAGGTGCCGTCAGCGTTGGCGCGGAGCACGGCCAGCACCACGCCGGTGGACGTCGTCACGGCGCGAGGCGCTCCGCCGGCCAGGGCGGGCCAGGGCGGGGCGGCTGTCGTCGTGGTGCTGGGCGGCAGCGTGGTCGTGGTCGTGCTGGCCGTCGTCGTGCTGGTGGAGGTGCTCGTCGTCGACGACGTCGTCGTCGCCGTCGAGGAGTCGGTGTCGTCGGGGAGCGCCCGCGCCCCGGCCGCCAACGCGGCACCGGCGGCCGCGACCAAGCCGACCCCGACGAGCACGCGCAGCCTGGTCCCCATGGATGCTCACGATGCCATGCGGGCGACGGCTCGCGGCCGCGCCCGTGCGGGTCAGAGGCCCTTGACGACCTCGACCATGAGCGTGCCGGCCTCGGTGGGGTTCTGGCCCACCTGCACGCCCGCCGCCTGCAGGGCCTCCTGCTTCGCCGCCGCCGTGCCCTTGCCGCCCGACACGATGGCACCGGCGTGGCCCATCTTCTTGCCCGCCGGTGCGGTGACGCCGGCGATGTAGGACACGACCGGCTTGGTCATCTTCTCGGCGATGAACGCAGCGGCCTCCTCCTCGGCGGACCCGCCGATCTCGCCGATCATCATCACCGCCTTGGTGTCGGCGTCGGCCTCGAACGCCTCGAGGCAGTCGATGAAGCTGGTGCCGGGCACGGGATCGCCACCGATGCCGACGCAGGTGGTGACGCCGATGTCGTTGAGCTTCAGCTCGTAGAGCGCCTGGTAGGTGAGCGTGCCCGAGCGGCTGACGATGCCGACGTTGGGCTTGCCGTCGACGGGAGCCTTGGCGATGTGGCCGGCGGTGATGCCGATGTTCGCCTTCCCGGGGCTGATGATCCCCGGGCAGTTGGGCCCGAGCAGCTGCACGTCGGGGAAGTCGCGCTTCAGCTTGTTGAAGAACCACGCCTCGTCGTGGGCGGGGACGCCTTCGGTGATGGCGACGATGAAGGTGACGCCGCCTTCGGCTGCCTCGATCACGGCGTCGCGCACGCCGGGAGCCGGGATGAAGATGCACGACGCCGTCGCGCCGGTGGCCTCCACCGCGTCCTTCACGGTGGCGTAGACGGGGATGCCGTCCACGTCGGTGCCCGCCTTCTTCGGGTTCGTGCCCGCCACGACCTGGGTGCCGTAGTCGCGGTTCAGCAGCCCGTAGAAGCGGCCCTGGGAGCCGGTGAGCCCCTGGTACACGACCTTGGTCTTGTCGTCGACGAAGATTGCCATCGGGCGGTCCTACTTCCCTGCGGCCGCGACGGCTGCTTCGGCGGCGGCGACCATGGTGGGCTCCATGCGGAGCGCGTCGGAGAGGTGGGGTTCGAGCAGCGCTCGGCCCTCGTCGGCGTTGGTGCCGTCGAGGCGGATCACGATCGGCACCTGGATGTCGACGCGGCCCAAGGCGGTGATGATCCCGTTGGCGACCTCGTCGCCCTTGGTGATGCCGCCGAAGATGTTGATGAAGATCGACCGCACGTCCGGGTCGTTGGTGATGACCTCGAGGGCACCGGCCATCACGTCGGCGTTTGCTCCTCCGCCGATGTCGAGGAAGTTGGCGGGCTTGCCGCCCACCTGGTTGACGATGTCGACGGTGCTCATGGCGAGCCCCGCGCCGTTCGCGATCACGCCGACGTAGCCCTCGAGCCCCACGTACTGGAGGCCCTTGGCGTGCGCCGCCTCCTCCCGCTCGTCGCGGACCTGCGTGGCCTCGTACTGCTCGTAGTCGGGATGGCGGAACGTGCTGTTGCCGTCGAGGCTCACCTTGGCGTCGAGGGCGTGCACCTCGCCGGTGGGCTTGAGGATCAGCGGGTTGATCTCGGTGAGGTCGGCGTCGCCCTCCACGTACGCGGTGTACAGCTTGCGCAGGATGTCGACGGTGCCCTCGGTGGCGGCCGGGTCGAGCTCGGCGGCCTCCACCCAGGCACGGGCCGCCTCCTCCGTGAGGCCGTCGACGGGGTCGATCCAGACCTTGGCGATGGCGTCGGGGTCCTCCTCGGCCACCGCCTCGATCTCCACGCCCCCTTGTGCCGAGAGCATGCCGAGGTGCTTCTTGGCGGAGCGGTCGAGCGTGAAGCTGGCGTAGTACTCCTCGGCGATGTCGGAGGCGAGCTCGATCCAGAGGATGTCCACGGTGTGGCCCTTGATGTCCATCCCGAGGATGTTCCCGGCGTGGGTGCGCACCTCGTCGGCATCGTTGGCCAGCTTGATGCCGCCGGCCTTGCCGCGGCCGCCCACCTGCACCTGCGCCTTCACCACCACCGGGTAGCCGATTCGCTCGGCGGCGGCGACCGCGTCGTCGACGGTGCTGACCGCCTCGCCAGGGCTGACCGGGATGCCGTAGCTCGCGAAGAACTGCTTGCCCTGGTACTCGTAGAGGTCCATTCGCTCGCTTCCCGCTCCTGGTTTCCGACGGTGCGTCAGGTCGGCCGATACTAGGTGTGTGCCCGAGACCCGCTGCCAGTCGAGCCCGGCGGGGCACCCGTGCCGGTAGCGCAGAGCCAGGGGCACGCCGGCAAGGCGCTCGCCGTCGCCGCGGTCGCCATCGTGCTCATCGGCGTGGTGGCCGGCTTCGTGGCGCTGGCGGCCAGCCGAGGCGACGTCGACATCCACCTCGGCGACGAGCGGTTCAACGCCGGGCAGACCGAGCGGCTGGCCAAGGAGATCGAGGACGGGGGCGGCCTGCCGTTCCTGTACCAAGACCTGGTGGGCAACGACCGGCACCTGTTCGTGCAGCACGTCTCCGACGAGCCCGAGGAGGGCTGGATCGCGTTCGGAGCCTTCGACCCCGACCACCCGGAGTGCGCGGTGCTGATCGATCGAGACGCGAAGGTCCTCGTCAACAGCTGCGATGAGTCGACCACCTACCCCCTCGACGGCAAGGGCCTGAAGCAGTACCCGGTGACCATCGAGGACGGCCGCATCTACGTCGACGTGAACGAGCTCACCACCTCGACGACCTCGGGCTAGGAATCCGGGCTAGCTGGACCGCTCGCCGTCTCGCGCCTCGAACAGGTCGACCAGCTCGCTCTTCTGGACCTTGTTCGTGCCGGTGCGGGGGAGCTCGTCGACCGCCACCCAGCGCTTGGGCACCTTGTAGTCCGCCAGGCGATCGTCGATCCACGACGCCAGGCCGGCCGACTCGAGCGTCGCTCCCGCCGCCAGCCGCACGACCGCGGCGGGGATCTCACCGAGGCGATCGTCGGGCAGTCCGATCACGCTCGCCTCGAGGACGTCCGGGTGCTGCTCGAGCGCCTGCTCCACCTCGAGCGAGTAGACGCTGTAGCCCCCGTGCTTGATGACGTGCTTCTGCCGGCCCTCGAAGACCAGCAACCCGAGCGGGCCGCGCCGGGCGAGATCGCCGGTGCGCAACCAGCCGTCGTCGGTGAGCACCTCGCTCGTGGCGGCGTCGTCGCCCCAGTAGGCCTTGAGCACACCGGGGCCCTTCACCTGGAGCTCACCCACCTCGCCGCCCCTGCGCTCGATGCCGTCTTCGTCGACCACCCGCATCTCGTAGCCCGGCAGCGCGAACCCCAGCGCGTCGCCGAGCGGCCCGGAGCCGGCGGACAGGAAGGGAGGGGAGACCTTGGCCGCGACACCACCGCCGACCTCCACCATGCCGTAGCCCTCGGCGAACATCGCCTCTCCCACCGCGCCGAGGAGCGGCACGGTGATCGTGGCGCCCATCTTCTTGAAGCGCTCGGCCAGCTCCGGCGGCATCGCGTCGGCCCCCGACGCCCACAAGCGCACCGACGTGAGGTCGCGCTCCGCGGCGTGCGCCTCCTCGAGCATGCGGTACATGGCAGGGACGCCCACGAACATCGTCGCCCGGCGCGCCTCGATCGCGTCGAGCACCTTCACGGGGTTGAACTTGGGCAGCAGGTACACGGGGATGCCGGCGACGGCCAGGCCGATGAGCGCCGCGAAGCCCATGATGTGCGCCACCGGGAGGGCGAGCACGGCCTCGTCGCGGTGCAGGCGGCTGGGCCACAGCACCGCGCCGGCCACCTGTCCCACCAGCGCCTTGTGCGTGAGCGCGACGCCCTTCGGCTTGCCGGTGGTGCCGGAGGTGTAGAAGAGCGCCGCCACGTCACCCGGTGCCGCCTTGTGGGCGTCGGCGGTGGAGTCGGCGTTGTCGACCGACCCCGCCGTCTTCAGCACGAGCGTCGCGCTGCTGTCCGACACGACGTGGGCGATCTCGTCCTTGCGCATCTCGCTGTTCACGGGCGCAGGGATGCGGCCGGCCCGAGCGGCAGCACAGGACAGGAGGAGCTGCTCGTAGCCGTTCGGGGTGGCCACCACGACGACGTCCCCTGGTGACGTCTGGGCAGCGATGCCGGCCGCCCACCGGCGGACGCGCCGCGCCGCCTGCGCGTAGGTGAGGGACATCCCGCCCTCGGCCTCCGTCACGAGCTGCCGGCTGCCGTGGACCTTCTCCAGCCGGTCGAACAGCGTGCCGAGGGTGAGGTCCCGCTTGATGACGAGCGCCGCCCGCTCGATCGTCTTGGCGCACATGGCGGACCGGTCTAGTCGGGCCTGCTCGCGACTCGCAGATCGTGGATGGTGACCGAGAGCGGTCAGGCGGAGGCGCGCTCGGGCAGCGCGCAGAACTGCCCGTCGGAGAACCCGCTCGGTCGGATGCCCAGCGCCTGGTTCAGCCGGGCGCGATGGTTCTCGCAGGCGATCACCGAGGCGAGCTCGGTGCGCTGGGCCGGCGTGAAGCGAGCTGCCAACCGGTGCCTGAGGCCGTCGTCGACGGTGGCCGGGACGACCGTCATGGCCTCGGCCAGCTCCATCACCAGGCGTTCGTCCTCGTCGAACGCGTCGCTCGTCCGGTAGCGGGGCAGCTCGCGCAGCTGGTGCTCGGTGAGCCCCGTGTCGCGGGCGATCTCCGAGCCGATGTCGAGGCAGTACTCACAGGTCACCAGCGCGGCGACCTTCAGCTCGGCCAGGATCTTCAGCCGCATCTCGACCCGCGCGCTCAGGGCGATGCCGAGCTCGTACAGGCCGGTGCCGATCAGCAGCTGCGGGCGGCGGACGAGCGCCCGGACGAGGTCGAGGCGGTTCCGGCGCGCCCGGGCGACGACCCGGATGGTCTCGACGACCTGCCGGAGGGCCCTCATGCCGGCTCCAGGGCGCGCTCGGCCACCGGACGGGCGGAGCGTCCGCTGGCGAGGAGGAGGACCACCGCCCCAACCACGCTGAACACGAGGGTGCCGACGTTCCGCGCGTCCTCGGAGGAGGTGAGGCCGGGGGACTCGTTCATGGCGTGCCACACCGTGTGCGGGACGGCGAAGACGAGGAACGCGCTGATGCCGAAGCGCACGCTGCGGCGGTCGCCCAGCCAGGCGGCGGCGAGGAGCACGAACCCCGACGCCAGCAGCCCGGCGCCGGCGTCGGTGACGAGGTGTGCGTTGTACGGCGGCTCGGCGGCGACCAGGCGCGGGTCGAAGCCGGGGAAGCTGTCGTACCAGCTGTCGGGCGCGAGCACGGCCCAGAGCCCGGCGAGGGCGTTGGGCACGCCGAGCGCGACGAGGCCGATCCGGACCCAGACGGCGACCGGGGTGGGTGTGGTGTCGCTCATGCCCCTCCTTCGGGATCCGGGCGGCGCGCGTAACGGCGCGCCCGCCAGAACGTCACGACCAGAGCGATGGCAGCCAGGGCCTCGGTGGTGTGCAGCAGGGCGCCGGCCGCGAAGTGCCCGATCTCGGACGTGCCGTTCACGCCGAGGGCGAGGCCCACCGGCACGCCCGCGACCACCGAGATCGGCAGCCACGATCGCCGCAGCACGCCGGCCGCCACCGCCAGCCCGAGCCCGATCAGGGCGAAGCCCCCCTCCCGCATCGTGTGGGGGCTGAAGTCCTCGCCGATCCCGCGCGCGATCCACGCGCCGTTGACCAGGTTGCCGAGGCCCTGGGAGACGAGCAGCGTCGCCAGCACGGCCGCGGCCACCTGGGCCGGTCGCCACCGGACCTGCTCCAACCGGGCGTGCTCCGCCCGCACGCGCCGGGCCAGGTCGGAGGGCGGGTCCACGCGGATGGCGGTGGCGAGGAGGGCCACCACCGGCTCCGTGGTGAGGCGCGCCGCGCCGCCGATCACGCGGTCGATCTCGGCGTCGAGCGCCTCCGCGGCGCGCACCTCGTCCACGTCGAAGGCATCAGCCATCGGCAACCACCCCCCTGAGCTTGGTCACGGCACGGTGCACGAGCATCCGCGCGCCGGTGGCCGACGTCCCGAGCAGCTCGCCGATCTCGGCGGCAGAGAGCTCCGCGCCGAACCGGAGCGCGATCGCCTCGCGCTCCCGGTCGGCGAGGTGCGCCAGCAGGGCCTGCACCTCACCGACCTCGTCAGCGCGCACGACGCCCTCGAAGGGGTCATCCGACCTTGCGGAGTCCGGGACCTCGGCGCGCGGGTCCTCCGGCGCCCGGCGCCGGTACCAGTCCGCGATGGCGTGGCGGGCGATGCCCATCAGCCACATCCGGGGGTTGCCCCGCGTGGTGTCGTAGCCCGTCGACGAGCGCAGGGCCCGGTCGAACACGTCGCTGGTGAGGTCGTCGGCGTCGGCATCGCTGGGGAGGCGCGCCCGGGCGTACCGCCAGACGGCGGCGGCGTGATCTCGGTACATCACGCCCAGCTCGGGGGCCATGCGCCCTACCTTCGCTCGCCGGGGCGGTCGCGTAACGAACCGGCGGGATCAGGCCTTCTTGATCGGTGCCCAGGACAGCAGGAGCACCTTCTCCCCGACGGTGGGGAAGTTGATGACCACCTCGGCCTTGTCGCCCTCGCCGCGGAGCTGGAGGACGACGCCCTCGCCCCACTTGGCGTGCACCACGTCGTCGCCGGTCTTGATGCCGAGCACCTCGGCGCCGGTCTGCCGGCCCGGGCCCGACGACGATCGCATCGCGGCGTCGACGATGCGGTCCTTGTTGGCGTCGACGCCCGCCCCCCTGCTGCCGTACCCGTAGCCCCCGCTGCCGTAGGTGCGACCACCCCGGCTCGCGCGCTTCTGCTCGATCGCCTCGACGAGCCGCGCCGGGATCTCGTCCAGGAACCGGCTCGGCGGGTTGTACTGCGTGCCGCCGTAGAGCGTGCGGCTCCACGCGTGGCTGAGGTAGAGGCGCTCCTGGGCGCGGGTGATCGCCACGTAGGCCAGACGCCGCTCCTCCTCCAGCTCGTCGGGTTCGCCGATCGATCGCAGGTGGGGGAACACGCCCTCCTCGAGGCCCATGATGAACACCGCCGGGAACTCGAGGCCCTTGGCGGCGTGGATCGTCATGAGCACGACCTGGCTGTCGTCGCCGTCGATCTCGTCCTGGTCGCTCACCAGGCTGACCTGCTCGAGGAACGTCTCGATGCTCTCGGCGTCCTCGGCGCTGCCCACCAGCTCGGCGAGGTTCTCCAGCCGGCCCTCCGCCTCGATGGTGCGCTCCTCCTGGAGCTCGATCAGGTAGCCGCTGCCGTCGAGCAGCGCCTGCAGCAGCGGTGCCGGCTCGTCGGCGTCGGCCAGGTCAGCCGCGGAGTCGAGCAGCTCGAGGAACCCCGCGACCCCCTTCACCGCCGTGCCGCTCACGCCCGCGTCGGCCGAGCTGCGCAGCGCCTCCATGAAGCTGATGCCATGGGCCGAGGCGTAGGCGTCGAGCTTGCCGACGCTGCCGTCGCCGATGCCGCGCTTCGGCGTGTTGAGGATCCGCTTCACCGACACCTCGTCGGTGGGGTTGATCACCGCCTTCAGGTAGGCGAGCGCGTCCTTCACCTCGCGCCGGTCGTAGAACCGCGTGCCGCCGATGACCTTGTAAGGAACGCCCATGCGCGTGAGGTGCTCCTCCACCACGCGGCTCTGTGCGTTGGTGCGGTAGAAGACCGCGATGTCGGCCCACCGGAGGTCGCCGCCGTCGTGGAGCTTCGCCACCTCGCGCGTGACCCACTGGGCCTCGTCCACCTCGTCGTCGGCGTGGTACCGCACGATCGGGTTGCCATCGCCGCGGTCGGTCCAGAGCTCCTTCGGCTTCCGATTGAGGTTGTTGGCGATGACCGCGTTCGCCGCATCGAGGATGGTCTGCGTCGACCGGTAGTTCTGCTCCAGCACGACGATCGTGACGTTTGGAAACGCGTTCTCGAAGTCGAGGATGTTCCTCATGTCGGCGCCACGAAAGGCGTACACCGATTGATCGCCGTCGCCCACGACGCAGACGTTGCCGTGCTCCTTCGTCAGATCGAGGACGAGTCTGTTCTGGACGACGTTGGTGTCCTGGTACTCGTCGACCAGCACGTGCTTGAAGCGGCGCTGGTAGTGGGCGAGCAGGTCGGGGTGGGTGTGCAGCAGCTCGACGGTCTTGGTGAGGAGGTCGTCGAAGTCCATGGCGCCGGCGCGCTGGAGGCGTAGCTGGTACTCCCGGAAGATGTCGCCGATCTTCCGCTCGTAGATCACCTGCGCGGCCTCGGCGTACTGGTCGGCGGTGAGACCGTCGTTCTTGGCGGCGCTGATCGTGGCGTGCACCGAGCGCGGCGGGAACCGCTTCGGATCGAGGGCCAGGTCGCGGATGACGTACCCCGTGAGGCGGTTGGCGTCCGCCTGGTCGTAGATCGTGAACTGCTTCGGGTAGCCCAGGCGGTCGGCGTCGCGGCGGAGGATGCGCACGCAGGCCGAGTGGAAGGTGGACACCCACATCTTCTCGGCGACCGGCCCGACCAGCGCGCCCACGCGGGTCTTCATCTCGTCGGCGGCCTTGTTGGTGAAGGTGATGGCCAGGATCTCGAAGGGGCTGATCCCGTGGTCGCGGATCAGGTGGGCGATGCGGTGCGTGAGCACCCGCGTCTTGCCCGACCCCGCCCCCGCCACGATGAGCAGCGGGCCCTCGGTGTGGGTGACGGCCTCCGCCTGGACGGGGTTCAGCCCGGCGAGGAGCGGGTCGTCCGGCGGGCTCATGAGGAGCCCAACCTACCGGCCGCCTGTGACGGCTTCGGCGGGGTCAGGAGGTAGGCGCGAGGTCCACGTCCTTGGCCGCGACGACCTCGGCCGCCCGCCCGGGTGCCTCCTGGAACGTCCAGTAGAGGTTCGTGTGGGCGATCACCTGCTCCACCGGCGGGGCGCCGTACTCGGTGAGGTCTTCGGTGGTGTGGGCATCGCTCACCAGCGTGGTGTCGTAGCCGCGGGTGAAGGCGCCGTGGAGCGTTGCTCGCACGCACGCGTCCGTCTGGGCGCCGGTGACGATCAGCCGTCCCACTCCACGGGCGGCCAGCTCGTCCTCGAGCGTGGTCGCCTCGAAGGAGTCGCCGTATCGCTTGTGGATGACCGGCTCGCCGTCGGCCATCGTCAGCTCGGGGACGTACTGCCACCGCTCGCTGCCCTCGGGGAGCCCGTCGCTCTGGTGCTGGACCCAGATCACCGGCACGTCCGCGGCACGGGCACGGTCGACGACGTCGTTGATGTTGGCGATCACCTCGTCGCGGCGCGGGGCGCCGTCGACCACCCCGTTCTGGACGTCGATCACCATGACCGCGGTGTTCGGGCGGTTAGGCAGGCTCGTCATGCGGCTGCTCCTCTGGTGCGCTGGTGCCAGGACCCAACCTAGGGACCGAGGCTGACAACCGCTGGCAGGGATACCGTCCGAGCATGACCCAGCCACGGGACGTCGTGGTGGTGCTGCTCGACAGCCTCAACCGGCACCTGATCGGGGCCTACGGCGGCCGTGAGTTCGACACGCCGAACCTCGACCGGCTCGCCGCTCGCTCCGTCCGGTTCACCAACCACCACACCGGCTCGCTCCCCTGCATGCCGGCTCGCCACGACCTGCTGGTGGGAGCCCTCGACTTCCCGTGGCGACCGTGGGGGTCCATCGAGGTGTGGGAGGACGCGATCACCACCCTCCTGCGGCACAAGGAGGGCGTCTCCACGTTCCTCGCGTCGGACCACCCGCACCTCTTCGAGACCGGCGGTGAGAACTACCACACCGACTTCGGGGCGTGGGACTACCTCCGCGGCCACGAGGACGATCCATGGCGCACGCGCCCCGACCCCACGTGGATCGGTGCTCCGGCCCTCCCCGCACGCAAGCCGCCGTGGGAGCGCGGCTACGACGTGAGCCGCACGTGGTTCAAGGACGAGGCGGACTTCCCTGGTCCGAAGACGATGACGGCGGCGGCCGCCTGGCTCGACGCCGAGCTCTCGGCG
>JBJMHD010000069.1:0-24549 GCA_045807565.1 Acidimicrobiales bacterium | reverse complement strand
CCCCGCCGCCGGGTTGGCGGTCGACCGCATCGCCGCGGTGGGCTTCCCGCTCGGCTTCCTCCTCGAGACGGCCCGCAACGTGATCGGGAAGCGGCGCCTCAAGGCCGACACGATGCCGGCCGGCGCGGCGGAGCGGACGGCCCGGAGCGGACGCTTGCTCCAGCCACCCGCCTGGGCCGGCGTCTTCACCAGGGTCGCGACGGCACCGTTCCGCTGGCTGCAGCGGCGGTTCCACCGCTCGGAGCTGGCCACCACGTGGGTGCTCGTGGCCCACCGGCCAGGATGAACGAGGAGCCGGACGGGGGACGCCCAGAGGCAGCCCCGCGCTGGCGGCGGTGGCTCCGGTGGACGATCCTCTTCACCGGCATCGCGGGGCTCGCCATCGTCACCCGGCAGGTGCTGAGCGCCGACGAGGACGCGATCCCGAGCCTGGGCGTGGCGATCGTTGCCGTGCTCCTGCAGGGCCTCGCCGGGCTGGCGGCGTCCCAGGTGTGGATCACGGTCCTCGGACCAGGGGTCGATGCTCGACGAGCGCGCGCCGCGATGTTGGAGTCGCAGCTCAGCAAGTACGTGCCGGCCGGTGGGATGGTGCAGGCCCTCGGTCAGGTCGCGCTCACGACGTCCGAGACCGTCACGATGCGTCGAAGTGCGGTGGCGTGGTTCAGCTCTGTCGTCCTCACCGTGATCGCCGGGATGACCTTGCTCGGCGGGTTCGCCGCGATCGGGGCGCTGGACGGATGGGTGCAGGCGATCGCGCTGCTCGGCCCTCTCAGCCTGCTGCTCCTCGACCGGCGGTGCCTCCGGTTCGTGCTGGCCGTCGGGCGGCGGTTCAGCACGCGCGTCCCCGAGCCGACCTCGCTCCCCCAGTCACGGGTCCTGATGGAGGGACTCGGGTGGGCCGCGGCCGGCTTCGTCCTGCTCGCGACCAGCTTCATGCTCATCCTGGGCGACCTCGACGCAGGGGTGGACAGCCTCGAGGTGATGGCGGCGTTCGTCGCGGCGTGGCTGGTGGGGTTCCTCCTCGTGCCCCTTCCGGCCGGGTTGGGGGCGCGGGAGGCGGTGCTCGTCGCGCTGATCCCCGGCTCGACCACCGGGCAGCTCCTCGCCGCGAGCCTGGCGCAGCGGCTGCTCGCCTTCGCCGCCGAGGTCGTGCTCGTGCTCGGCCACCGCGCCCTGTCCCGCCGCGGCCGGTAGGCGCGGGTCTCAGCGCCGCAGGCGGTCGCGGGCGCGCTGCAGCAGCAGCCTGCCGGCGCCGGCCTGGAGGTACTGGCGCGCCACGTCGAGGTCGCGGCGCCAGCCGCGCTTGAGCTGCACCTCGCTCGGCGGCCGGATGTCCGGGCACGCCGCATCCGGCGCGCGGCGCGCTGCGGCGCAGAACTCCACCAGGGGCTCCAGCACGGGGGCCCACCGCATCTCGGGCGCGATGCGAGCGATGTTGTCGCGGCAGGTGGCGGCCAGGGCCTCGTCGGTGAGCAGCCGCTCGAGGGCCTCCTCGAGGGCGCCGACGTCGCCGGCCGGCACCACGAGGCCGATGTCCTCCCGAACGATCACGTCGGCGAAGGAGTCGCCATCGGTGGCGACGATGGGCAGTCCTGCCCAGAGGTAGTCGAGGATGCGGGTGCGGAACGAGAACTCGGTCTCGATGTGGTCGAGGTGGGTGCTGACGCCGATGTCGGCGTCGAGGAGGTAGTTCTGGCGGTCTTCGTAGGCGACCCACTCGCGGTTGAAGAACACGTGCGTCCCCTCGATCCCGAGCTCACCAGCGAGGCGTTGCGTCTCGACGGCCATGCGCATCTCAGGGACGCCCGGGTTCGGGTGGCGCATGCCGAGGAAGAGCAACCGAACGCTCGGGATCCGATGGCGGAGCCGGTCGACGGCCCGGATCAGCGTGAGCGGGTCGAACCAGTTGTAGACCCCGCCACCCCAGAGGATCACGCGGTCGTCCATCCCGATCCCTGGGACGGTGCCGCGGATCGCGTGGCGGGTGGACTGGGGCGCGTCGTCCCCGACGCCGAACGGGACGATGGCGAGCAGCGAGCGCAGCGACTCGTCGCCGTCGTACACGATGGGGTTCACCCGACCCAGGGCGGCCAGCTGGCCCAGCCACAGGTCGCGCTGCTTGGCGCTCGCGCAGAGCATGAAGTCGGCCCGTTCGAGCTGCTCGTTGAGCACCGCGCTCGCGTTGCGCACCGCGTCGAAGCGCCCGCGCTCCCCTTGCGCGTCGTGGCCCTGCTCGAGCTGCTCGAGGTGCATGGGGTCGTAGACGTCGGCGATCACGATCTTGTCGGTCTGCACGAGGAAGTCGCGGCCCGCCATGATCCAGCCCTGGAAGAGGAAGACGTCGCACCAGCGCTCGAGGTCGCGCAGGCCCTTCTCGGTCACGTGCACCGCCTGGAACCCGGTGACGTCGAGCTCGCAGCGCTCGGTGGTGGCGAGCACCACCTCGTGGTCGACGGAGAGGCGCCGCGCGATCTGCAGGGCACGGATGCCCGGGCCGGCCATGAACGGGGCCAGGGTGTCCGAGGTGACGACCGCGATCCGACGGCGCGTCCCACCTCGCTCGGGAACCCCCCAGGTCTGCATGGCCTCGGCGACCGGGCGCGCCGCCGGATCGGCCGCCGCCCACCGCTCGATCGTGGCGTGGGCGAGCGGGAGCAGCTCGCCGTCGCAGCGGACGCGCGATCGCTGCACGATGAGCCGACGACCGGCCACGGCTCGGCGCGACGCCGCGGCGGGCCCACCGTGCCATCGCTCGTCGAAGGTGCCGTCGTCCAGCACGCGTCCGAGGAGGCGTCGGGTCGCCTCGTCGGCGTCGGCGGGGACGGCCGCCGTGGCCGGCTGCGGCGCGGGTCCCTCGCTGCAGACCCGGAACCCGCGGAGCCAGATCCGCCACCCGAGGTCGGCGTCGGTGAGCTCCTCGAACGCTGGGTCGAAGCCCTCGGCGGCGTGGAAGGCGCTGTGGCGGACCACGGCCGTGGCCAAGGGCACGAACAGCTCGAGGTGCCCCGCCGGCGAGCCGCCCGCCGAGGCACCGACCATCCCCAACGACAGGTCGGCCCGCAGGCGACCGATGCAGCGCTCGAGGTGCCCGGCGGGCCAGGTGCAGCCGGCGGGCACGAAGGCGAGGTAGGTGACGTCGGCGCGAGCGGCTGCGTTGGCGGACTCGAGGGCGTTGCGGCCGCCGGAGACGACCTCACGGTGGATGAGGAGGTTGGCGACGTCCTCGGCCTCGAAGGCCCGCGTGGTGACCGATGCGTCGCCAGGGCCCGGGAGCACGATCACGAGCAGCTTTCCGGGCAGGACCGCGTTGATCATGCGGGTCCCGAGCTGGTGGGCTCGTCGGCGTGGTGCTGCCAGTCGCCGCGGAGGGACAGCACGCCACCGAAGCTCTCGCGGGGTGTCCCGGGCTCCACGTCGAAGCGGAGCGTGCGCCGCCGGGAGTCGTACACGTGGGCGGCGGCGGCGTCGGTGATGCTGGCCGACAGGTCGTAGGTCCCGGAGAGGAGGGGCAGCGACGGCACGACGAGGTCGACGGTGCCCTTCCCGGAGATCTGGGCGACGGCGAGGCCGCCCTCGGTGGCGGTGGGCGCGCTGAGCAGCATCCCCTCCAGGGTGTGGACCGAGATCGAGAAGGTCGGCCGCGGGATCACCTCGTGGGCGTGGTAGTGCAGGCGGACGGTGATGGCATCGCCGGTGCACACGTCGTCGGTGGGGTGGCCAGCGGCGTCGAGCAGCTCGACCCGCTCGAGCTCCGCCTCCCCGCTTCCCCACCGCGACGACGTGGCGTGCACCTCCCCCGACCGGTCTTCGTGGACCTGGCCCAGGTAGTGATCGACGAGATCTCCGGCAGGCCCGACCTGCTGGAGCCGGCCGTCGGCGAGCCATGCGACCTCGTCGCACATCGTGCGGACCGAGCCAAGGGCGTGCGACACGATGACGATGGTCTTGCCCTGGACCTTCAGATCGGCGAACCGCTCGTTGCAGCGCCGCTGGAACTGCTCGTCACCGACGGCGAGCACCTCGTCGATGAGCAGGATGTCGGGGTCCACGTTGATGGCCACGGAGAACCCCAGGCGCACGTACATGCCCGAGGAGTAGCTCTTGACCGGGCTGTCGATGAACCGCTCGAGACCGGCGAAGCCGACGATCTCGTCGAACCTCCGGTCGAGCTCCGCCTTCGAGAGGCCCAGGATCGAGCCGTTGAGGTACACGTTCTCCCGCCCCGAGAGCTCGGGGTGGAAGCCCGCGCCGAGCTCCAGGAGCGCGGACACCTTCCCGCGCGTCACCGCGGTGCCCTCGTCGGGCACGAGGATCCGGGCGAGGCACTTCAGCAACGTGCTCTTGCCCGAGCCGTTCGTGCCGATGAAGCCGTAGGTGGACCCCTCCTCGATCTCGAGGGAGACGTCCCGCAGCGCCCAGAACTCCTCGTAGCGAGCGCGGCGACCGCGCATCACCGCCGCCTTCAACGTCTGGTTGCGGTCGTGGTACAGCCGGTACTTCTTCGACAGGTGCTCGATGCTGATCGCCGGTTCGCTCACAGCTCCTCCGCCAGGCGACCGTCCAGGCTGCGGAACGCCATCAGGCCGATGAGCATCGCCACGCCGGCGCAGGCGGCGAGGTACACGACGTCGTGCAGCGGCGGGAAGCGGAGGTGGTACAGCAGGTCGCGGTACACCTCGGCGAAGCGTCCCATCGGGTTCATCTCGTAGAGCATCAGCAGGCGCGGGTGGTGCTCGAGCGCCTCCTCCACCACCCGCACCGGGTACACGATCGGCGTGGCGTAGAACCAGATCTGCAGCGCGATGCCGACGAGGTACTTCAGGTCTCGCAGGTACACGGACCACACCGCGAGGGCCAGGCAGAGCCCGAGCACGAAGGCGGTCTGCAGGAGCGCGATCCCGATGACGGGCACCAGCCAGGGGATGACCATGTTCCCGGCGAGCAGCAGGATCACCGACAGCACGCCGAGCTCGATCAGGAAGGACACGCCCCACGCCCCCACGGTGGCCCCGACCAGCAGCTCGCGGGGGAACCACACCTTCTTGACCAGGTTGGCGTTGGCGAGCAGCGCGTCCATGCCGGAGGTGAGGGCGTTCGAGAGGTAGGTCCACGGCAGCAGGCCGCACAGGAGGAAGAACGCGAACACGTGCAGACCGCTCGGGTCGCCGACCGGCGGCTCCACCTTGAGGAAGAACCCGAAGACGAGCGAGTACACCGCCATCTGCGCGAGCGGGTTCAGCAGCGACCAGCCCCATCCGAGGATCGAGCGCTTGTACTTGCCTCGGAGCTCCCGCAACGTGAGGTTGAGGAACAGCTCCCGGTGGCGGCTGATCTCGGTGACGGTGGTCATCATCTGGGGGGCCGGAGCGGGGGCCCCTGGCAAGGGGGATTACGTTACCGCCGGATGCGGATCACCTTCGTCTCCGCGCACTACCCCCCGAACTTCGTCAGCGGCGGCACGTTGCAGCCGCAGCGGTTGGCCCGTGGGCTCCGCGCCCGAGGTCACGACGTGTCCGTCTTCGCCGGGTTCCTGGACAGCGAGCGCCGGCCGCTCAGCTCGTGGGAGGAGGACGACGGCACGGGCATGCCGGTGCGCTGGGTGGTGTCCACGCCGTTCATGGACTGGGCCGACGAGCGCAACTACGACAACGCCGCCATCGCGGAGGTCTTCGCCGAGCACCTGGCCGAGCACCCCGCCGACGTCGTGCACCTGCACGCGCTGCAGACGCTCGGCGGCGGGCTCGTCGAGGTGGCGAAGCGGTCAGGCGCCGCCACCGTCGTCACCATGCACGACTTCTGGTGGGTGTGCGCGCGGCAGTTCCTGGTCGAGCGGAGCCACCGGCCGTGCTGCCTCGTCGTCGACGCTGGCGACTGCCCGTGCGAGGTCGGTCGCCCGCACCTCGTGCGACGGGCCGAGCGGTTGCGGCAGGTGCTGTCGTACGCCGACCTCGTGCTGGCCCCCTCCCGCTCGGCGGCCGAGGTGCTGCGCGCCAACGGCGTCGACCCCACCCGCCTCGAGGTCGACGAGAACGGCATGGACCTGCCTCCGCCCGCTCCCCCACGCACCCGCCTGCCCGGCCCGGTGGTCGTGCGCTACACGGGGGGCAGCAACCCGATGAAGGGAGCCGACGTCTTGATCGAGGCGGCGCACCTCCTGGGCCGGGAGCCTCGTCTGCGGCTCGTGGCCCACGACCTGGCCGATGCGGTGGAGCGCGACGGGCGAGACCGGCGCGGCACGTCGCTCGAGTGCGCGCCCGCCTACGCCCCCGCCGAGCTGGACGACCTGCTGTCGGCCACCGACGCCCTCGTGCTGCCGTCGGTGATGCGGGAGTCGCACTCGCTCGTCACCCGGGAGGCGCTGCTCCGGGGGGTGCCCGTGGTCGCCACCGACACGATCGGACCCGAGGAGGTCGTGCGCGATGGCAGCAACGGGTTGATCGTCCCGGCCGCCGATGCGCCCCTGCTCGCGCGAGCGATCGGGTCGTTGCTCGACGAGCCGGTGCTCACCCGCCTTCGCGAGGGTGCGGCAGAGCCGTTGGCGGTCCGCTCCGTCGAGGACCAGATCGCCGGCCTCGAGGCGCGCTACGACGCGCTGGTCGCAACCGCCGCCGACCCGCGGCCGACGCCGTCGGTCGGTCGCGTCCTGTTCGTGGTCGGCATCGACGGCGCACCGCTGCGCTACCGCGCGCACCTGCCGGCCGAGGCCATGGCGCTCGCCGGCGTGCACTCCGACGTCCGCTGGTACCGAGATCCGGACGTCGCCGACCTCGCCGCCGAGGCCGACGTGATCGTGGTCTACCGCGTGCCGGCCACCGTCCAGGTGCTCGAGCTGATCCGCCGCAGCCGTGACGCGGGGACGCCTGTCCTCTTCGACGTCGACGACCTGATCTTCGACCCGGGCATCGCCGCCGAGATCCCGGCCCTGCGGTTGCTCCCTCCCGACGAGGCGGCCCTCTGGCTCGAGGGGGTTCGCCGCTACCGCACGACGATGGAGTCGTGCGATGCCTTCATCGGATCGACGCCCGCCCTCGTCGCCCACGCCCGTGACGTGGTCGGGATGGACGCCTACCTGTTCGAGAACGGTGTCGGCACCGCCCTGGGGGTGGCCAGCGACATCGCCCTCCGCCGACCACGACGGCCGGGGCCGCTCCGGGTCGGCTACCTCAGCGGCACCACGACCCACGATGACGACTGGCGCCACGTCGAGGCCGCGGTGGCGAGCGTGCTGGTGCAGCACCCGGACGTCGAGCTGTGGCTCGGCGGCCACCTCACGCCCACGGAGTCCGTGCTCGCGCCGCTCGGCGATCGCGTCCGCCGCCTTCCCTTCATGACCTGGGTGCACGTCCCCGCCGTCCTGCGCGATCTCGACGTGAACCTCGCTCCGCTCGAACCAGCCAGCCGCTTCAACGAGGCGAAGAGCGCGATCAAGTGGCTCGAGGCGGCGCTGGCCGGCACGCCGACGATCGCCAGCCCGTCGGGTCCCTTCGCCGACGCGATCGACGACGGGGTCACCGGCTGGCTCGCGCCCGACCTCGACTCGTGGTCAGCGATCCTCGACCGCGTCCTCGGCGACCCCGACGAGCGCTCGCTCGTGGGGGCGCGGGCACGCCGGGCGGCGTTGCTGCGCTGGTCGCCCCACGAGCAGGGCCGTCGCTACCAGGCGATCCTCGAGCAGGTCGCGAGCCGCCCGCGCCATCGGCAGCCCGCCGCGACCTGGACACCCGTCGCGCTCGACGAGCCGCCCCTCGCCATGCCTGCTGCGCTCGAGCCGTACCCCGTGCCGCTCGAGGGATCGATCGGGTGGAAGGTCCGCAAGATCCCGCGACCCGGGCCGGTCCGCCGGCTGCGCACCAAGCTCGGGGCCGTCCGGCGGTCGCTCAGCGATGACGGCGTGCGGGCGACCGTCGATCGCGCCACGCGCGCGCTCCGCCGCGTGACCGGGCGAGACCGAGACCGCTGACGCCGCCGGTCAGCGGTACCAGAGCACGTCCCTGGGCGTCCCCGCCAGGTACCACAGCACCCCGTCGCGCCCGCCCGAGCTGAACGGCCCGACCACGGGGTAGTTGCTGCCCGGGAGGTACTCCCGTCGATCCGTGAAGGTCCTGTCGGCGGCCCAGATCCACGTGAAGTCGGGCGCTGATCCCGGAGCGTCCCAGACGATCGAGTCGCGGTTCGAGTCGTCGAGGTTGATGGCCACGGGGTTGTAGGTCTCGTTCACCCCGGTGGCGCGCGCCGTGAACGATCCGCCGGGCACGCCGAACCACACGGAGTCGGGCGCCGACCCCGCCTGGTACCAGAGGATGTCCCGCGGGCCGTCACCGTCGAAGCCCCCGACGACCGGGTGGAAGTCCCCGCCCACGGACTTGGCCACCGACGAGAACCCACCGGCCTGGGCGTGGTACCAGACCGAGTCGGGTCGGGTCCCAGGTCCGTACCAGAAGATGTCGTCGCGGCCGTTGCCGTCGAAGTCGCCGACGAAGGGGCGGTAGGCACGGGTGACCACGTACGACGTCTTGGTGAACGAGCCGCTCGTCCACGTCCACTTGGCGTCGGGGACCGACCCGACCCCGTACCAGAACACCTCGGCTCGGTCGTCGCCGTCGCTGTCGAGGAGGAACGGCGTGCGACCGGCGCCGATCGAGACGGGCGTGTTCGTGAAGGTGCCATCGCCCTGCGACCACCAGATGTTCGCCGCACCCGAGCGCGAGTCGTACCAGACCACCTCGTCGCCGTTCAGGCCATCGATGTCGCCGGTGAGCACGAAGTCGTACGAGCCGTCGACGGCGAAGGAGCGCGTCCGGAAGGCGGCTCCACCGTCGCCGAGCCAGAGGACGTCACCGCCGGTCCCGGGCCGGTACCAGAGGATGTCGCCGCGACCGTCGCCATCAGCGTCGAGCGCGTGCGGCTGGTAGGTGGCGGTGACCGCGAACGACGCGCTCAGGAAGCCGGGCGGTGGCGGCGGCGCGCACACGCCCCTGCCGGCGGTGCGATCGCAGAGGCCCGAGGTGCTGCGCCAGGTCAGCCCCGATCCAGCTTGGGTGGATCGTGGGCGGGCGTTCTTGCCGATCTGGCGAGACGCGCTGATGTCGATGTCGTAGCCGGTGTCGGCGCGGAGCCAGTGCCGCTCCTCGGTGGCTCCCCTGTCGATGACGTAGAAGGGACGCGACAGCGGTGCCGGCGGCCTGGTGGGGTCGCCGTAGCCATCCGGCTCGAAGGTTGCCCAGCTGGTGGAGCCCTGGATGGTGCCGACCGACGGGTTCACGTACCAGCACGGCATCGTGCCGGCGACGCCCTCGAGGGTGCACGTCCGCTGCACCGTGCCGCCCAACGGGGTGATCCCGTCGACCATGCTCAGGTTCGAGAACCTGGGCGAGGCCGTCATCATCTCCTGGAAGAACCCCTCGCAGAGGTCGCACGGGAACCCCCAGTCGCGCCAGGCCTCGTAGCGACGGTTCTGCTCCGGTGTGCCGGCGGCGGCGCAGTACCGGTTCGCCATCAGCTTGGCGACGTTCGTCGCCATGATGCCGACGTCCATCGTCTCCACGGTGGTGAAGGGGGCTCCCAGGCCGGCGCTGTCGTACTGCCAGATGCCGATGCCCGGATGCCAGTAGGCGCGGAAGTACTTGGTGTAGGGATCCTGGAAGGCGTACAGCCCGTAGTTGGCGGACTGGTTGTTCGTCGTGGCCATCACGCCGTTCCACTCGTCGTACCGAGAGAGCGTCATGGGCGAGGGCGCGCTCGACTGCGTGGTGGCCGCCGAGGACTCCTTGAAGATCGGCGCCATCACCAGCGCCGTCAGGCCGTCGTTGCTCACGACGCAGGGCCGGGACACCGCGGCCACGGACGCTCGCACCGCGGCGAACGCCTCCTTCCCGAAGTACCGGGTGGTGGTCGTGGAGGTCGCGGTAGCGGTGGCGGTCGACGTGGTGGCGGGAGCGTCCACCGCACCCGTGAGCGGCGCCTGCGCGGCCGAGGGGGCGGCGGTGCTGGAGGTACCGCCCGCGAAGGCGGCGAGGGCGAGGAGAAGGGCGAGGGGGCGACGCATCAGGAGACGACGGGGGGGTCGGCGGTCTCAACGATACCTGTGGCGCGGCCGGGTCCAGCGCACCCCGCGCGCACGCGCGCGCCGACGGCGCGCCGCGCGGACCGACCGTCAGGCGGGAGGTGCCTGCAGCGGGTGCGGCATGCAGAGGTCGTCGAGCTCGGCGACGACGATGCGATCGCGGTTCTCCCACGTGATGTCGTTGGCGGGATCGCGACGCACCTTGTACTCGCGGAACGACTGCTCGAGGCTGTCGAACGCGAGCAAGCGGCCGATCAGCGGCTCGCCGAGGTCGAGGAGGAGCTTGATGGCCTCGATCGCCTGGATCGAGCCGATGATGCCCGGCAGGACGCCGAGCACGCCGGCCTCGGCGCAGCTGGGGGCCATCTCGGCGGGCGGCGGCTCCGGGACCATGTCGCGGTAGGTGGGCCCGCGCTTCGGATCGAAGACCGTGACCATCCCCTCGAACCGGAAGATGGACCCGTGCACCACGGGGATGCCGAGCTTCACCGAGGCATCGTTCACGAGGAACCGCGTGGGGAAGTTGTCGGTGCCGTCCACGATGACGTCCCACCCGGGCAGGATGTCCATGACGTTGTCCGCACCGAGCCGCACGTCGTAGCTCACCACGTCGACGTCGGGGTTCAGCAGCGTGAGGGTCTTCTTGGCGGAGTCGACCTTGCGGTCGCCGATCCGCTCCATGTTGTGCAGGATCTGCCGCTGCAGGTTCGACTCGTCGACGACGTCCATGTCGATGATGCCGATCGTGCCGACGCCGGCGGCGGCGAGGTAGAGCGCGGCGGGCGAGCCGAGTCCCCCCGCCCCGAGCAGGAGGACGCGCGAGTCGAGCAGCTTCTGCTGCCCGGCGATGTCGACCTCGGGGAGGAGGAGGTGGCGCTGGTAGCGGTTGCGCTGCTCGGCGGTGAGGCTGCGCGGCGCCGCCCACTCGCGGCTCTCGTCCTTCCACTTGTTGAAGCCGCCCGTCATCGACGACACGTCCTCGTAGCCCAGCTCCTCGAGCGTCTTGGCGGCGAACACCGAGCGCACGCCGCTCGCGCAGTACACGACGATCGGCGTCGCCTTGTCCGGGACGCGGCTCTCGACGTTGCTCTCGAGGTTGCCTCGCACGATGTGCAGGTCGCCGGGGATCGCGCCCTGCTCGTGCTCCTCGGGCTCGCGCACGTCGATGAGCAGCGCGCCGGCGCGCCGGGCGGCGTCGGCCGCCTCGGTGTCGACCTCACGGATCTGGGCCTTGGCGGCGGCCAGGTGCTCACGGAAGCTGGGCATCGCTGAAGTCCTCGTGGTCTGGGGGGCGGGAAAAGCCTACCGGGAGGGTCAACAATCTGGCGAGCGAAGGTGTTCCCCGGGGCGTCACTCGCCCGCCCCCGATGCGGCTGCTCGCCGACACCGTGGGTTACCCTCGCTCGATGCTCTCCTACCTCGATGCCGGGACCGGCAGCATGCTGATGGCGGCGTTCGCGGGAGGTGCCGCGGGCATCGGTGTCCTGTGCCGGATGTACGGCCACCGGATCCTGGGCGTGTTCTCCAAGAAGCACAAGGTCCAGGCCGAGGACAGCTTCCACGAGCTGATGGGCAACACCCCCTCCGACAGCTGAGCGAGGTGGGCACCGCACCCGATCCCGGATCGTTCCGGGATCCGCTCTCGCGCGTGTTCGTCGACGAAGGGGCGGTCTGGCGGGGGCTCCGCGGCGAGGGGCTGGCGGACTTCGAGGCGTACGCCGCCACCGCGGCGTACGCGCGCTCGCAGGCGGATGGCCGGGTCATCGGGACGAGGGCCGTGCCCGTCGCGGAGACGCCCTTGGGACCCGGCTGGGCCGGCGCGCTCCGCCATGACCGCGTGCGCGTCGTCACCTATCCGTACGAGTGGGCGTTCTCGATGCTCAAGGACGCTGCTCGCCTGCAGCTCGAGCTCAGCCGCGAAGCGCTGGCCGAGGGGATCCTCACCAAGGACGCGACGTCCTACAACGTGCAGTTCGACGGTTCGGTGCCGGTGTTCATCGACGTCGGTTCCTTCGAGCGCCTCGTGCCCGGCCAGCCCTGGCCCGGCTACCGCCAGTTCTGCGAGCTGTTCCTCAACCCGTTGTACGTGCAGGCGATCGGGGGCGTGGCCTTCCAGCCGCTGCTGCGCGGCTCCGTCCACGGGCTCTCGCCCTCCGTGACGGCCAAGCTCATCGGAGGGCGCAAGCGCTTCCGCCGCGACCTCTTCACGCACGTCCGGCTCCACGCCCGAGCCGAGGCGCGGTACGCCGACGCTGATGCCGAGCGCGACGTGCGCGGGGAGCTCCAGCGAGCCGGATTCGGTCCCAAGCTGATCGACGCCCAGCTGGCCAACCTGCAGAAGGCCGTCGAGCGCACCGAGTGGGAGGAGTCGGCGTCGACGTGGTCGTCCTACAGCGAGCGCGGCCACTACAGCGATGCCGATCTGGACGCCAAGGAGGCGTTCGTCACCAGCGCCACCGCCGCGCTCTCCGCTCCGACGGTGCTCGACCTGGGCGCCAACGACGGTCGGTTCTCCCGCGTGGCGGTCGCGGCGGGGGCCTCGCTCGCGATCGCGGTCGACGGCGACCACCTCGTCGTCGACCACCTCTACCGCGCCCTGCGCCAGGAGGGGGAGCGCAGGATCCTCCCGCTCGTGATGGATCTCTCCGATCCGTCGCCCGGGCTCGGGTGGCGCGGTCGCGAGCGACCGTCGTTCGTCGACCGGGTGCGGCCGGACCTCGTGCTCTGCCTGGCGGTGATCCACCACCTGGCGATCTCGGGCACGGTGCCGTTCCCCGAGATCGTGAGCTTCCTGCACGACTTCTCGGCCCCGCTGGTGGTGGAGATGCCCCACCGCGACGACCCGATGGCGACGCGGCTCCTCGCGCGGAAGCGCGCCGGGCTGTTCGACCACTACGACCGCCCTCAGTGGGAGGCCGCGCTGGCGGAGCGGTTCGACGTCGAGGAGCAGGTGACGCTGCCATCGGGGACGCGCACCCTGTACCGCTGCCGCCCGCGCTGAGCAGCGAGGGCGCTACACGGGCGCGAGCTCGGCGACCAGCGCGGGCAGCACGTCGCTGATCGAGCCGCGCAGGAGCACGTCGGCGAGGTCGTCCATCGCCGTGGGCTCGCCGTTCAGGATCACCACCGGCGCGCCGTGCGCGACCGCGAGCGGCACGACGTCGGCGACGGGGAACACCGCAAGGGTGGTTCCCACGGCGAGCAGGAGGTCGGCCGCGCGGGCGGCGTCCAGCGCGCGCTGCAGGTCGTCCACCACGAGGTTCTGCCCGAAGCTGATCGTGGCGGTCTTCAGGATGCCCCCGCACTGCGCGCAGGGCGGGTCGAGCTCCCCGGCGGCCACGCGGTCGAGCGCGACCTGGACCGGGTTGCGATCGCCGCAGTCGAGGCACATCACGTCGCGCACGGTGCCGTGCACCTCCACGACGCGAGCGGGGTCCGACCCAGCGGCGTGGTGGAGCCCGTCGACGTTCTGCGTGATGAGCGTGTGGAGCCGGCCCGACCGCTCGAGCTCGACGAGGGCGCGATGGCCGGCGTTGGGCTCCGCCTCGAAGGTGCCGGAGTCGATCCGCCGTCGCCACGCCCGCTCCCGGATGGCGGGATCCGACAGGTAGTGGGAGATGTGGGCGGCCTTCTCCGCCGCCGGGTCCTTGGTCCAGAGGCCCTGGGGGCCCCGGAAGTCGGCGATGCCGCTGTCGGTGCTGATGCCGGCGCCCGTGAGCACGACCACTCGTCGTGCGCCGGCGAGGAGGCCCCGCGCCTGCTCGATCGCCTGCTCCAGGTCTGCCACCCGCCCAGGCTACCGACCTCTTGACGAGAGACACAGAAAGGATTGAAACTGCATGACATGCAACCAACGTCCGAGCGCCTGCCCAGCTTCCCCGTGGACACCCTCACGGTCCGGCCGTGGATCGACGACGTGATCGACGCCGTGGGGCACGAGGTGCGGTCGCCGTACGTCGAGCAGTTCTGGCTCGGGCTGCTCGGGCCGTCCTCCACGTGGCTGCTGCGCCGCCTGGTGGCCCGGTTCGATGCTGAGCCCGATGGCTACCAGCTCGACCTGCCGCTCACGGCCACCGAGCTGGGGTTGGGCGCGCGATCCGGGCGGCACTCGCCGTTCCTGCGGTCGATCGAGCGGTGCTGCCGCTTCGGCGCCGCGCAGCAGGTGGACGCCACCACCCTCCGGGTGCGCCGCAAGCTCCCGCCCCTCACCCGGATGCAGCTGGCGCGCCTGCCAGCGGCGCTGCAGGAGGCGCATGCAGCATGGACGGACCCGCCGGTGCCGGGGCTCCCCGTCGAGGAGATGCGGGAGCGTGCGCGCGGGCTCGCGCTGTCGCTGCTCGAGCTGGGCGAGGGCGCCGAGGCCACCGAACGGCAGCTGCACCGCTGGAGGCTCCACCCCGCCATCGCCCACGAGGCCGTCGCCTGGGCCATCGACCACCGCTCGGTGACCCAGCGGGTCGCGCCGGGCGATCTCCCGCCCGAAGCGGCGTAGGTGTGATCCCTAGGCGGTCGCCTTCGGCTTCGTGTACGAGGACAGCAGCTCGACCAGCGTCCGCACGCCGAACCCCGTGCCGCCCTTCACGACCTCGCCGTCGACCACCGACGAGAACGCCGGGCCCGCGATGTCGAGGTGCGCCCACGGGATCCCCTCCCCCACGAACTCCCGGAGGAAGAGGCCGGCCGCCAGCGCGCCGCCGTAGCGCGTGTCCGTGACGTTCTTGAGGTCGGCGACGTCGCTGTCGAGCTTGGCGCGGAGGTGCTCGGGCAGCGGCAGCGGCCACACGGGTTCGCCGGCCGCGCCGGCCGCCTGCAGCACCTGCTCCCGCCATCCCTCGTGGTTGCCCATGATCCCCGCCGTGCGGTCGCCCAGCGCCACCATGCAGGCGCCGGTGAGCGTGGCCAGGTCGACGATCGCATCGGGCGCCTCCTCGCTCGCCAGCGACAGCCCGTCGGCGAGGATCAGCCGGCCCTCGGCGTCGGTGTTGAGCACCTCCACCGTCTTCCCGTTGCGGATGGTGAGCACGTCACCCACCCTCGTGGCATCGCCACCGGTCATGTTGTCGGTGATCGGCAGGAAGCCGAGCACCCGAGCCTTGGCCCCAAGCGATGCGATGGCCCGGAACGTCGCGAGCACCGCGGCGGCGCCTCCCATGTCCCCCTTCATGTTGATGAGCCCGTCAGCCGTCTTCAGCGACAGCCCTCCCGAGTCGAACGTGATCCCCTTGCCCACGAGGGCGACGGTGCCCCGGGGCTTCGTGGGCGCGTACTCGAGGCGGAGGAACCGCGGCGCCTGCTCGGAGCCGCGGTTCACGCCCAGCAGGCCGCCGAGCTTCGCCTGGCGGATCTCCTTCTCGGTCCACACCGCCACGTCGAACCCCGCCTGCTTCCCGGCGGCGACGGCGCGCTTGGCCAGCTCGGCGGGGGTGAGCGACCCACCCGGCTCGTTCTCGAGGTCGCGCGCCCAGCACACCGCGTCGGCGACCGCGAGGCCCCGTGCCACCGCGTCCTCGGCCCGCTTGCCGCTCCCGCCCACGATGACGGCACGAGCGAGCTGCGCGGGCTTCGGCTCGGACTTGAACATCGAGAACTGGTAGCCGCCCAGCACCAACCCCTCGGCGATCGCCTGGGCACCGGCGGCGGTGTTGCCGTCGCCCAGCGCGCCGAGGAGGTCGATCGACAGCGAGGGATGCCGCTTGGCGGCCCGGGCGAGGGCGCCGGCGGCGGCGCGCAGCACCGAGGTGTCGACCTCGGCCGCCGGACCGAGGCCCACCACGTACGCGGTGGCACCGTCGGCACCAGGCAGCGCGCGCACGTCGCCCTTCTTCGCCTCGAACCCCTGGCCCGAGAGGTAGGCCCAGTCGATCCCCCCGCCGGTGGTCTGGCCGGCGACGGCCCCCACCGCCGAGGCCGCCACATCGGCGGGAACGCTCTTGGCGAGCTCGATGGTGACGGGCAACGGGACCTCCAAGGTCAGCGGTCGGTGGACAGCAGGGGTGATGCCTCGACGAAGCGAGCGAGCGTCCACAGGAGCGTGGACAGCCGGTTGAGGTACGGGAGGACGAGGGAACCGTCGGCGGCGACGGGCACCATGGCGCGCTCGGCTCGGCGCACGACCGTGCGAGCCAGGTCGAGCAGAGCCGACGCGCGGTCCTGGCCGGGCACGACGAACTCCGTGGGCAGCTCGGTGCGCGCGGCCAGGTCGGTGATGGCGGCCTCGACCGTGGTGACCATGGCCTCGGTGACGAGGGACGTCCCCGCCGCGAGCTTGCCCCGGTTGGCATCCTCGGTGGCCGCTTCGGCCATCAGCACCCAGAGGTCGCGCTCGACGGTGACGAGCAGCTCGTCGAGCTCACCCCGCGGCACCTCGGACCGGGCCACCCCGATGGCCGCCTGCGCCTCGTCGAGGGCGCCGACGGCCTCGACGCGATCGGAGCTCTTCGGGACGCGCCCTCCGTAGAGCAGACCGGTGGTGCCGTCGTCACCCTTTCCGGTCCACAGCCTCGTCACGGCGCGAGAGCGTACCGACCGATCCGACCGGACCAGCGATGGTCTGTCAGGAGCGGTCGCGTCGTCGACCCGGGCGCAGCCTCGCGATGCGCTGGGCCCACCGGTACGACCCCGACGCTTCGAACGCGAGCTTGTCCGCCGACATCTCGGCGACCTCTGCCCGCGCGAGCTCGACCTCGCCGCGCGCGGCCGCGAGCTCCCCTCGGAGGCGGTGCACCTCCTCCTCGAGCTCGAGCCGGGCCCGCTGGGCCCGGTCGCGTTCGGCGGCCCACGTCACCGCGCTCGACTCCCATCGCCACTGCTCGCGCCAGACCCTCGCCAGGCTGCGGGACAAGGCGGGGTCCGCCGGAACGGGCGGCCCGAGGCCCTCGAGCAGCTCGATCATCCGACGGCCGTGGTCTCGAGGGTGGTGGTGGCGGAACACGAGATCGTGCCCCACCGCCCCGAGCCGCGGGTCATAGGTGTCGAGCATGCGCTCCCAGTCGTCGAAGCCCGGCTCGTCGAGGCCTGCGGTGCCGTTGAAACCCGACGACTCGAGGCGCTCGTAGGTGTCCGCCGTCACCCACCCCTCGGTGCCGAAGCGGTCCGACACGAAGGCCGTGCGGCCGCACGCCATGGCCTCGAGGATGCACCGGCCGTACCCGATCACGATGTCCGCCTCGCGAAGCTCCACGAGCGGATCGGCCCGTCGCTCCCCCGCGACGGCGCCCATGTAGCGCAGCTCCACGCCGCGCTGGGCGCACACCTCCTGCAGGCGCTCCCGGCCCAGCACCTGGTTGTTGCCGAAGACGAGGACCACCTCGGGATCCGGGCGCGGCGGCGGCCCAGGGCTGAAGTGCCCCACGTCGATCGGCTGGGTCAGCCGCACGACCGGCCGTCGCTCTGCCAGCGCCCGGGCCCGCTCGGCGGTGAGGTCGTTCAGCACGACGATCAGCCCCACCGTCGACGGCAGCGCGCCGGGCAGCTGGTGGTCGTGCATGGTCGAGTGCGAGACCAGCAGCTGCGGAACCGACGGCCACGCCGCGGCCGCCTCGCCGGACACGATCGCGTCCTGCACGAGGATCCGGTCGGGCGCCTCGTCGAGCCTCGTCGGGTGGTCGATCCAGACCAGACCGGCGTCGGCCGCGAGCGCGCCACGGTTGCCCGGCCCCTCCATCACCACGACCTCGTGGCCGTAGCGCTGGAGGTGGCGGCCGAGCGTCAGCAGGTAGGTCTCGCTCCCGCCGAGCGTGACGAGGCTGTTGCTCGCGAGCAGGACTCGCATCCACCGAACGCTAGGCGCGTCACCAGGTGTCGATGTTCGGACGCTTCTTCCCCGTACGGGGTGGCGGTGGTGGCGCGGCGCCGAAGGTGGAGGTGATCCAACGGCGTGAGTCCGCCGGGTCGATGACGTCGTCGATCTCGAAGTGGCTCGCAGCGTTGATCGCCTTGCCGTGCTCGTACATGCGGTCGACCATCTCCTGGAAGGCGCGCTCGCGCGCGTCGCCGTCCTCGATCGCCTCGAGCTCCTTGCGGTAGCCGAGGCGGACCGCGCCCTCCAGGCCCATGCCCCCCAGCTCGCCGGAGGGCCACGCCACGCAGAACAGAGGCGCCTTGAAGCTGCCCCCGGCCATGGCCTGCGCACCCAGGCCGTAGCCCTTCCGGAGGATGATCGTGCCTGTCGGCACCGAGAGGTTCGCACCGGTGACGAAGAGGCGGCTCACGTGCCGCACCAGCGCGGTCTGCTCGGCTTCGGGCCCGACCATGATCCCCGGTGTGTCGCAGAGGAACAGCACCGGCAGGTCGAAGGCGTCGCACAGCTGCAGGAACCGGGCGGCCTTGTCGGCGCCGTCGGCATCGATGGCGCCGGCGAGGTGGACGGGGTTGTTGGCGACGATGCCCATCGGCCGGCCCTCGACGCGCACGAGGGCGGTGACCATGCCGGGCCCGAAGGCGGCCCGCAGCTCCAGCACGGAACCCACGTCGGCGATCGCCTCCACCGCGGCGCGCACGTCGTACACGGTGAGGCGGCTCTCGGGGATCACCTCACGGGCGGCCTCGGGGTCGGGGTCGCGCCAGACGTCGGCGGCGCCGGCGAAGTAGGACAGGTAGCGGCGAGCGACGTCGACGGCCTCCCGCTCGTCGGCCACGGCGACGTCCACCACGCCGTTGGGCACCTGCACGTCCATCGGGCCGATGGCCTCGGGCGGGAACACGCCCAGGCCGCCTCCCTCGACCATCGCCGGGCCGCCCATGCCGATGTTGCTGCCCTCGGTGGCGATGACGACGTCGCAGCAGCCGAGGAGCGCGGCGTTGCCCGCGAAGCATCGCCCGCTGGTGATGCCGACGAGGGGCACGAGGCCGGAGAGCCGGCCGAACAGGTTGAAGGCCAGGCAGTCGAGCCCGGACACGCCGATGCCATCGGTGTCTCCCGGCCGCCCTCCCCCGCCCTCGGTGAAGAACACGACGGGCAGGCGCTGCCGCTCGGCGACGTCGAAGAGGCGGTCCTTCTTGCGATGGTTCTGCAGGCCCTGGGTGCCGGCGAGGACGGTGTAGTCGTACGACATCACCACCACCGGCCGGCCTTCGACCGTGCCGGTGCCCCCGACCAGCCCGTCGGCGGGCGTGCGCTCGATGAGGTCCTGGAGCTCGCGCCGCCGTCGCTGGGCGGCGATGACCATGGGTCCGTACTCCACGAAGCTGCCGGGGTCGAGCAGATCGTCGACGTTCTCCCGCGCCGTGCGCTGACCCGTGTGCCGGCGACGCTCCACGGCGTCGGGTCGAGCGGCGTCGAGCCCGACGGCGTGGCGCTCCCGCACCTCGGCCAGATCGGCGCGCTCGCCCTCCGGTGCCACCGCCGGCGCCTCCGCCTGGCGCTCGGCATCCGCACCGAGGCTCACCACCGCGAGCAGATCGCCCGCTTGGACGATGTCGCCCGCCTCCGCGAACGAGGCCTCGACCACGCAGTCGCCCGGAGCCTCGACCGCGTGCTCCATCTTCATCGACTCGATCACGGCGACCGCCGCTCCGGCCCCGACCGTGTCGCCCACCCCGGCGGCCCGGACGACGGTGCCCTGGAGGGGTGAGCGGATCTCCAGCACGTCGGTCGGCGCTCCAGCCATCGCCCGGTTCTACTGGCTACTGGGCCACGACGGCGCGCCGGTAGCCTTGACAGACCATGCCCCGGAGCCCCTACCTGGACCTGATCGACCAGAAGGTCGTCGTCTACGACGGCGCGTTCGGCACGTACGTCCAGACGCTCGGGCTGGGTCCGGACGACTTCGGGGGCGAGGCGCTCGAGGGCTGCAACGAGCTGCTGGTCGTCACCCGGCCCGATGTGATCGCCACGATGCACGACGACTTCTTCAAGGTGGGCGTGGACATCGTCGAGACGGCCACCTTCGGTGCGTTCGCGGTGCCGTTGGCCGAGTACGGGATCGCCGACCGCTCGCACGAGATCAACCTGGCGGCGGCGCGCATCGCGCGCGAGGTCGCCGACGGCCACGGCGGCCTGGTGGCGGGCTCGATCGGTCCAGGCACGAAGTTCGCGTCGCTCGGGCAGATCCGCTTCGCCGAGCTGCGCGACGCATACGAGGAGCAGTGCCGCGGGCTCCTGGAAGGCGGCGTCGACCTGCTGCTCGTCGAGACGCAGTTCGACCTGCTCGGCGCCAAGGCCGGGATCATCGCTGCTCGTCGGGCGATGGCCGCGACCGGCGTCGAGGTGCCGATCCAGGTGCAGGTGACGATGGAGCTCACGGGGCGCATGCTCCCCGGGACCGAGATCGGCGCGGCGCTCGCCGCGCTCGATGCCATGCGCCCCGACGTCGTCGGGCTCAACTGCGCGACAGGTCCGGCGGAGATGACGGAGCACCTCCGCCACCTCGCGCACCACGCGCGCATGCCCATCTCGTGCCTCCCGAACGCGGGCCTGCCGTCGGTCGTCGACGGCAAGATGCACTACGACCTCACGCCCGAGCAGCTGGCGGAGCATCACGCCCGCTTCATCACCGAGTTCGGCGTGCGCGTCGTCGGCGGCTGCTGCGGGACGACCGAAGAGCACCTCCGCCAGGTCGTGGAGCGCTGCCGCGACCTCGAGCCGGCCCGTCGCACCGTGGAGCACGAGGCGGGCGCGACGTCGATCTACTCGTTCACGCCGTTCGACCAGGACGTCACCTACCTGACGATCGGCGAGCGCACGAACGCGAACGGCTCGAAGAAGTTCCGCGAGGCGATGCTCGAGGGCGACTGGGACACGTGCGTGCAGATGGCACGCGAGCAGGAGAAGGAAGGCGCGCACGTGCTCGACGTGTGCGTCGACTACGTCGGCCGCGACGGCACGCTCGACATGGACGAGATCGCGTCGCGCTTCGCGACGCAGGCGACCGTCCCGCTCGTGCTCGACTCGACCGAGCCGCAGGTGCTCGAGGCCGGCCTGCAGTGGATCGGCGGACGGGCCATCCTCAACTCCGCGAACCTCGAGGAGGGCGAGGAGGCCGGCAAGCGCTTCGACCGCGTCATGTCGCTGGCCAAGGAGTACGGCGCGGCGGTCATCTGCCTGCTGATCGACGAGGAAGGTCAGGCCCGCGACGTCGAGTGGAAGATGCGTGTCGCGCACCGCATCCACGACCTCGCCATCGAGCGCTACGGCCTGGAGGCAGGCGATCTCATCTTCGACGCGCTGACGTTCCCGCTGTCGACCGGCGGCGAGGACCTCCGGGGCGACGCGATGGCGACCATCGAAGCGATCCGCCGCATCAAGGCCGAGCTGCCCGGCGCGCACACGGTGCTCGGGCTCTCGAACGTCTCGTTCGGTCTCAAGCCGGCGGCGCGCCACGTCCTCAACTCCGTGTTCCTCCACGAGTGCCGCGAGGCGGGCCTCGACTCCGCCATCGTGCACGCGGCCCGCATCATGCCGCTCAACCGCATCCCGGACGAGCAGGTGAAGGTGTGCCTTGACCTCATCTACGACCGGCGCGACGAGGCGAGCAGCTACGACCCGTTGCAGGAGCTGTTGCACATCTTCGAGGACGTGCAGCTCGGCGAAGTCGTCACCGAGGACCGCACCGACTGGACGATCGACCACCGCCTCTCGCAACGCATCATCGACGGTGACCGCGACGGGCTCGGCGCCGACCTCGAGACCGCGATGGCAGAAGGCCACGCGCCGCTGACGATCATCAACGACTTCCTCCTCGCCGGGATGAAGGTGGTCGGCGAGCTCTTCGGGTCAGGTCAGATGCAGCTCCCCTTCGTGCTGCAGTCGGCGGAGACGATGAAGGCCGCCGTCGCCTACCTCGAGCCGCACATGGAGCGGGTCGAGGGCGACTCGGGCAAGGGCAGCATCGTCCTCGCGACCGTGCGGGGCGACGTCCATGACATCGGCAAGAACCTCGTCGACATCATCCTCACCAACAACGGCTACGAGGTGCACAACCTCGGCATCAAGGTCTCGATCACGGAGATGGTCGACAAGGCGCTCGAGGTGAACGCCGATGCGATCGGGATGAGCGGTCTGCTCGTGAAGTCCACGCTCATCATGCGCGACAACCTCGAGGAGCTGAACGACCGCGGCCTGGCGCGCATCCCTGTGCTGCTCGGCGGCGCCGCGCTCACGCGCTCCTACGTCGAGCGCGACCTGCGCGACGTCTACGACGGTCGGCTCTTCTACGGCAAGGACGCGTTCGAGGGCCTCCACGTGATGGACCGCATCGGCGCGATCAAGCGCGGCGACGAGCCGGACGACGCGACCTGGGGCACGGTGCCCTCGGAGTCGACGGTGCCGGCGCGCTCGTCGCTCCAGGACGTCGAGGTTCCGGACGACCTGCCACCGCGCTCGCCCGAGGTCGAGGACGACAACGAGATCTTCGTACCGCCGTTCATCGGCAGCCGCGTCGTGAAGGGCATCGCGATCGACGACATCGCCGCGTACCTCAACGAGACCGCGCTGTTCCGCAACCAGTGGCAGTACAAGCCCGACAAGGCGCTGAACGAGACCGACGACGACTTCCGCGTCCGCCTCCGGGCGACGCTGCGCGACGAGCTGGCGAAGGCGAAGGCAGCCGACCTGCTGCAGCCCGCGGTGGTGTACGGCTACTGGCCGGCGAACTCCGACGGCAACGAGCTCGTGCTGTGGGAGGACGAGCTGCGCTCGAAGGAGCGCATGCGGTTCCGCTTCCCGCGGCAGACGAAGGCACCGTTCCTCTGCATCGCTGACATGTTCCGTCCGCTCGACGGCGAGGTCGACTACGCCGGGTTCCACATCGTGACGATGGGACCTGCCGTCTCAGAGGCCACCGCGAAGCTGTTCGCCGACGACCGCTACACGGACTACCTGCACCTGCACGGGCTCGGCGTCGAGATGGCCGAGGCGTTGGCCGAGCTGTGGCACCGTCGCATCCGCGAGGAGTGGGGCTTCGCCGGCGAGGACGGACCGACCGTCGCCGGCCTGTTCCGCCAGCAGTACCGCGGCGGTCGCTACTCGTGGGGCTACCCCGCGTGCCCTGACCTCGCGGACAACGTGAAGGTGCTCGAGCTGCTCGAAGGCGAGCGCATCGGCCTCGAGTGCTCCGAGGAGACGGGCTTCCAGTACCAGCCCGAGCAGACCACCTGCGCCCTCATCTGCCACCACCCCAAGGCGAAGTACTTCGTCGCCCGCTAAGACCTGGGCGCGCCCTCGCCCCCGCGCGCGGCGCGGAGGGGTTCGGTGCGGCGGGGGCGGCGGATGGGCGGCGGTGCGAGCAGGTCGACCGCCCACGTGAGCAGCTCGTCGTCGGTGGCCGGAGCCGGCAGGCCGTCGAGCGAGCGTCCAGAGCGCAGAGCCGTGAGGAGAGCCATGCACATGTATCGACAATTCGCGCTACTTCTGAAGTAGTCACCGCGCTCAAACGCGAGGAATCGGGATCTCCTGCTTCCGGGTCGCGGCTTCCGCGAAGAGGTCGCCCATCTGCTCCACCCGCTGCAGCACGTCGGGCGCCTCGAAGCTGAGCTCCTCGCCCGCGGCGCACGCGTCCACCTCGTCCCACGTCACCGGCGTCGAGACGGTCGGGCGCGGGCGGGCTCGCAGCGAGTACACCGACACCGTCGTCTTGTGACGCGAGTTCTGGCTCCAGTCGATGAACACCTTGCCCGTGCGCAGCGCCTTGCTCATGTTGGACAGGACGCGGTCCGGATGGTGCTTCTCCATCGCCTGCGCCACCGTCAGCGCGAACGACGACGCGCCCTCGTGGGTGAGGCCGGGGACGTTCGACGGCACGTAGAGCTGCAGACCCTTCGAGCCCGAGGTCTTCGGGAAGCACTCGAGCCCGAGTCCCTCGAGCGCGTCACGGATCCACAGCGCGACCTCGGAGCAGTCGTGGATGTCGGCCGGCGCGCCGGGATCGAGGTCGAAGACGACCATCGTCGGCGTCTCGATGTCGTGGCAACGCGCCATCGGCGCGTGCAGCTCGAGCGCGGCCAGGTTGGCGGCCCACACGAGCGAGGCCCGATCCGCGAGCTGGCAGTACTCGATCGCGCCGCCCCGATCACCGGGACCGAGCGCCACCTGCACCCACTCCGGTCGGTGGGAGGGGCAGCGCTTCTCGAAGAACGACTTGTCGTCGACACCGTTCGGGAAGCGCCGCATCGTGATGCCGCGGTCACCGAGGTGCGTGAGCATCACTGGTGCGATGCGCGCGTAGTAGTCGATCACCTCGCCCTTGGTGAAGCCGCTCTCGGGATAGAGCACCTTCTCGAGGTTGGAGAGCTTCAGGGTCTGCCCGTCGATGTCGACGGCCTGGTCGGCCATGACGCCGAGTTCTACCCGCTAGACACAAGGCCGTGGACACCTTGGCGCTCGAATCGCCCATGCAGGGCACCGTCGTGTCGATCGACGTCGCCGCTGGCGACGCGGTGCAGCGGGGCCAGCAGCTGCTCGTGCTCGAGTCCATGAAGATGGAGCATGTGCTCGTCGCCGCCGCGGCAGGCGTGGTCACCCGCATCACCGCGGCGGTCGGCGACACCGT
>JBJMHD010000068.1:0-7433 GCA_045807565.1 Acidimicrobiales bacterium | reverse complement strand
CCCTTGCCGCCGCCGGACCCGGTCGGCTTCGCGGCTTGGGCAGCGGGTGCCAGAAGGCCGATGCACAAGAGAGCGAGCAGCGCGACGATCGCTGTCGAGGCGCGGCGGGTGAGGCCGTTGGGATCGACCATGGAAGCTCCTTGGAGTGGTGCGCGGGCGAGCACGAGAGGGGTGACATGCCCCCAGTGCGCCTCTGGGCGTGCTGCCGTGAGGTCGTCTAGGTCATCGGCCCTACGCGGACGCGCCTTGAGCGCTGTCTTGGCGTAGCACGTACCCCAGCCCGCGAACGGTCTGGATGAGTTGTCGGGCTTCTGGCGGCAGATGCCGGCGGAGCGAGGACACGTGCACCTCGACGAGGTTCTCGTCGTAGGCGTCGTAGCTCCAGAGCTGTTCGAGCAGCATCCGCTTCGAGAGGACGGAGCCGGCGTGCTTGGCCAACAGGGCCAAGATCCCGAACTCCTTCTTGCAGAGCGTGAGCGCCTGGTCGTCGAAGACGGCGAGGTGCGCATCCTCGTCGACGAGGAGGCGACCGACGCAGTGCTCGGTGCGCCGCAACCACGGCGCCCGGCGGATGAGCGCCGTCACCGTCGACTCGAGCTCCTCGGCGTCGAAGGGCCGCTGGAGGTGCGCGTCGGCGCCAGCGTCGAGCGCCGGGATCCACTGGTCCGGACCGTTCGCCAGACAGAGGACCAAGGGCCGGTGGGCGACGTGGACGCGTTGCATGGCGGCTCGCACGTGGGCGGGGTCGTCGCTCGTCACCGCGACGATCACGAGGTCTGGGCGAATGGTGGTGATCAGCTGCGGCGCGGCGCTGACCGCACCGATGCGCACGTCGTGGCCCGCTCGCGCGAGCACGGTCGCGGCGCGCCGAGCCGGGATCGGCTCCAAGAGCACCAAGGTGCGCGTCCGCCGCGCCATCCAACCCCCGTCCGTGGTCAGGTACAAGGTAAGCGTTCCGGAGGAGCTGGGGGATACGGGCATTCGCGAGGTGTTGGAAAAGCGTGCGGATCCGGTCACGGAGCGCGCGTTCGGGATCGCGCCGACCCCCTGGCTACAGTCGCTCCCATGTTCGCGGCGCCCGTGTGGCACTACTGGATCGGCGTGCTCGTCTTCATCCCGGTGATGCTGATCACCGTCGGCTTCATCGTCCTCTTCCTGCGCAAGACGCAGTCGCCCCGATACGGCCGCGACGACTGATCGGGTGACGGACGGACCGGTCGACTGGGCCCTCGCCGAGCGGGTCGCGGTCCGGGCCGGGGGCCGAGAGCCGTTCTCCGCCTCCTACCTCGCGCACTCCCTCCAAGCCGACTTCGACGAGGCCACCGCGGAGGCCGAGGAGCTGGTCGCGCAGGCCACCGGCCTGCGCAGCCTGGCCGGGCCGGCCCGAGCCCGCGTCACCGACCGGGCCGGGTGGGTGCACGCCAACGTCAACAGCTTCCAGCGCCTCCTGCGACCGCTCACCGACAAGCTCGGCGACCGCATGGGCGAGAACCTCATGTCGGGGCTCACGCGGCGCTTCGCAGGTGCCGAGGTGGGCATGCTGCTCGGCTGGATGTCCACGCGGGTGCTCGGCCAGTACGACCTGCTCGTGGTCGACGACCCTTCCGACGCCCCGCCCGACGACCAGGACCTCGTGTACTACGTGGGGCCGAACATCCTCGCTCTCGAGAAGCGCTTCGCCTTCCCGCCCAAGGAGTTCCGCCTGTGGCTCGCGCTGCACGAGGTCACGCACCGGGTGCAGTTCACGGGCGTGCCGTGGCTGCGGGAGCACTACCTCGGGCTCGTGTCGCAGACCCTCGATTCGGTCGACCCCGATCCGAAGCGGTTCTTCGACGCCCTCACCAAGGTCCTCGACGACCTCCGTCAGGGACGGAAGCCGCTCGACGACGGGGGCCTCGCCACCCTCCTCGCCAGCCCCGCCCAACGTGAGGTGCTCGACAAGATCGGCGGGCTCATGAGCCTGCTCGAGGGGCACGGCGACGTCACGATGGACCGGGCCGGTGCCGACCGCATCCCGAGCGCCCACCGGTTCGCCCGCGTGCTCCGCGAGCGACGGGCCAACGCCACCCCCATGGCCAAGCTGCTCCAGCGGCTGCTCGGCATCGAGGCGAAGATCAACCAGTACGCGCGGGGTGAGCGCTTCATCGCGGAGGTCGAGCGGCTCGGCGGCGGGCCTGCCGCCCTCGATCCCGTGTGGCGCGGGGCGAGCTGGCTGCCCACGCTGGCGGAGATCAAGCAGCCCGAGGACTGGCTGTCGCGGGTGCGGCTGTCGGACGAGCTCGTCGGCTGACCCTGTGGGTGCGCCGGGCGTCGCGTCGCTCCCGACGCTCGCCGCCGGTGCCTCTCAGCGGCCGGCAAAGCCGGACCGCCTGCGGTGCAGCGCTTACGCTCGTCGGAGATGGCACGCGTCCTCGTAGTCGACGACGAACCCGACATCGTCCTGTTCCTCCAGGTGAACCTCGACCTCCACGGGCACGAGGTGCGCACCGCGCCCGACGGCGAGGCGGCGCTGCGGGCGGTGGACGAGGAGCGCCCCGACGCGCTGATCCTCGACGTGATGATGCCGAACCTCGATGGGTGGGGGGTCATCGAGCGCCTGAAGGCGCATCCCGACCCGGAGGTGCGCACGATCCCTGTCGTGATGCTCACCGCCCTCGACACCGACCAGGACCAAGCGCGCGGCGGGATCGAGGGCGCGGTCCGCTACCTCACCAAGCCTCTGGCTCCCGACGAGCTGATCCGGGTCCTCGAGGAGGTGCTGGCCGGCCCGCCGGAGCCCGAGCAGCGCAAGGCGGCCCAGCAGAAGGGGCTGGCGAGCATCGCTCGGATCGAGCGCAACGCCGCGGGCGGCGACGCGCCCTCGGGTCCGCAGCCACGGCTCAGCCGGCTGGAGCACGCCCGCACGAGCACGCCCAGCGGCGAGGTCGTGCCAGCGGTGGACACGTCGGCGGTGGAGGGCGAGCTCACGCCGAAGCAACGTGAGCTCCTCACCGCCCTGCTCGCGGCACCGTCGGTGAGCGCGGCGGCCGCCGACCTCGGCATGAGCCGCTCGAACGTCTACGCGAGCCTGCGCCGGGTCGGCCGCAAGCTCGGCGTGTCTGACGTGTCGGAGCTCCTGCGCCTCCTGCGCGACGGCAGCCTCGACAAGGCGCTCGAGTGATGCGTGCTCCGGGGGGTCGGTCGCCCGCGACGCTCGCAGCAGAGATCCCTCGGGGCTGAGCGGTGGCGACGCCGGCGGAGCTGCTGGCCCGTTGCTCCTTCCCCCCGCCGGGCACGGCGGTGGCGTGCGCGGTGTCCGGTGGGCCCGACTCGCTGGCGCTGCTGGTGCTGGCAGTCGAGGGGGGGTGCGACGTCACCGCCATCCACGTCGACCATGGCCTCCGCGCGGGGTCTGCGCACGATGTCGACGTCGTTGCGGCCGTGGCGGAGCGGTGGGGCGCGGCCTGGGAGCGCGTGCGGGTGGCGGTCGAGGACGGTCCCGACCTCGAGGCTCGTGCCCGGCGCGCTCGCTACGACGCGCTGCCCCCGGGTGCGCTGACCGGTCACACCGCGGACGACCAGGCGGAGACCGTGCTCCTGAACCTGCTCCGTGGCTCTGGCTTGGACGGCCTCGCCGGGTTCGACCCCACCCGACGCCCGCTGCGCGCGCTCCGGCGTCGCGACACCCACAAGCTGTGCGCCGACCTCGGGATCCAGCCGGTGCACGACCCGTCCAACGACGACCCGCGCTTCCGGCGCAACCGCGTCCGCCACGAGCTGCTCCCGCTGCTCGACGCCATCGCCGAGCGCGACGTGGCGGGGGTGCTCGCGCGCCAGGCGTCTCACCTACGCGCCGACGCCGCCCTCCTGGACGAGCTGTCGCTGGCCGTCGACCCCACCGATGCCCGCGCCCTGGCGGCGGCCCCCGAACCGCTCGCGGCGCGAGCAGTCCGCCGGTGGCTCCGCTCCGGGCCGGAGAACCACCCACCGGACTCGGCCACGGTCGCCCGGGTCCTCGCGGTGGCGCGAGGGGAAGCCACCGCATGCGACGTCGGCGGCGGCCGTGCCGTGCGGCGTCACGCCCAGCGCCTGTACGTTGCACACCGTGCCGGCTGACCGCGGTCTTGACCATGCGCACCTGTTCGACAGCCCGGATCTCGGGGAGGTGGTGGTGGACGCCGCGGCCCTCCAGGTGCGCGTCGCGGAGCTCGGTGCGCAGATCACCCGCGACTACGTCGACCGGGAGCCGCTGCTGATCGGGGTGCTCAAGGGCGCTGCCATGTTCATGTCCGATCTGGCCCGGTCCATCGCCCTCCCGCTCGAGATCGACTTCATGGCTGTCTCGTCCTATGGCAACGCCACCCGCACGTCGGGGGTGGTGCGCATCGTGAAGGACCTCGACATCGACCTCACCGGCCGTGACGTCCTGATCGTGGAGGACATCGTCGACTCGGGGCTCACGCTGTCGTACCTGCGGCGCACGCTCGCCGCTCGGGGCGCCAACACCCTCGAGGTGTGCGCCCTCCTCGTGCGCGAGGGGCTGCAGAAGACCGACGAGGACCTCCGGTACGTGGGCTTCCGGATCCCGCCCAAGTTCGTGGTCGGCTACGGCCTCGACTTCGCCGAGAAGTACCGGAACCTCCCCTACGTGTGCGTGTTCGAGGGCGACGGCTGACCCTGGTCCCGGCCCCGCACCGGTCGCCGGGCGAGTTCCGCGGCCCAGGGCCCACCGGTAGCCTGCTCCCAGCATGAAGCGACCCTCCCGCGCCACCCTCGGCTACCTGCTCATCGGAGCGATCGCCGTCTTCTTCGCCACGCAGTTCCTCACGCGCGACGAGAAGCCGGAGGAGCTCACCCTCACCGAGTTCCACGACAAGCTCGAGGCCGACCAGGTGAAGACGGCCACGATCAAGGACAAGTCGCACAAGATCGACGGCGAGCTCGACGACGGGAGCAAGTACACCGTCGCCTTCCCCCAGGAGTTCGGGGACGAGCTCACCCAGCAGGTCGCCGACGCCAAGCCGCCGGTCGACATCGAGGTCGATCAGCAGGAGGACTCGCTCTGGACCTCGCTGCTGTTCAGCCTGCTGCCGATGATCGTGCTCTTCGGGCTGTTCCTGTTCGTCCTCAACTCGATGCAGGGCGGCGGCAGCCGCGTGATGCAGTTCGGCAAGGCCAAGGCCCGCCAGGTCTCGAAGGACGAGCCCAAGGTCACCTTCGCCGACGTCGCTGGTTGCGACGAGGCCGTGGAGGAGCTGCAGGAGATCAAGGAGTTCCTCCAGAGCCCGGCGCGGTTCCAGGCCATCGGCGCCAAGATCCCGAAGGGCGTGCTGCTCTACGGGCCGCCGGGCACCGGCAAGACGCTGCTCGCGCGGGCGGTCGCCGGTGAGGCCGGGGTGCCGTTCTTCTCGATCTCGGGCTCCGACTTCGTCGAGATGTTCGTCGGTGTGGGCGCCAGCCGCGTGCGCGACCTCTTCGAGCAGGCGAAGACGGCCGCCCCGTCGATCATCTTCGTGGACGAGATCGACGCCGTGGGCCGCCACCGCGGCGCCGGGCTCGGCGGGGGTCACGACGAGCGCGAGCAGACCCTGAACCAGATGCTCGTCGAGATGGACGGCTTCGACGCCCGCACGGGCGTGATCCTGATCGCGGCGTCGAACCGTCCCGACATCCTCGATCCGGCGCTCCTGCGTCCGGGTCGCTTCGATCGTCAGATCGTCGTGGACCGCCCCGACCTGGAGGGTCGCAAGGCCATCCTCGAGGTGCACGCGAAGGGCAAGCCGCTGGAGCCCAACGTGCGCCTCGACGTCCTCGCCCGACGCACGCCGGGCTTCACCGGGGCCGACCTCGCCAACCTCATGAACGAGGCGGCGCTCCTCGCCGCACGGCGAGACCTGCAGCTCATCGGTCACGCCGAGCTCGAAGCCGCCATCGATCGGGTCATGGCCGGCCCGGAGCGCAAGAACCGGATCATGAGCGAGAAGGAGAAGCTCACGATCGCGTACCACGAGGGTGGGCACGCGCTGGTGGGCCACGTGCTCCAGGGCACCGACCCGATCCACAAGATCTCCATCGTCGCCCGTGGCCGCGCCCTGGGCTGGACCCTCGCGCTCCCCACCGAGGACAAGTACCTGCGCACCCGCAGCGAGCTCGAGGACTCGATGGCGATGCTGCTCGGGGGCCGCACCGCCGAGGAGCTCGTGTTCGGTGAGATCACCACCGGCGCCAGCGATGACATCGAGCGCTGCACGGACATCGCGCGCGGCATGGTCACGCAGTACGGCATGAGCGACAAGCTCGGTCCGCAGCAGCTGGGGAAGGTCAAGGGTGAGGTGTTCCTCGGCTACGACAAGGGGCACGAGGCGGACTACTCGGCGGAGGTGGCCAGCCTCGTCGACGGTGAGGTGCGCAGCCTGATCGACGAGGCCCACGACCGGGCCCGCACGATCCTGTCCACCCACCGAACCACCCTCGACGTGCTCGCCAAGGCGCTGGTCGAGAAGGAGACGCTCGAGGACTCCGACCTGGCCGAGATCTTCGGGCCGCTCGACAAGGGCACGGGCATCGAGGTGCCCGAGCCGGAGCCCGAGCCCACCGAGATCCCCGTCCCGGTGGTGCCCGAGCTGGTCGGAGCCGCCGTGGCGGAGGCGCAGCCCGTGGTCCAGCCCGTCCCGGAGCCGCAGCCCGAGGCCACCGTACCCGTCAAGCGGCGGTGGTGGCAGCGGTCGGGCGTCCGTGCGCCGAGGCCCAGCGGCACCTAGACGGTGCGCTAGCGCCCATGAGCCCGCGACACCGACCCCCGATCGACACGCCGATGGACCTGGCGCGCATCGAGAAGGCGGTGCGCGAGATCCTCGAGGCGATCGGTGAGGACCCCGACCGCGACGGCCTCGCGAACACGCCGGAACGGGTCGCGCGGCTGTACGCCGAGGTGGCCTCGGGCCTCCACGAGGACCCGAGCGAGCACCTCACCGTCACCTTCGAGTCGCGCCACGACGAGATGGTGATGGTCCGCGACATCCCGCTGTACTCGCTGTGCGAGCACCACCTGATCCCCTTCAGCGGCAAGGCCCACGTGGCCTACATCCCGGGCGAGGACGGGCGCATCACCGGTCTGTCGAAGATCGCTCGGCTCGTGGAGGGCTACGCCCGGCGCCCGCAGGTGCAGGAGCAGCTCACCGTCCAGATCGCCGACGCCATGGAGCGCACGCTCGAGCCCCGCGGGGTGATGGTGATCATCGAGGCCGAGCACCTCTGCATGTCGATGCGGGGCGTCGAGAAGGCCGGATCCACCACGGTCACCTCGGCGGTGCGGGGTCTGTTCCGCGAGAACGCCGCGACCCGCCAGGAGGCGATGCGGTTCGTCACCGGTCGGGGCTGAGCGTGCGAGGGCTCCGCTGGGGAGCGGTGCTGCTGGTGCTCGCCACCGCAGCCTGCTCGGACGACGACGGTGG
>JBJMHD010000067.1:0-16722 GCA_045807565.1 Acidimicrobiales bacterium | reverse complement strand
GTAAGTCTCACCTGATTCACAACAATCCACCGAGCGCCCTCTCGACGGAGATCGAATGCATCGGCGATGGCCGTATTGGGATCCGCCTCGATCGGCTTCTTCGTCTCTGGATCAATAAGCACCTGATGATTCACGTAGCGGTCGACAAGAACCGCCTTATCGTCCGCGGTCAGGTCGATCGAGTAGTCGTGATCGACTTCAACTAGAGCCGCTCGGCGTTCGTCGATGCGGCGTTGGATTTCGGCACGGGTCACCTTGAGCAACTCGTCGCCGTACACCTCCGCGAGCGCGGCTTCGTCGAGGACCAGGTCGTAGACGGCGTCGGCGTAGACGTCCCAGCTCTTGAGGTAGGCGGCCTCGACCTGGCCCTTCACCGACGCCGGGTCGAACGCGGTCGTGGTGGTGCTCGACGGCCGCTCGGGGGCCGTCGTGGTCGTGCTGCTCGAGGTCTGCTCGGTGGTGGGGCTGGAGCCGTCACCGGCATCGTCGCTGCACGCGACGAGGCCCAGCGCCACCGCGAAGCAGATCGTGACCCCCCAGGTCGTCACCGTCCCGGACGGTAGCCCTGCCCGCGACGGGCCGCCACACCCCAGCTCCACCCCCGAGATCTGTGTGCGTGGGACAGGATCCGACTGACGGGCAGACGCAAGCCGCGGCTCTGGCCCCGTCGGTCAGCGGCCTGTGTCTGTCAGACAGGATCCCGCTGACTGGGAGACGCAGGCCGTGGGGGTGGGGCGGTCAGGGGGAGGCGCGCCAGGTCTGGAGGAGGCAGCGGGCGTTGGCGGCGGAGCGGTCCATGGACGTGGCGAACGGGGCGTCGTCGTAGGCGCCGTCGTCCTGGTCGTCCAGGCGGCACTGCACGTCGGTGAGGAGCGGGCCCTCCGTGATGCCGAGCTCGATCTGGCCGCTGGTCGCGCGGTCCTCGACGTCGGGTGCGGCGAGCGTGGTGGTGACGAGCCCGCCGACCAGCTGGGCGGCGATGAGGGCGCCGAGCCAGCGGCGGGACTCGATGCCCAGGTGCCCGACGACGAGCGCCAGCGCCATCCCCGCGGGCAGGAGGTGCACCATCTTGAACGGGAAGCGGAGGTAGAGGACCTCGGTGGCGATCAGCGCCAGCAGGGCGAACCGGAACGCCACGGACGTGTGCCAGGACGGCCACAGCCGTCGGAGCCGCGGCAGCCCGATGAGCAGCACGATGCCGGCCAGGACCCCGAAGAAGGCCGCGTTCTTGATGGCCCAGCGGCCGAGGTGCACCCGGAGCCCGGCGAAGTCGTCGGTGCTGTGGAGGAAGTCGAGCGTGCGGTCGGCCCACAGCCACGAGGGGACGAAGCAGAGCGCGCCGGCCGCCAGCGCGACGCCTGCGGTGATCGCGGTGCTCCGCGCCGCCACGCGCGAGCGGGGCCTGCCGAGGACCTCGGCGAGGAGCCACGCCGCCACGAGGAAGACCGACGACAGGCGACAGCCGATCGCCAGCCCGAAGAGGAGACCGCTGACCACCCGGTGGTCGCGCCGGGCCGTGACCGCGCCTGCCAGCAGGAGGCCGAGCGCCCAGACGAAGTCGCCCAGCGACGTCGCCGCGATCCAGAACCACGGGTTCGTGGCGAGTACGAGCACGGCGAGGCCGCTGGTTCGGCTGCGCTCGTGGCGCAGCAGCGCCTGCACGCCCCAGAGCGCCAGCCCGGCGAAGAGCACGCTCGCGACGTTCACCAGCACTGAGCCGCCGAGCTGATCGAGGAAGGCGGTGGTCACCTCGTGGGCGGCGGCACCAGGCACGCGCGACACCGCGTACTCACCGTGGTCGAGCCAACGGTGCCCTGCGGCCAGGACGGCCGCCACGTCGATGTCGGTGCCGTAGCCGAGCAGCGCGAACGGCAGGAAGACGACGACGCACAGCCCGACCGCGATCCCAGGGCGCTCGAGGCGGTCGATGGTGGACGGCGACGGCTCGCCACCCACCGTCAGGTCTGCGTCCGAGGAAGGGACCGTGCTCACGCCTCCTCGGCGCCCGCGGCGTCACCGGATCCGATGGCCAGCTCCCAGCGACCCGGTCCGTCGACGGACCCGTCCAGCATGCGGAAGCCCGCCGCGGCGAGCAGGGCGCCTCCTCCCCCGCCCCGCGGCGCGGTGGCGCCGACGAGGACGCAGCCCCGCCGTCGCGCCAACGCCACGACAGCGGCGACGAGATGCCGGCTGATGCCCTGCCCGCGGTGCTCGGCAGCGACGACCAGGTCCGCCACCTCCAAGCCACCCCGTGCGGACCACCCCCACGCGGCGGCGACCACGGCGCCGTCCCGGCGGGCGGTGACGGCGAAGGGCAGGCCCACCGTCGATTCCTCGAACGACAGCAGCGCGGCCGCCTCGACGTCGGGCTGACCGGAGACGCTGATGTCGAGGGGCAGGCTCCCCCGACCGACCACCGCCGGCCGCTCGCCCAGCGGCGCGTCGGCGATGGTGCGCCACAGCCGGCCGGGGAGCTCGGCGAGCACGTGCACGTGGTCGATGGTCACCTCGGCCGAGAAGTCGGCGAGGACGCGGGCGGCGACCTCGAGGCGGCCCTCGGACAGCTCGTTGGCCACCGTGACGTGGGGGACGAACTCGTGCTGGGACTCCCGCTCGAGAGGACCGTCGAGGCATCCTGCCCGCAGCCGCTCGAGGGCCTCGAGCACCTGCGGCTCCCCCCCGACCTGCAGGTACGCCACCGGGTTCACCGGTGCGAAGGTGGCGACCGGTCCGATGCGCAGGGCGAGGGGGGCGATCGTCGACGCCGCGGTGCGGACCAGCGTGAAGGCGCGGGGCAGGTCGCGCTCGGCGACGTTCACCGGCGGTACGAGCGTGATGTGGGGCGCGATGCGCTCCCGAGCCTCATCCCCCAGGGCTCGCCGGACGCCGTCGATCTGCGTGGCCAGCGGTTGCGGCACGAGCAGGACGACCCCGAGCCGCTGCCTCGCCATCGCCGCAGGCTAGCGACGGGCCGACGCCGCGCTAGTGGCCGGCAGCGGCGGTGGTGCCCGTGGCCGCGCGCAGGCGCACCTGCGCCCGGCGCAGGGCTGCCTCGGCCTCGGCGTCCTCTCCCGACCGGAGCGCGCCCTCGGCCCGCTCCTGCGCGGCGCGGGCTCGTTCGACGTCGATCTGGCTGGAGACCTCGGCCACGTCGGAGAGGACGGTGACCCGGTCGTTGCTCACCTCGATGAAGCCGCCGTGCACCGCGATGACCTCGTCGCTGCCGTCCTCGGCGCGGACCACGACCTCGTGGAGGTCGAGAGCGCCGACGAAGGGTGCGTGCCCGGTGAGGAACGCGATGTCGCCGCCGCCGAGGGTGCGCGCCAGCACCAGCTGCGCCTCCCCCGTCCAGAGGATGCGCTCAGGCGAGACGACTTCGACGTGGAGCGTCAACGCGGCCTACTTCAGCAGCTCGGCGGCCTTGGCCCGAGCGGAGTCGGCGCCGCCGACGTTGAGGAACGCCTGCTCGGGCAGGTCGTCGAGATCGCCGTTGACGAGCTGCTCGAAGCTGTCGACCGTCTCCTCGACCGGGGTGAACACGCCCTCGAGACCGGTGAAGTTCTTGGCCACGAACATCGGCTGCGACAGGAACCGCTGGATCTTGCGGGCGCGGGCCACGGTGATCCGGTCCTCCTCGGAGAGCTCGTCGAGCCCGAGGATGGCGATGATGTCCTGCAGCTCCTTGTAGCGCTGGAGGATCTCCTGCACGCGGCGGGCCACGTTGTAGTGGCGCTCGCCGACGACCTCCGGCGAGAGGATGGTGGACGTCGACGCCAGCGGGTCGACCGCCGGGTAGATGCCCAGCGCGGCGATGTCGCGGGACAGCTCGGTGGTGGCATCGAGGTGCGTGAAGGTGGTGAACGGCGCCGGGTCGGTGTAGTCGTCGGCGGGCACGTACACGGCCTGCAGCGAGGTGATCGACCGGCCACGGGTGGAGGTGATGCGCTCCTGCAGCTCGCCCATCTCGTCGGCCAGGGTGGGCTGGTAGCCGACCGCCGACGGCATGCGGCCGAGGAGGGTGGACACCTCGGACCCTGCCTGCACGAAGCGGAAGACGTTGTCGACGAAGAGGAGCACGTCCTGGTTCTTCACGTCGCGGAAGTACTCGGCGACGGTGAGGGCGGACAGGGCGACCCGCAGGCGAACGCCCGGGGGTTCGTCCATCTGGCCGAAGACGAGGGCCGCCTTGTCGAGCACGGTGGTGTTCTCGTCGATGCGGGTCTCGCCCATCTCGATGAAGAGGTCCGTGCCCTCGCGGGTCCGCTCGCCGACGCCGGCGAACACGGACACCCCGCCGAACTGCGAGGCGACGCGGTTGATCATCTCGGTGATGAGCACGGTCTTGCCGACGCCGGCACCACCGAAGAGGCCGATCTTGCCGCCCTGGAGGTAGGGGGTGAGCAGGTCGATCACCTTGATGCCGGTGGCGAACACGATCCGCTGCGGCTCGAGGCTGTCGAAGTCCGGCGCGTGGCGGTGGATCTCCCAGTGGTCGTCGATCTTGCTCTCGTCGAGCTCCGCGACGTCGAGCGGCTGGCCGATGACGTTCACCACGTGACCGAGGACGGCGTCGCCGACCGGCATGGTGAGACCGCCACCGGTGTTCCGCACCGTCGTGCCTCGGACGAGCCCGTCGGTGGGCTTGAGGCAGATGGCGCGCACGCGGCTGTCACCGATCTGCTGCGCCACCTCCGCTCGCACCTCGTTGGGCTTGCCGTCGATGGTGATGTCGAAGCTGAGCATCGTGTTGATCTGCGGCACGGCGTCGGGTGGGAACTCGACGTCGATCACGGGGCCGGCGATGGCGACGACGCGCCCATCCTTGAGAGTGGAAGCGCTATCGGGCTGGCTGTCGGTCACGGTCATGGTGGTGCTTCTCCGGGGTGAGCGTCAGTTGCGGTTGAGAGCGTCGGCGAGCGCGTCCTGGACGCGCAGGGAGGAGTCGGCGATGAGGTCGGTCCCGCCGGACTGGCCTTGGCGCAGGGCCTCGGCACCGCCGACGATCTCCATGATCTCGGTGGTGATGGCGTCCTGGCGGGCCCGGTTCATCACCCGGCTGAGCTTGGTGATGAGCTCCTCGGCGTTGTCGGTGGCCGACTTCATGGCTCGCTGCTGGGCAGCGAAGAACGATGCGGCGCCCTCGAGGAGCGCGGCGTACAGGCGGGCCTCGGCGTAGCGGGGCAGGAGGCGCTCGAGGATGTCGCCCGGGCCCGGTTCGAACTCGTAGTCGGCGGACGGGCCATCCGACTGCTCGGCGGCCTCGAGGATGTCGGTCTCGATGGGCACGAAGCGCTTGAGCAGCACCCGCTGCACGCCGGCCGACACGAACTGCGTGTAGGCGAGCTCGACGGCGTCGTACTCACCCTCCTCGAACCGCCGGACGACGCCTTCGGCGACCGATCGGGCGTCCTCGTAGGTGGGCTCGTCCGAGAAGCCGACGAAGCTGTCGTCGAGCTCGTAGCCGCGGAACCGGAAGTAGGCGGTGGCCTTCTTGCCGACGGTGATGAGGCGGGTCTGCTTGCCCTGGGCGCGCTGCTGCGCCATCTCGCGCTCGACGGCGCGGATCACGTTCGTGTTGTAGCCGCCGCAGAGGCCGCGGTCGCCGGCGACGACCACGAAGGCCACCGTGCGGATCTCCTCGCGCTGCTCGAGGAGGGCGGAGCCCTTCCCTGCGCCGGCGGCCGCCAGGTTGCGGATCACCTCGGTGATCTGCTCGCTGTAGGGCCGCGCCGCGTTGACCCGCTGCTGGGCCTTGAGGATCCGGCTGGCGGCGATGAGCTCCATCGCCTTGGTGATCTTCTTGGTCGACTGCACCGACTTGATGCGTCGACGCAGGATCCGCTCGGCACCACCTGCCATGGGTTAGGACGCCTCCTCCGGCGTGCGGGCGACGTCAGCCGTGGTCGCGTCGTCGGCCAGCGCGGCGTCGGCCGCCACGACCTCGGCCGGGGCCGGCTCCGCGGCGGCGCTGCCGTCGCTCGCCTGGAACGAGTCGGCGAAGCCCTTGAGGGCCGCCTCGAAGGCGTCCATGTCGGCGATGTTCCCGGACGACTTGATGCCGTCGAGGATCCCGCCGTGGCGGGAGCGCATCCACTCGAGGAGCTCGTGCTCGTAGCGGGCGACGTCCTCCACCGGGATCGGGTCGAGGTAGCCGTTGGTGCCGGCGTAGAGGGACACGACCTGCTCCTCGACGGGCATCGGGCTGTTGAGCGGCTGCTTCAGCAGCTCGACGAGCCGGTAGCCGCGGTCGAGGGCGGCCTGGGACACCTTGTCGAGCTCCGAGCCGAAGGCGGCGAACGCCTCGAGCTCACGGAACTGGGACAGGTCGCCCTTGAGCGTGCCCACCGCGGTCTTCATGGCCTTGATCTGGGCGGCGCCGCCGACTCGGGACACCGACTGGCCGGTGTCGAAGGCCGGACGCACACCCGACTTGAAGAGGTCGTCCTGGAGGAACACCTGGCCGTCGGTGATCGAGATGACGTTGGTGGGGATGTAGGCGGAGATGTCGCCGGCCTTGGTCTCGATGATCGGCAGCGCCGTGAGGGAGCCGGCGCCGTTGGCGTCGCTCAGCTTGGCGGCCCGCTCGAGGAGCCGGCTGTGCAGGTAGAAGACGTCACCGGGGTACGCCTCACGGCCCGGCGGGCGGCGCAGGAGCAGCGACACCTGGCGGTACGCCTCGGCCTGCTTCGAGAGGTCGTCGTAGACGATCAGGCCGTGCTCGCCGTTCTCCATCCAGTGCTGGCCCATGGCGCAGCCGGCATAGGGGGCGAGGTACTTGAACGGTGCTGGATCGGAGGCACCGGCGACGACGACGACGGTGTAGTCCATGGCGCCGTGCTGCTCGAGGGTGGCCACCGTGTTGGCGACGGTGGACTCCTTCAGGCCGATGGCGACGTAGATGCACTTCACGCCGAGGCCGCGCTGGTTCAGGATCGTGTCGACGGCGATGGTGGTCTTGCCGGTCTTGCGGTCGCCGATGATGAGCTCGCGCTGGCCGCGGCCGATCGGGGTCATCGAGTCGATCGCCTTGATGCCGGTCTGCAGCGGCTCGTGCACCGGCTTGCGACCGATGATGCCGGGCGCCTGGATCTCCATCCGGCGGTCCTGGACGTTGGTGAGGGGTCCCTTGCCGTCGACCGGGTTGCCGAGGGCGTCGACGACGCGGCCCAGGAGGCCGTCGCCGGCCGGCACGGAGAGGATCTGTCCGGTGGCCTTCACGGCAGTGCCCTCGCGGACGGCGCCGCCGTCGCCGAGCACCACGGCGCCGATGGACTCCTCGTCGAGGTTCAGCGCCAGCCCACGGATGCCGCCCTCGAACTCGAGCAGCTCGTTCACGCCCACGCCGGGGAGGCCCGACACGGTGGCGATGCCGTCGCCGACCTCGATCACCCGGCCGACCTGGGCGGCCTCGGTGGAGGGCGAGAAGCCCTCGAGGTTCTTCTTCAGGGCGGCGGCGATGTCCGCGGTGTTGATGGTCAGCTCTGCCATCTCTGTGGTTCCTTCGTGTCGTTGCGGTGCGAGGGGTGTGGTCGGATCAGAACGCGGTCTGGAGCTGTTGGAGCCGGGCCTTCACGGAGCCGTCGATCACCGTGTCGCCGACCTGGGCGACGAGCCCGCCGAGCACGGACGGGTCGATGATCACCTTCAGGTCCACCGTCTTGCCGGTTGCCGCCTGGAGGGCGGCGGCCAGGCGCTGCTGCTGGTCGTCGGTGAGCGGCACGGCCGAGCGGACCTCGGCGAGCTCCTTGTTGCCCTCGGCGGCGCTGAGCTTCACCAGGTCATCGATGATGGCGGGCAGGTCACGCGCCCGCCCCGCCCCGACCACCATCGAGAGCAGGGCGATGGTGATGGAGTGGGCCTTGCCACCGAGCAGGTCTTCGATGATCTGCTGGCGACGGCTGACCGGCAGCTGCTGGTCGGTGAGCGTGGTGCGCAGCTCGTCGTTGCTCTCGAGGGCGCGAGCGAAGCGGAAGAGCTCGTCTCCCACGTCGGCGGTACGGCCCTCGGAGCGGGCGACCGCGAGCAGCGCCTCCGCGTAGGCGTGCGTCCGCTCGTCGGTCATCACTTGCTCCCGACGGAGCTGATGTAGTCCTCGATGAGCTGCGTCTGGGCGGCGGCGTCGAGGTTCTTGTTCACCACGGCGGAGGCGGCACCGACGGCCAGCTGGGCGAGCTCGCCCCGGAGGTCGGCGGTGGCCTGGGCCTTGGCGGCCTCGATGTCGGCGGCGGCCCGAGCGCGGGCCTCGGACAGCTCGGTCTGGAGGCGGGACTCCTGGTCCCGCTTCAGCGCGTCGGCCGACTGGCGGGCCTCCTCGATGATGCGAGCGGCCTCGTTCTTGGCGTCGGCCAGCTGCGCCTTGTACCCGTCGAGCACGCCGACCGCCTCGTCCTTGGCCGTCTCGGCCGCGTCGAGGTCGGCGCGGATGCGCTCGGTGCGGTTGTTCATGCCCTCCTTGACGGCGGGCAGCGCGAACTTCCACATCAGCAGGAGGAGCAGCAGGAAGGAGATGCCGCCCCAGATCATCTCGTTCAGCTCCGGGAGGATCGGGCTCGGTGCCTCTTGGCAGTCGTCGGGCGATCCACCCTCGATGAGGATCGACACGCACTCGACGTCGGTCTCGGTGGCGCCGTTCGCCTCGGCGGTCTCCTCGGCCTCGTGGATGAGGGCTTCCTGGTCGGACGGCTCGCCACCGGCCTCCGCCGCCGACGCGAGCGGCGCGAAGGCCACGAGCCCGACGGCGAGCAGGCTGCTCGCCAGCATTGCCTTGGTGCGGAATCGCACGATGAGCCTCCTCAGCCCGAGATGATGAACGCGAGGACGAAGCCGAACAGCGCGAGGGCTTCGGTGAAGGCGATGCCGAGGAACATGGTCGTGCGGACCATGCCGGCCGCCTCCGGCTGGCGGGCCATCGCGGTGATGGCGTTGCCGACCACGAGGCCGATGCCGATGCCCGGGCCGATGGCGGCGCCGCCGTAGACGATGCCTCGGCCGACGGCGGTGAGGCCGGCCTCGAGCTCGCCCGGGTCCTGCTCAGCGAGAAGTCGCAGCACTTGGTTCTCCTTGGTTGTCTTTGCTCAGTGGGCGGGGTGCATCGCGTCGGCGATGTACACCGCCGCGAGGATCGTGAAGATGTAGGCCTGGAGGAACGCCACCAGCACCTCGAAGGTGGTGAGGAACACCAGCAGTCCGAAGCTGAAGGGGAAGATGACCAGCGTCGGTCCGAGCGTGGCCAGCGCGGCGGTGATCACCGCGAAGCTCACGAGGAGCAGGTGGCCGGCGAGCATGTTGGCGAAGAGTCGGACCGCCATGCTGAGCGGCTGGCTGATGAACTTCGTGACCAGCTCGATGGGCGTGAGCAGCAGGTACATGACCTTCGGCACGCCGGGCATGAACGCGATGTTCTTCAGGTAGGTGATCGGGCCCTGAGAGATGACGCCGACCGTGTGGTAGATGACGTACACCAGCAGCGCCATGAACACGGGAAGGGCGATGCGGGCGTTCACAGGCATCTGCGCGAGCGGCACGAGCCCCCACACGTTGCAGGCGAGGATGAACGTGAAGAGCGTGATCAGGAACGGGGTGATCCAGCGCGACTTGAGCCCGTCGGGGCCGATCGTCTGGAGGATGATCCCCTCCTCCACGAAGTCGACGGCGGACTCGGCGACGTTCTGGATGCCGGTGGGCACGAGCGCCTTCTTGCGGCCGCCCAGGCCCATCACGAGGATCGCGACGAGCGTCGAGAACCACATCAGGACCACGACCTTGTTGATGCCGAGGGGCCCGACGGGCCACTCCACGACGTGGGAGATGGGCGGGAACTCCAACCCGAGGATCATCAGGCGACGGCCTCCTTGTCGGTGGTGGGCTTGAGGCCCGGGAAGGCGAGGGACGCGGACACGTAGCGGAGCTCCCAGAACAGGAGCCCCAGGTGGGTGACGATCACACAGACGCCGAGGGCCACCATGTCGACCCAGGCGGCGTCACGGACGGCGAAGAGCACGGCGGTGACGAGGCCCATGCGCACCGCGAAGCCGACGAGCGACATCACCATGAGCGTGTTGAGGCTGCGCTTGGCCGCCCAGGACAGGCCCAGGGCGGCGAGCACCAGGTTCACGCTCACCAGGGCGATGGCGAGGGCGGCCGAGGCCGCGCCCTGCACGCCCCAGATGGCGGTCGCGGCGAGCAGCACGACGGGTGCGAACCACACGCCGCGCTGGAGCATGTCGAAGGCCAGCTCGCGCTCGACCTCAGGCGCGTCGGGCACGGGAGCGTTGCGCTCGGCGACCATCACGACGCCTCCCGGTCGGGCTTGCGGCCGAGGAGCTGCTGCTGGTGCTCCTCCATCCGCAGCTTGTACCTGGTGGCCTCGCGCCAGGCGACGTAGGTGAAGGTGAAGAGGAAGAAGACCAGCAGGAAGAGCGGGGTCGTGCCGAGCCAGGCATCGAGCCGCCAGCCGAGGAAGGCGAAGATCGCCGGGGTGACCGCGAGCTCCACGGCCACGGCCAGTGCATCCCCGAACCCCTTGTTGAGCTCACGCTTGGCGGAGAGATCGAACGCCATTGTTCTTCCTCGCTTGTGAAACTGTTCGCAATCTAGAACCCGAAGCGTTGGTAGGGCAAATCCGAGAGTTCGACGGCTCGCGAACCTGTCTTGTGACGTCGCCTACTCAGCCTCGCGTCGGGACCGGACCCCCGGGCCGAACATGGTGTACAGCACCAGGGCCGCCGCTGCGATCGCCATGGGCACCCAGAGCTCGCCCTCCACCGTCTGGTAGGTGGGGTAGAGCACGATCGCCGAGAGCAGCAGCGTCCAGGTCCAGAGGATGAACACGCTGCGACGGTGGCCGTGCCCGAGCCGCATCAGCCGGTGGTGCAGGTGGTCCTTGTCGGCGACCGTCACGTTCGTCCCCCGCCGCGCCCGTCGCAGGATCGAGAACGCGGTGTCGACGATGGGCACGCCGAGGATCACCAGCGGGATGAAGATCGGGGCGAAGAAGAAGAAGGTCTGACCTGAGAACGGGATGTCGGTGTTGCCGCCCACCGTGATCGTGATCGCGGCGAGGAGCAGGCCGAGCAACAGCGCGCCGGCGTCGCCCATGAAGATCTTGGCGGGGTGGAAGTTGTGCGGCAGGAACCCGAGGCACGCGCCGAGCACGGCGGCGGCGATCAGCGGCCCCGCGTTGTCGGGGCCGATGGCGTCCACGGAGTGCAACCGCTCGCAGTACACGAGCAGCGCCGCCGCCGCGATGGCCACGATCCCCGCCGCCAACCCGTCCAACCCATCGATGTAGTTGATGGCGGTGGTCATCCCGATCACCCACAGCACGGTGAGCAGCGCCGACATGTTCGGCTCCAGCACCACCAGGCCGGCGAAGGGGATGCGGAAGAAGAGGATGCTCACGCCCGAGATCGACAGCACGCTGGCAGCCAGCACGGTGCCGGCGAGCTTCGCCGGCGGCGAGACCTCGCGCAGGTCGTCCACCTGGCCCACCGTGAAGATCACCAGCGCGGCGAGCACCACGCCGATCGGCACGGTGCTCCCGATGAAGACCTCCTCGAGCGACTCCGACCGCCATCCCATGAGCATCCCGCCGAGGAAGCCCACGAGGATCGCCGCCCCGCCCAGCAGGGCGGTGGGCCGCACGTGCACGCGACGGTCGTCGGGCGCCTGCACCGCGCCGACCCGGAACGAGAGTCGCCGGAACAGCGGGGTGGCCAGCAGCGTCACGAGCGCGGCCACTCCGATGACGGGGAGGTAGTCCCCGAGGTAGTCCTGCACCCAGACGCTCAGGTGCCGGCGGGATACGGGGTGAACTTGGAGCAGAGCGCGAGCACGTCGTCGCGCACCGCCCTGAGCTCGGCTTCGTCCTCACGTGCGACGAGGGTGCGATGGATCAGCTCGCCGATCGTCGCCATCTCGGCCTCGCCCATGCCCTGGGTGGTGACGGCCGGCGTGCCGATGCGGAGCCCCGAGGTGATGTAGGGAGGGCGCGGGTCGTCGGGCACGGTGTTCTCGTTGAGGCTGATCCCCGCCTTGTCGAGCGCGAGCCGGGCCTTCTTGCCCGACAGGTCCGGATCGAAGCTGCGCAGGTCGACGAGCATGAGGTGGTTGTCGGTGCCACCCGACACGAGCCGGAGGCCCTGGTTGGCGAGCGCCTCGGCGAGCGCTGACGCGTTGCGCACGATCTGCGCGGCGTACTCCTTGAACTCGGGGGTGGCCGCCTCGGCGAACGCGATCGCCTTGGCCGCGATGACGTGGTCGAGCGGGCCGCCCTGCAGACCGGGGAACACCGACTTGTCGATGACCTCGGCCAGCTCTGCCGTGCACAGGATCGCTCCGCCTCGGGGGCCGCGAAGGGTCTTGTGCGTGGTGAGGGTCATGATGTCGGCGCCGTGGTCCATCGGGTTCGGGTGCTGCCCGCCGGCGATGAGCCCCGCGATGTGGGCGGCGTCGAACATGAACAGCGCGCCCACCTCGTCGGCGATCTCGCGGAAGGGCTTCGGGTCGATGATCCGCGGGTAGGCGGTGGCGCCGGTGACGATGATCTTCGGGCGGTGCTCGAGGGCGGCGTCGCGCACCTGGTCCAGGTCGATGCGCTCGTCGCTCGGGGTGACGCCGTAGGACACGAAGCGGTAGAGCTTCCCGCTGGCGTTCACGGGCGAGCCGTGGGTGAGGTGGCCCCCCTGGTCGAGGCGGAGCCCGAGGACCGTGTCGCCGGGATCCAGCAGCGCGAGGTACACGGCCATGTTGGCGTTGGCGCCCGCGTGCGGTTGGACGTTGGCGTGCGGCGCGGAGAACAGCGACCGGGCGCGGTCGCGCGCGATGTCCTCGACCTCGTCGATCACCTCGTTGCCGCCGTAGTAGCGCTTGCCCGGATAGCCCTCGCTGTACTTGTTGGTGAGCACGGACCCAGTGGCCCGCAGCACGGCGGGCGAGGTGAAGTTCTCGCTGGCGATCAGCTGGATCGTGGTGTTCTGGCGCTCGACCTCGCGCTCGATGAGCCCGAGGACCTCGTCGTCAGGGTTCTGTGGCCATGCGGGCATCAGGCAGACTCCTCGGCTTCGATGTCAGCGATCTGGGCGACGCGGCGCTCGTGGCGCCCACCGTCGAAGGGTGTGGTGAGCCAGAGCTCGAGGATCTCCGTCGCCAGGCCCTCGGCGACGATGCGGCCACCCATCGAGAGCACGTTGGCGTCGTTGTGCTCGCGGCTGAGCCGGGCGGTGAAGAGGTCGTTGCAGAGGGCCGCGCGCACGCCGTGCACCTTGTTGGCGGCGATCTGCTCGCCCTGGCCCGACCCGCCGATCACGATGCCTCGATCCGCCTCACCCCGCACCACGGCGCGCCCGACGGCCGCGCAGATCGGCGGGTAGTCGACGGACTCGGTGCTGTGGGTGCCGAGGTCGATCGCCTCGTGACCGAGCCGCTCGAGCTCCTTCACGAGGTGCGCCTTCAGGTGCACCCCGGCGTGGTCTGCACCGACGGCCACCTTCACGCCCGTTGCCCCTCGGGACGGCTGTGGACCGGGAAGGCGAGGTCGACGACGTCTCCCAGGAGGCGATCGAGCAGATCGGCGGTGCGCTCGTAGTCGGCGCGGCCTCGTCCGACGGGATCGGCGACGTCCATCTCGTCGTCGTAGCCCACCCCGACGAGGGAACGGGTGATCCGCCCCTCGGCGATGCGGGCGAGCCAGGAGTCGAGCGACTCGTCGCGGCCCCGCTCGCCGACCGCCGCGCCGTTGCGGGCGAGCTCCTTGAGGGTGAACGTCCTGGCCAGCATGTCGGGGGCGAGGACCGCGACCTCCCGCACGTGCATGCGCGCCATCGCGATGACGAGGTCGGCCCGTCGCACCATGTCGGCGTCCATCTGGCGGCTGGCGTGCCCGCTGAGATCGAGGCCTCGGGCGGCCATCACGTCCACGCCGTGGTGGGTGGCGGCGACACCACCCTGGTAGATGCCCGCCGACGCCACCGTGGCGTCGACGCCCGCGTGGGCGAGGTGGCGGCGCAGCAAGACCTCCGCCATCGGTGAGCGGCATTGGTTCGCGGTGCAGAGGACGAGCAGGTCGATGCCCGGATTGTAGGGGTGCGCCGAGCCCTCCCTAGAGTTGACCAAGCAGTCAAGTACGCCTCGCCTGCCGCTGGAGGAGCCCCGTGGTCGACCCCCGTACGCCCGTGTTGATCGGTGCTGGTCAGATCAGCAACCGAGTGGACCGGGGAGCCGAGGTGCTCGAGCCGGTCGACCTGATCGTGGAGGCGCTCCGCCGCGCCGCCGCCGACGCCGGGGCCGGTGACGCGGTCCTCACGGGCGCCGACGCGGTCCACACCGTCGGGTTGCTGTCGTGGCGGTACCGCGATCCCGGCGCGCTGGTCGGTCAGCGGGTGGGCGCCTCCCCCCGCACCACCACGGTCACCGGCATGGGCGGCAACGGCCCGCAGTCGCTGGTGAACCTCACCTGCCTGGCCATCCAGCAGGGTGAGGTCGACCTCGTCCTCCTCGGTGGCGCCGAGGCCTGGCGCACCCGGATGAGCGCGCGCGCCGCCGATGCCGAGCTGGGGTGGACGCGGCAGGACGACTCGGTGCCGGAGGCGCCTCGGTCCATCCCCGAGGTCCCGATGTCATCGGACGGCGAGAGGGCCCGCGGCGTGATGATGCCGGTGCAGGTGTACCCGATGTTCGAGCAGGCGCACCGCGCCGTGCTGGGGCGCGGGCTCGACGACCACATCGTCGCGATGTCCGAGCTGTGGGCGCGCTTCAGCGAGGTGGCCGCCACCAACCCGCACGCCTGGATCCAGGAGGCCTACACCGCCGAGGAGATCCGCACGCCCTCGCCCCACAACCGGATGATCGGCTTCCCGTACACGAAGCGGCTGAACTCGAACAACGCCGTGGAGCAGGGCGCGGCGCTGATCCTGTGCTCGGCCGAGCGGGCCGAGGCGCTCGGCGTGCCGCGCGACCGCTGGGTGTTCCCGCACAGCGGCACGGACGCCCACGACCACCCGTTCGTGAGCGAGCGCGACGACCTCGGACGCTCTCCGGCGATGCGCATCGCCGGAGGCGCCTGCCTCGAGCTGGCGGGCGTGGGCGTGGACGACCTCGCCCACGTCGACCTCTACTCCTGCTTCCCGTCCGCGGTCGAGATCGCCGCCTACGAGCTCGGGATCCCCCTCGATCGGCCGCTCACGGTCACCGGCGGCCTGTCCTTCGCCGGTGGACCGTGGAACAACTACGTCACCCACTCGATCGCCACGATGGCGGACCGGCTGCGCGACGAGCCGGGCTCGGTCGGCCTGGTGAGCGCGAACGGCGGCTTCATCACCAAGCACGCCTTCGGCATCTACAGCACGGAGCCGCCGGCCACACCCTTCCAGCACGCCGACGTGCAGGCCGAGGTCGACGCCCTCCCGAAGCGCACCCTGTGCGAGGACCCGGACGGTGAGATGACGGTGGAGACCTGGACCGCCATGCACGACCGCGACGGCGCGCCGGAGACCGGCCTCGTGGTCGGGTTGCTGGACGACGGCCAGCGCGCGATCGCCACCACCGCGGACCCGGACGTCCTGAAGGCACTCGTCACCGAGGACCTCATCGGTCGCCGAGCGCGCGTGGCGCCCGACGGCTCGACGGAGCTGCTGTAGCGCAGCCCGTCAGGCGTTGCGGTTCCGGTTCTCCTCGGCGCGCGCCTCGAGGACCTTCATCACCACGTCGCGGGTGCCGGGCATCTCCTCGAGCAGCCTCTTGAACGCCGCGATGTTGAAGGCGAGCAGCTCCATCGGCGTCTGCGCGACGACGCTCGCGTTCCGTGGCTTGTGGCCCACGAGCGCCATCTCCCCCACGATCGACCCCGGGCCGATGTCGGCGATGTGCTCGCCGCCGGACATCACGCCGGCATGCCCGTCGACGACGAAGAAGCACTCGGTGCCCACGTCGCCCTGGTCCATGAGGACGGCGCCGGGCTCGGCGTCGACGGGCTCACCGATCTCGGCGACCCTCGTGACGTCCCGTTCGTGGACGTTGGCGAAGATGGGCAGGCGGAGGAGGTCGTCGATGATCGCTTGGTCGACCTTGTGTGACGGCATGCTGCTTCCCCCCGGGGACGTGCTGGTCGGGTCAACCTATCCCGACCGCGATGACTTCGTCCGGGTCGATCGGCCCCGCCCGCAGCACCGTCCACGGCATCCCGGTGGCGGCGACGACCGTGGACGCGCTCGCCTCGAGGCGACCGCCGTCGACGACGAGATCGGGGTCACCGACCAGCGAGGCGCCGGCCTCGCGCGCGGTCGGCGGTGTGGGCGAACCGTGCTGGTTGGCGCTGGTGGTCGCGACCGGGCCGACCCGCTCGGCGACGGCACGGATCAGCTCGTGCCGGGGCACCCGCAGCCCGATGGTGTGCGTGGGCTCGCCGAGGTGCAGGTGCACGCCCGCTCGCCGCGGCAGCACGAGCGTGAGCGGCCCCGGCCAGAAGCGGGCCGCGACCTGGTCCACGCCCGGCACCGGCTCGGCGAGGGCCAGCGCCTGAGCCGCCGAGGCGCACAGCACCGCGATCGGGACGTCGGCGCGTCGGCCCTTCAGCGCGAACACGCGGTCGACCGCCGCCGCCGCCGACGGCAGCGCGGCCAGCCCGTACACCGTGTCCGTCGGGAGCACCACCACCCCCCCGCCCTCCAGCACCTCGACGATCTCGTCGACCTGCGCCGACCACTCCTCCGACCCCATCGCCGCCGG
>JBJMHD010000066.1:0-21288 GCA_045807565.1 Acidimicrobiales bacterium | reverse complement strand
GCCCCCGCGCCCCGCGCCCCCGCGCCCCGCGCCCCCGCGCCCCCGCCCGAACCCGCGCCCCCGCCGTCACCCCAGCGTTGCCAGCGCGGCCCTCACCAACGTGTCGATGGCGTTTTGGTCGTGCTCTATGGCGCCGGGTTGGACCTGCCAGGTGCCATCGGCGGCCTGGCCGATCTGCACGCGGACGCTGCAGCGCGGGCCGAACACGGTGGTGGCCGAGCGCCGCGAGGCCTGCCAGCGGACGCCCATGCCGAGCACGGTGTCGACCCCGCGCTCGCCGTCGAGGACGTCGAGGGCCGTCAGCGCGAGCCGGGCGTCCCGATGGACCTGGGTCAGCCACGGGTCCGCCTCCTCCTCGGCACCGGGCGCGGCGCACACCGACGCGTCGGTGAAGAGCGCGCGCATCGCATCCCGGTCGCCGCTGGCCACGACCTCCCGGGCCTCCTCTCCGTCGCACGCCTGCGCGAACGCGAGCCATCCGAGGTCGGCCGCGGTCTCGCGCCACACCGCCTGGGCGTCGTCGCCGCGCACGAGGGCGGCGATCGACGCGAGCGGCAGCATCGACGCGCGGGCGTGCTCCATCGGGTTCGCGAGGTAGCCGCTGCAGGCGTCGACCAGCCCGGGTTCACGGCCGCGGATCGGGCCGACGAAGAGGCGGTCGCCCATCACGGCGTCGTTCACGGGGTAGTTGTCCCACAGCAGCGGTGGACGGCCGCCGAGCGAGGCCGCACGCGCCTCGGCGTCGGCGATGGTGATGGTGTCGTTCACGACCGCGGTGCCGGTCCACCCGATCGGTACGTCGTCAGGGACACCGGCGGCCAGCGCATCGAGGTGCGGCGTGGAGCGCGTGCCCACGTACTCCGTCGGGATGAGCGACAGGGCCGCCCGCTCGTCGAGGTGGTCGCGCAGCCAGGTGGTGAGGCGAGCGTGGGCGGCCCCCTGCGCGCCCCCGCCGAAGGGGATGTCGTCCAGCGCGAGCACCACGGTGCGGGCGCCGACCGCCACCACCTGGTCGACCTTGGCGGCCAGGTGGTGGCGGTCCTCGGGGTCGTCGCAGTCGATGGACAGCCCCGGCGAGATGGCGAACCCGAGCGCCAGCGCTCCCTCGGTGGCGAACCGCTCGAAGCCGGCCAGCTCGTCGGGGTCGTAGGCCGCTCGCCAGTCGTCCCGGTGCTTCGGATCGTCCTTTGGCGCGTACACGTAGTCGCGCAGCCCGCGGTCGGCACACCAGGCGGCGACCTCGAGACGGGCGTCCCACGTCCACGGCGGCCCGTAGAACCCCTCGATCACGCCCACCGGACCGCTGGTCACGGGCCGCTACCGTACGCGGCCATGCCCACCCTGTCGGAGGCCGACTCGAAGCGCGCCCTCGCCGCGCACGGGGTCCGGTTCCCGGACGAACGACAGGTCGCCGGAGCCGATGCCGCCGTCGACGCCGCCGACGCGCTCGGGTACCCGGTCGTGCTGAAGCTGGGAGGAGACGCGATCGCCCACAAGACCGAGCGCGGCCTCGTCCGCCTCGGTCTCACCGACGGGGAGGCCGTGCGGACGGCGGCGGAGGAGCTCCTCGCCGCCGCTCGGCCCGACGACGGTGACGTCCACCTGCTGGTCGCGCCGATGCTGCGGGGGGCCCGCGAGCTGATCGCCGGGTTGCACCGGGACGCGCAGTTCGGGATGACGGTGATGCTGGGCATCGGCGGCGTCCTCACCGAGGCGCTCGCCGACGTCGCGTTCCGCCTGGTGCCGATCTCCCGGCGCGACGCCTTGGACATGATCGACGATCTCGCCTCCCAGACCCTGCTCGGCGAGGTCCGAGGCGAGCCCGCCCTCGACCGCGGCGCGATGGCCGATGTCCTCCTCGGGCTCTCCGAAGCAGCCGCGGCCGACCCGCGCATCGTGAGCGCCGACCTGAACCCGCTGATCGTCGTCGATGGCCGGCCGGTGCCCGTCGACGCGCTCGTGGAGCTGGCATGAGGCCGATGGACCTCGCGGGGTTCCAGGCCCTCTTCGAGCCGCGAGGGGTGCTCGTGGCGGGCGTGTCGACGCACCCCGGGAAGTTCGGGTTCGTGAGCCTGCACAACATCCTCGCCTCGGGGTACCGCGGAGCCGTCCACGGGTGGAGCCGCGAGCCCGGCGACGTCCTCGGCGTGCCCGTCGTGGCCGACATCGACGACCTGCCCGACGACGCCATCGACCTCGTCTTCGTGTGCACGCCGGCGTCCGCCAACCCCGACCTGCTGCGCGCGTGCGCCAAGAAGGGGATCCGGGCGGCGTTCCTCGCGTCGGCCGGCTACGGCGAGGCGGGCGAGGAGGGGCAACGCCTGCAGGCGGAGCTGGTGGCGTTGGCCGAGGAGCTCGGCATGCTCGTCGCCGGCCCGAACGGCCAGGGGGTGGTGTCCACCCCGGCCTCGCTGTGCGCGCAGATCGTCGCGCCGTACCCGCCGGCCGGCTCCATCGGGATCGCGTCGCAGTCCGGGAACTTCATCTCGTCGTTCATGAACTACGCGGTGCAGACGGGTGTCGGCATCAGTCGCGCGGTGTCGGCGGGCAACGCCGCCGCCGTCACGATCCCCGACTACCTCGAGTACTACGCGCAGGATCCCGCCACCTCCGTCGCCCTGGCCTACGTGGAGGGCGTTCCCGACGGGCGCGCCTTCTTCGAGCGGGCCCGGGCGGTGGCCGCGGTCAAGCCCCTCGTGCTGGTGAAGGGGGGCGCCACGGCGGGCGGCCAGCGCGCCGCCGCCAGCCACACCGGGTCGCTCGCGAGCGATGACCGCGTCTTCGACGGGATGTGCCGACAGGCCGGGATCACCCGCGCCGCCACGATCGAGGAGGCGTTCGAGGCCGCCGCCACCTTCGCCACGCAGCCGCTCCCGAAGGGCAACCGCGTCGTGGTGATGACCACCGCCGGAGGATGGGGCGTGGTCACCGCCGACGCCATCAGCGGCTCGTCGCTCGCCCTCGCCCCGCTGCCCGCCGACCTGCGCACCTCCCTGGACGAGAAGCTCCCGCCGCGGTGGAGCCGCAACAACCCGGTCGACCTGGCCGGTGGTGAGACCCGCGACACCATCCCGGAGGTGCTGGAGCTGATCGCCGGCCACCCCGACGTGGACGCCGTCGTGTACCTGGGCCTCGGCATCCAGTCGAACCAGGCCGCGCTCATGCGATCGGGCCCCTTCTACCCGGACCACGGCCTCGAGCGGATCGTCGACTACCACGAGCGCCAGGACGGGCGCTTCGCCCGGGCGGCGGCCGAGGTGTCCGAGCGCTACGGCAAGCCGGTCCTCACCGCCACCGAGCTCTCGGTCACGCACCCGGACAACGCCGGGCCGGCTGCGGTGCGTGCCACCGGGCGCCTCTGCTACGCCAACGCCAACCGCGCGGTCACGGCGCTCGACCACCTCTGGCGCCGCGCTCGCCATCGGGAGGTCCACGCCACCTCGTGACGCGCCTCCTACGGCGGATGGGCGTGGGGATCCTGGTGCTGGGCGTGGTCGCCGGCGGACTCGTGGCGTGGCGATCCGAAGCGGGCCGGGGCGACGCTCGGGCGGCCGGTCGGGCGTTGCCCCGAGTCGAGACACCCCTGCTGTCCGTGCGGCGAGCCCCGACGATCGTGGCCGCGCCGGTCGCCCGGCGACGGCTCGTGGCCGACCTCGATCGGCTCACCGGCGCGCTGCCGGCTGACACCTGCCTCGCGGTGTCAGGGCCGGACGTCGACTTCGCCCATCGCGCCGACGCCGCGCTGCGGCCCGCCTCTACGTTGAAGCTGCTGACCGCGACCGCCGCCCTCGACCACCTCGATCCGAGGTCGCGCTTCCGCACCACCGTCGCGGCTCCCTCTCGGCCCGACGGCGCCGGGGTGGTGCAGGGCGACCTCACCCTCGTCGGTGGCGGCGACCCGTTGCTCGCAACCGGCGACTACGTCGGCCACCTCCGCCATCAGCCCCAGGTGTTCACCGACCTCGATGCGCTCGCCTCCGCCGTCGTCGACGCCGGGGTCCGACGGGTCACGGGAGGGGTGGTGGGCGACGAGGGCCGCTACGACCAGCTCCGCTACGTCGCCGGCTGGCCATCGCGCTACATCGACCAGGGATCGATCGGGCCGCTGTCCGCGCTGTCCGTCAACGACGGGTTCGCGACCTATCCCACCCGCGACGAGCCGGGCCGAGCCCTCGCCGCCGCCCCTCAGCCCGCCCAGGAGGCGGCGGCGGTGTTCACCCGCCTGCTCCGCGCCCATGGCGTGGAGGTCGGCGGCGAGGCGCGGGCCGGCTCGCTCCCGTTCGGGGCGGTGGAGCTGGCCGGTGTGGAGTCACCGCCCCTCGTGGAGGTGGTGGGCGAGATGGTGCGAGAGAGCGACAACAACACCGCCGAGCTGCTCCTGAAGGAGATCGGCCGGGGCGAGGGCTCGGCGACCACCGCGGGCGGCGCCGCGGTGGTGGCGGCACTCGGCGAGCAGCTCGGCGCCGGGAAGGTCGTCGACGGATCCGGGCTGTCCCTCGACGACCGGCTCACCTGCGCCACGCTGCTCGCAGCGCTGGTCCGAGCCGACACCGGCGATGTGCTGGCCGACCTCCTGCCGGTCGCCGCCGAGTCGGGGACGCTGACCGAGCGCTTCCACGGGACGGCGCTGCAGGGGGTCCTGCGCGCCAAGACCGGGTCGCTCTCCTCGGTGTCGGCGTTGGCTGGGTTCGTCGACGACGACGACCCACCCCTCGCGTTCGCGCTCGTCGTGAACGCGCCCGCGTCGGGGTTCCCCTCGAACGTCGACGACCTGGAGCAGCAGATCGCCGAGGCCCTCGCGCGGTGGCCGGACATCCCGGACGCGGCCGACGTCGGTCCGAGGGTCGACGATGGGTGACGTGCTCCCGATGTTCCCGCTCGGCACCGTGCTCGTGCCGTCGGCGGGCCTGCCCCTCCACGTGTTCGAGCCGAGGTATCGAGCGCTGGTGCACGACTGCCTCCAGGGCGGCAGGGAGTTCGGCGTGGTGCTGATCGCCCGGGGGAGCGAGGTCGGCGGCGGCGACGTGCGCACCGACGTGGGCACCGTGGCGCGCATCCTCGACGCCGTCGAGCTGTCGGACGGGCGGTGGGCGCTCGGGACGGTGGGCCTCCGGCGCGTGCGGATCACGCGCTGGCTCCCCGACGATCCCTACCCGCTCGCCGAGGTGGAGGACTGGCCCGATCCCGCCCCGAGCACCGAGATGGGTGACGCCCTCGAGGCGTGCGTGTCGTTGGTGCGCCGTGCCCTGGGTCTGGCCGCCGAGGCGGGCGACGCCACCGCGCCGGCGACCATCGAGCTGTCCGACGATCCCGTGCTCGCGAGCTACCAGGCCGCGGCGGTGGCGCCCATCGGCGCGTTCGACCGCCAGCGCCTGCTCGCCGCCGACAGCCCCGACGTGCGGGTGGCCCTCCTGGCCGAGCTGGCGCGCGACGCCATCGCGGTGCTCGAGCTGCGGCTGGGGGGCGCGGACGGCGGGTAGTACGCTCCGATCCCCGTGGCCGCTCGACCCAACGACCCGAAGAGCATCCCGCAGGTGGCGAACGAGCTGTGGGAGCTCACCCTCGCGTACGCGAAGCAGGAGACCGTCGACCCGCTGAAGGGCCTCGGTCGCTACCTGGGCTACGGCGTGAGCGGCTCCCTGGTCTTCGCGTTCGGGTCCGTGCTCCTGCTCCTCTCGCTCCTCCGAGCGCTGCAGACGGAGACGGGGGATGCCTTCGACGGGAACCTCACCTGCATCCCGTACCTCATCGTGGTCGTAGCAGCGGCGCTGCTGGTGGCGCTGGTGATGTGGCGGGTCGTGAAGCGAAAGGGATCAGGCCTGTGAACGCGCAACCGGAGACGCTGCCCCGCCCCATCGAGCGGCGTGACATCGAAGCGAAGATCCGAGAGCTGCACGGCGGCGTCGAGGACACGGCGCAGGCCGCCAGCAGCAAGCTCGTCACCGTCGGTGCCGTGGTCGTGGTCGGCGTGGTGGCGGTGGCGTTCCTGCTCGGCCGCCGGAAGGGCAAGAAGCGCACCACGATCGTCGAGGTCCGCAGGATCTGATGCTGCTCATCAACCTGCTCGAGCGCATGGCGGCCGCACGGCGGCAGACCGGTCGCGGCGGGATCTGGACGGGGATCGCGTTCGGAACGTTCCTCTACCGGATCTACCAGCGCCGCGCCCACCGCGACGTGATCACGCTCCGCGAGCAGCTGAACCCCGGCGAGTCGATCCTCATCACGCACACCACGCAGCGCCAGGGGTAGCTCGATGCGGGTGCTCTTGCGCAACCCCACGCGCGAGCTGGAGGTGGACGGCCCGGTTCGGGTGCACGCCCTCCTCGCCCGGCTCGAGGTGAACCGGGAGTCGGTGCTGGTGATCGTCGGCGACACGCTCGTGCCGGGCGACGCGCTCCTCGAGGACGCCGACACGGTGGAGATCCGCCCCGTCATCTCCGGGGGCGCGACGTGAAGTGCACCGTGTGCAAGGAGCCCGCGGTCATCGACGTGCGGCGGCACAACGCCAACTTCTGCACCGAGCACTTCCTGCGCCTCTGCCGCGACCAGGTGGCGCGCGCCATCAAGGACTTCGACATGCTCGCGTCGCACGAGCGGGCCCTCGTGGCCGTCTCCGGCGGCAAGGACTCGCTGGCGGTGTGGGACATCCTGCTCGAGCTCGGCTACCAGGCCGACGGCCTGTACCTCGGCCTGGGCATCGGGGAGTACAGCGACCGCTCCGGCGAGATGGCCCGCGCCTTCGCATCGTCCCGCGGCCTCACGCTGCACGAGGTGGACCTCCCCGGCGAGCACGGGTTCGACATCCCCAGCGGCTCGAAGGCCGCGCGCCGCGTCCCCTGCTCCGCCTGCGGACTGTCGAAGCGCCACCTGTTCGACGAGGCGGCGCGCACCCGGGGCTACGACGTGGTGGTCACCGGCCACAACCTCGACGACGAGGCCGCCGTGCTGTTCGGCAACGTCCTGCACTGGCAGACCGACTACCTCGGCCGCCAGCTGCCCGTGCTCCCCGCGCGCAACGGGTTCCCTCGCAAGGCCAAGCCGCTGGTGCGGCTGGGCGAGCGGGAGATGGCCGCGTACTGCGTCCTGCGGGGGATCGACTACATCGTGGAGGAGTGCCCGATGGCCGCCGGCAACCGGCACCTCGGCTACAAGGAGGCTCTGAACAGCATCGAAGCCACCTCGCCGGGCACGAAGCACGACTTCTACTTCGGGTTCCTCGCCCGCGCCTCGGACCACTTCACCCCGGTCGCCGAAGACGTGCAGGACCAGCTGCGTGCCTGCGAGCGCTGCGGCGCGCCGACCACCGGCGAGGTGTGCGCGTTCTGCCGCCTGGTGGAACGCGCCACGGCCGTCCCGGTGGAGCTGGGACGGCGAGAGCAGCGCACGATCGAGGCCAGCCAGTGAGCCTTCCGTTCGGCGCCGGGGAGCAGGTGCTGCTCATCGACGGGAAGAAGCGTCGGTACCTGATCACCCTCACGCCCGGGAAGGAGTTCCACTCCCACTCCGGTGTGATCGGCCACGACGCCGTGATCGGCGCCGTCGAGGGGACGGCGTTCCGCTCCACCCACGGCCTCACCTACACCGCGATCCGTCCGACGCTCGCCGACTTCGTGCTCAAGATGCCCCGCGGCGCCCAGGTCATCTATCCGAAGGACCTCGGCCCGATCCTCCTGCACGCCGACATCTTTCCGGGCGCTCGCGTCCTCGAGTCGGGTGTGGGGAGCGGCGCGCTTTCCATGACGCTCCTCCGCGCCGGCGCCGAGGTGATCGGCTACGAGCTCCGGGAGGACTTCGCGGCGCGGGCCGCGAAGAACGTGGCCGCGTTCCTGGGCGACCCCGGCGACCGCTATCGGGTGGAGCACCGCGACTGCTATGAGGGCATCGACGAGACCGACCTCGACCGCGTCGTCCTCGACCTCCCTGAGCCGTGGCAGGTGGTGAAGCACGCGGCGCGCGCCCTGCACCCGGGCGGGATCCTGCTGGCGTACACGCCCCAGGTCACCCAGGCCGTGCAGCTCCGCGAGACGCTGGCGGAGTCGGCGTTCGGGATGGCCGAGACGATCGAGGTGCTGCAGCGTGGGTGGCACATCGAGGGCCAGTCGGTGCGCCCTGATCACCGCATGGTGGCGCACACCGGGTTCCTCACCCACGCGCGCCTCCTGGGCAGCCCGTCCTGAACGCGCTCGACCTCCTCCTCGTCATCTGCGCGGTCGGCGCGGCCATCGGCGGCTACAACCTCGGCTTCCTCACGCGCGTGTCCTCGTGGGTGGGGCTTGCCCTCGGCGTGGTCATCGGGTCGCTCCTCCTGCCCCCGGTGCTCCGCTCGTTGGACGACGCGAGCTCCGCCCAGCTCCTCTTCGTGACGTTGGGCATCCTCCTGGGCTTCGCCTTCGTGGGCCAGGCGATCGGGCTGTTCACCGGTGCCCGGCTGCACGCGACCCTCCCCGGCGCCAGCGTGCGGTCCGCCGACCGCGCCGCGGGCGTCGTCGCCGGTGTGGCCGGCGTGCTCATCGGGATCTGGGTGCTGATGCCGCTGATGGCCGACGTGCCGGGTTGGGCCGCCCGGGAGGCACGCACGTCGGCGATCGCCCGCTTCATCGACGACCGCTTCCCAGAGCCGCCGGACACCATCAACACCCTCCGGCGCCTCGTGGGGGAGGAGCAGTTCCCCCGCGTCTTCGAGGCCCTCGAGAGCTCGCCCGACGTGGGGCCCCCGCCCACGTCCACCAACATCCCCCAAGCGGTGGTCGACGCCGTCGTGCCCTCCACCGTGAAGGTCGAGGGCGCGGCCTGCGACCGCATCCAGGAGGGGAGCGGGTTCGTCGTGGGCGACGGGCTCGTGGTCACGAACGCCCACGTCGTCGCGGGGGAGGACGAGACCACCGTGCAGCGCAGCGACGGGTCGGACGTCCGCGGCAAGGTGGTGGCGTTCGACCCGAACCGAGACATCGCCGTGCTCGCCGTCCCGGATCTGGAGCGACCGGCGCTGGTGCGGGACACGATCGCCGAGGGAGGGGTCGGGGCATCGTTCGGTCACCCCCAGGGGGGCCCGCTGCGGGCCGCCCCGTTCTCCGTCGGGCAGGTCACGGAGGCCACGGGCACCGACATCTACCATCGCGACGAGGTCACCCGAGAGGTCCTGATCCTCGCCGCCGACCTGCAGCCCGGCGACTCCGGCTCGGCGATGATCGACCCTGACGGCCACGTCGTGGGCATCGTGTTCGCCATCGCCCTCGACCGCCCCCACGTCGCCTACGCGCTGGCGATGTCGGAGCTCGACGCCGTGCTCGCCGGTGACCTGAGCCGAGCCGTCGACACCGGCCCCTGCCTCAGCTAGCGACGGCGTCCGGCCCCACGGAGAGGACCTGCGGCGCGGCCTCCTTCACCTTCGTCTTCAGCCAGCCCAGCGTGTTCCACGCCGTCTCGTGGTGGACCGTGAACAGGTCGGCGAGCTCGGTGTCACGGTGCACCATCGCCCCCTGCCGCACGACCCACCACGACAGCTCGACCCTTCCCGCCTGCGCGTGGAGCTCACGCAGGTCGTGCAGGAGCATCGCGCCCGCCGGTTCGTGGTGGCCGAGGACCTGCGCGGCGGCATGACGGACCGCGTCCGCCGCGGCGGCGACGGGCCCGGGCGACGTGCTGCCGACCGTCACCCCGTAGCGCTCGGCGTGCGGCACGAGCAGGCCGGCGCGGACGCGGGCCAGGCCCGCCAGCGCCCGAGCGTGGTGGAGCATGTCGGCGTCGAGCGCATGGCGCTCCGCCGCCGCCTCCAGGTCGCGGGCGAGGCCGACCTCGGCACCGTGCAGGTCGGCGATGGCCGCACCGAGGCTCACGAGCTCATCCCGACCCGTGTGATGCGAGCGGCAGCGTGCTTGAAGCACGGTTGGTGGGAGATCGGGTCCCACGTGGCGAGGGTGAGCTCGTTCGCCGCGCGGGGCGGGCTGCCGGGCGCCCGGTCCCACGACCCGTAGTGGAAGGGCACGAACACCGTGCCCTTGCGTACGTCCGTGATCCGAGCCTCCACCTCGATCGCACCGCGTCGCGTCTCGATCCGTACGCGGTCGCCGTCGTCGACCCCGGCGGCCTTGGCGTCCAGCTCGCTGATCTCGACCCAGGCCTCCGGCGCGGCGGCCTGCAGCTCGGGGGCGCGAGCGGTCTTGGTGCGCGTGTGCCAGTGGTGCACGGTGCGTCCCGTGGTGACGATCAAGGGGTAGGCCTCGTCGGTCTCCTCGTGGGGCGGCGTCCAGTGCGCTGACTTCAGGAAGGCCCGGCCGCCGGGCTGCTCGGCGCGGTACGCATCCGGCTCCTTCGCCGCAGCGGTCGTGAGGTCGTGCCCGAACTCCTCGCAGTAGGCGGCGTCGGAGGGGAAGGCGTGATCGGTGTAGAGGCGGGGGGTCCCGTCGGGCGCGGTGTCGTTGCAGGGCCACTGGATGCCGCCGGCGGCGCGCAGCTTGGCGTAGGAGAGGCCGGAGTAGTCGCAGGGCCGTCCCGCGGTGAGCTCCTTGAAGTGGTCGAAGGCGCCTTCGACGTCCGACCACGGGATGAGAGCCGATCCGTCGCGACCGGTGAACCCCATCCGGCGCGCGTAGTCGACGAACACGTCGTGGTCGCTGCGGGCGTCGCCGGGCGGTGCGACCGCCTGATCGCTCAGGTGGACCGTGCGGTCGGCGTTCGTGAAGGTCCCCGTCTTCTCGCCCCACAGCGCGGCGGGCAGGACGACGTCGGCGAGTGCCGTCGTCTCGTTGGCGAAGGCATCGCTGGCGACGACGAACAGCCGCTCCTGGCTGAGGATGGAGCGGATCCGATCGAGGTCGGGGAGGGACACGGCGGGGTTCGTCCCGGTGATCCACAGGAAGCGGACGGCACCCTCCTCGCAGTAGCGGAAGATCTGCATGGCGTGCGTGTGGCGGGACCAGGCGGGGATCTGCTGGGGCTCGACGTTCCAGTGGCGTGCCAGCCGTTGCACGTGATCCGGGTTCTGCCAGTTGAGGAAGGCGGGGAAGTCGCCGTCGGCGCCCGTCTCGCGGGTGTTCTGCGCGGTGGGCTGCCCGTTCATCTGGAAGACCGTGGCGCCAGGACGGCCGATCATCCCGCGGAGCAGCTGGATGTTGTTCACGGCGACGGCGCTCGCCGTCGCCTGGTGCGACTGGTACACGCCTTGGAGCACGGTGGACACGAGCCGCTGGGACGTGCCGAGCAGCTGAGCGGCCCGCTGCACGTCCTCGGCGGGGACCTCGCAGATCTCGGCGACGAGCTCAGGGGTGTACGTCATGACGACCTGCTCGACCGCCTCGAGCCCCACCGTGCGCGCCGACACGAACGCCTCGTCGACCCAGCCGTTGACGAGCAGCTCGCGCTGGAGGCCGTTGAGCAGGGCGAGGTTGGTGCCGTTCTTCACGGGGAGGTGGACGTCGGCCCGCCGAGCGGCCTCGGTGCGCCTCGGGTCGATCACGACGAGCCTCGGCGGCGTCGGCCCGTCGAGGCGGTCGAGGATCCGCGCCCACATCACCGTCTGGGTCTCGGGCATGTTGTGGCCGACGAGGAGCAGCGTGTCGCACTCGATGAGGTCTTCGTAGCAACCGGGGTCCCCGTCCGCTCCGAACGACTCCTTCAGGGCTTGGTCGGCGGTGGCCGTGCACAGCCGGGTGTTGCCGTCGACGTGCGGTGTGCCCACCCCCGCCATCGCGACCATCGCCTGGGCGTAGTAGTCCTCGAGGAAGAGCTGCCCGGACGTGTAGAAGGCCATCGAGAGCGGCCCGCGCTCCTGGAGCAGCTCCTTCGAGCGAGCCACGATCAGGTCCATCGCGGTGTCCCAGTCCGACTCCACGAGGTCTCCGCCCTGCCGCACGAGCGGGCGGCGCAGACGGTCCGGGCTGTTGTTGGCCTGCCAGCCGAAGAGGCCCTTGGGGCCGAGGCGACCACGGTTCACCCGGTCGGACCCGCGGCCTCTCACCCCCGCGATGCGACCACCGCGCACTGCGATGTCGAGGCCGCACCCGTGCGAGCAGAGCGGGCAGGCGGAGGTGACCCAGCGCTCGACGTCGGACTCGGGCACCCCGTCCTGCAGGTGCACGTCGACCCGCTCGGGCCACTCCTCGCCCGGGGAGACCGGGGTTCGGGCACCCCAGACGTCGACGACGCGATCGCGCGCTTCGGGCACGTCCCCGCACTACCCGCCGCGCGCGTGCCAAAACGGTTCCGGCTAGGCGAGCCCGAGGGTGGCGATCGCGACGACCAGGGTGAGCGCCCCGACCAGGTCCACCGTGCTGCTCACGAGCGGGATGCCGTAGGTGTCGGGATCGACATCGAGGCGGACGGCCGCGATCGTGCCGTAGTAGGCGATCCCGATCACGACGACCATCGCCATCAGGCCGGCGAGGAGGGACGCTGCGATCAGCTTCCCGAGGCCCGGGCTGTCCTCGCCGAGCGCCTGGGCGACGACGTGCGCGCCGGCGCCGTTGGCGATGTACACCGGGATGCTGAGGGCAGCGACGAACGCGAGGTCGCGCCGGGCGGGCCGGGACGGGATCGCGCTGGGCGGAGCGAGGCCGAGGAGCAGCTGGCTCGAGAGCCGTCCGGAGAGGATCCCCCCGAGCGCCCCCGAGCTCGAGAGGTGCGCGGGCACGAGGATGAGCAGGGCGGGGAGCGCGCTGAACGTCCCGAGCCGCTGCTCGAGCGCCACGCCGGCGAGGCTGCTCACCAGGCCGGCGAACAGCAGCACGGGGATGGACGACCGCACGATCCGCTGGAGCTGCGGGAGGTCGGAGCGCGCCCCGACCACGAGGGCCACGAGGGCGCCACCGGCGACCAGCCAGCCGAGGGTGGACGTGGCGAGCCCGAGCCCGAGCAGCCCCGTCGCCAGGTAGAGCGCCGGCAGCGTGAGCACGTCGCCGAGGGTGGAGACGAGGGGCGCGGTGACGTTGTCCAGGTCCCAGCCGTAGCGGACCGCGCCGGCCGCCAGCCCGAGCGTGGCCGCCAGCACGGGGAGGGAGGCCAGGGCACCCCCGCCGACCGACACCAGGGCGAGGTCGGCGAAGCCGATCGTGTGGCCGAGACCGAGCCCCACCGACACCAGCGCGGCGATCACCACCAGGATCACCGACATCCCGAGGGTGAGGGCGCCCGCCGCGAGCACGTTCTGCCCCAGCACGGTCGTCCGGCGCAGCCGGAGCTGGAGGTCGCCGGCATGGATGGACGTGGACACGCGGTTGCCCAGCGAGCCGAACACGTTGCCCCGCAGGCCGATGGCGGCCGGGACGAGGACGAGCAGGCCCGGCCGTCGCTCGAAGGTGACGGTGAGCGATCCCAGCACCGCCCCGGCCGCCAGGCTGGTGGACGAGTTCAGTGCGAGCGCGACGAGCCCCTGCCGGGCGTCAGCACCCGGGAGGAGGCGGCGGCGGGCCATGGAGGCCGGCCGCGGAGGGACGAGGTCGTGCGCGGCACGCCGGGGAGGCTACCCAGCCCGGCGCGGACCACCTAGCGCCGGCGGGCCGTCCTCACTCCACCTCGATGAAGATGCACTCCCCGGGGCACTCCTCGGCCGACTCGATGGTGGCCTCCTCCTGGCCGGCCGGGACCGGCGCGATGCCCTCGGCACCACCGGGATCCGAGAGGACCTTGTCACCGTCCTTCACGTAGGCGAGGCCGTCGTCGAGGAGGGTGAACACGGTGGGGGCGATCTCCTCGCAGAGACCGTCGCCGGTGCAGAGATCCTGGTCGATCCAGACCTTCATGGTGGTGGTTCCTCAAGGGGGGTCGATGGGTGCGCTCACCCTAGCCCAGGAGCGAATAAACCCGGCAACCACCGGGGGAATGTTCCGGTGTAGGGTCCCGACGAACGCACCCGATGCGGTCTCGATCGAGGAGGTGGTCACCGTCACCGAGCAGGACGAGCTGGCCGAGCTGCAGGAGCACGCCCGCACCCTCGAGGAGGAGGTCCTCGCGCTGCGGCGCCGCCTCCAGGACGCGCCCAAGCGCGTGCGCACGCTGGAGGAGCGGCTGCTGGAGACCAAGGGCCAGCTCAGCCAGGCGGTGTCGCAGAACGAGAAGCTCACCTACACGCTCCGTGAGGCGCGCGAGCACATCGCGGCCCTCCGCGAGGAGGTCGACAAGCTCACCCAGCCGCCGTCGGCGTACGGCACCCTGCTCGGGCACAACGACGACGGCACCGTCGACGTGTTCACCGGTGGGCGCAAGGTGCGCGTGGCGGTGCACCCGGAGCTCACCGACGACCCGCTGCAGCGCGGCTCGGAGGTCGTCCTGAACGAGTCCCTCAACGTGGTGCTGGCGCGCAGCGCGGAGCTCACCGGCGAGGTGGTCACCTTCAAGGAGCGCCTCGACGACACCCGGGTGCTGATCGTGGGCCGGGCCGACGAGGAGCGCGTCGTCGAGCTGCTCGACGAGCTGCGGGACGTGCGGCTGCGCAACGGCGACACCGTGCTGCTCGACTCGCGGTCGGGCCTCGTGCTGGAGAAGCTCCCGCGGCCCGAGGTGGAGGACCTCGCTCTCGAGGAGGTCCCCGACATCGGCTACGAGGACATCGGTGGCCTCGACGAGCAGATCGAGATGATCGCCGACGCCGTGGAGCTCCCGTTCCTCCACCAGGACCTCTTCGCCGAGCACGAGCTCCCCGCTCCCAAGGGCATCCTCCTGTACGGCCCGCCCGGCTGCGGCAAGACGCTCATCGCGAAGGCCGTCGCCAACAGCCTCGCCAAGAAGGTGGCCGCCGCCTCCGGGAGCGACACCGCCAAGTCGTACTTCTTCAACATCAAGGGCCCGGAGCTCCTCAACAAGTACGTCGGCGAGACCGAGCGACAGATCCGGCTCGTGTTCCAGCGGGCGCGGGAGAAGAGCGAGGAGGGCTGGCCCGTCATCGTCTTCTTCGACGAGATGGACTCGATGTTCCGCACCCGCGGCACCGGCATCTCCTCCGACATGGAGAGCACGATCGTGCCGCAGCTCCTCGTGGAGATCGACGGCGTGGAGACGCTGAAGAACGTCATCATCATCGGCGCCTCGAACCGTGAGGACCTGATCGACCCCGCGATCCTCCGGCCTGGCCGGCTGGACGTGAAGATCAAGATCGAGCGGCCCAACGAGGCGGCCGCCGCCCAGATCTTCAGCCGCTACCTCACCACCGGCCTGCCGCTCGACGAGGAGACCGTCCGCGAGCTCGGCGGCGGGGATCCCGCCAAGGCCGTGCAGGCGATGATCGAGACGACCGCCGCCGAGATGTACCGCACCGACGAGGGCAACCAGTTCCTGGAGGTGACGTACCAGAACGGCGACAAGGAGATCATGTACTTCAAGGACTTCGCGTCCGGAGCGATGATCGAGAACATCGTGCGCCGCGCCAAGAAGCTCGCCATCAAGCGGCTGATCGGCGGCGGCTCGAAGGGCATCCAGGTGGCCGACCTGATCGAGTCGATCCACCAGGAGTACAAGGAGCACGAGGACCTGCCCAACACCACCAACCCCGACGACTGGGCGAAGATCTCGGGCAAGAAGGGCGAGCGCATCGTGTACGTGCGCACCATCGTGCAGAAGGAAGACGAGGAGAGCCCCACCGGCGGCCGCTCGATCGAGCGCGTCGCCACCGGTCAGTACCTGTAACGGTTTCGGCGCGCCACGAGCGGGCGGCCATGATCCTGGCGTGGGGATCCCTGAGCCGGAGCGGGCGGAGCTGGTCGACCTCGGGCGCGCCACGTTGCAGACCTGGGGCTGGGGCTCCACCGACGATCCGCTGGTGCTCTGCCTGCACGGCGCCTACGACCACGGGCGGATGTTCGACGGCATCGCGCCGAGGATCGCGGCGCTGGGGTACCACGTCGTGGCCATCGACTTCCGTGGCCACGGCAACAGCGGCCCGCTCGACACCGGCTTCGCGTGGACGCTCATCCACCTCGACCTGGCGCTGCTGATCCGAGCGCTGGGCGGGGGACCGGTCGGGTTCGTCGCCCACTCCTTCGGCGGCGGCCAGGCCGGTGGCGTCGCCGCCACCTGGCCCGAGCTCGTGCGGTGGGTGGTGAACATCGACGGTCTCGGCCCACCGAAGGCCGCGCTCGTGCCTCCCGACCAGATCCCCGACGCCGTGCGCCAGTCGTTCGCCCGCACCGACCGAGCCCTCCTCTCGCCGCGGCGCCCCTGGGCGTCCGTCGAGGACATGGCGGCCCACCGCAAGCGGAACAACCCGCGCCTTCCCGACGAGTGGGCGCTCCACCTCGCCCGTCATGGCGCCCGCCCGGTCGAGGGCGGATGGGTGTGGAAGGCCGACCCGATGTTCGGCATCGGCATCCCGAGCGAGTTCAACGTGGAGATGCTGGAGGCCGAGATGCGACGGGTGCGGTGTCCCGTGCTCGTGCTCACGGGCGACCAGGACGACACGTGGCGTGAGCTCGAACCCGAGGAGCTGGCGGGCAGGGTCGACTGGCTGGGTGCCGAGCACCACCTCGTGCCGGGCACGGGCCACTACGTGCACATCGAGGATCCGGACGCGACGATGCACCACATCGAGGCGTTCGTGTCCTCGCTCCGCCACGGGGGCTCCGTGTGACCGCGTTCCTCCTGCACGACCTCGGGAGCGAGGCGGCGGGCGCTCCCTGGCGCGAGGTGATCCCGGAGGGGTGGGAAGCGCCCGACCTCCCTGGGCACGGGTCGACTCCCGCCCCCCGCCACGGCGCCTACGACCCGCTCGGCCCCGCCACCCTCGCGAGGTGGGCGCTCGACGGCGACGGCCTGGTGGTGGGCGTCGGCCAGAACGCCCACGGCGCGCTGATCCTCGCCGCCGGCGGCGGCTGCAGCGCGGTCGCCATCGTGGACGGGCTGTGGGGCCGGTGGCGGTCGGCCGAGGACGCAGTGGACGAGATGTACGCGACCATCCGAGCGATGCTCGACGACGACCTGGCCACGGAGGCTCCGCCCCCGAAGGGGCTCGACCCACGCACGCGCCACGGGTACGGCGTGAGCGTGTCGGAGGCCTTCGCCCGGAAGTTCTGGGGCGCCATCACGTGTCCGGTGATCGCCGTGGAGACGCCGGCGTCGACGACCCCGGCCGACGAGCGCGCCGAGCGCGTGCGCTGGTTCGGGGGCGACTCCACGCTGGTCGAGCTCGACACCGACGATCCGGCAGCGGTGGTGGCCGCGATCGTCGGGTCGCTGCGCTGAGGTCCGCGCTCCCTCCGGAGGGGGCCCGGGTAGGGTCGACGCGTGGCGTTGCACAAGGTGCTCGGGGTCGAGACCGAGTACGGGATCATCGTTCGAGGGGGCGACTCGAACCCGATCGCGGCGAGCTCGGTGCTCATCAACGCGTACGTGCAGGAGCTGGCGCGCAGCGGCACGTCCACGGGAGCGACGAGGGTCGGGTGGGACTTCGAGGACGAGCAGCCCGGCAACGACGCGCGCGGCTTCAGCACGGACGGCCAGATGCCGCCGGAGGTCGAGACGCACCTCGTCAACGCCGTGCTCACCAACGGCGCGCGCTACTACGTCGACCACGCTCACCCCGAGCTGAGCACGCCCGAGTGCGCGGATCCGCGCACCGTCGTGGTGTACGACCGCGCTGCCGAGCTCATCCTGCACCGCTCGATGGAGGCAGCCACGGCGATCCTCCCGCCGGGCCAGGAGATCGCCGTCTACAAGAACAACAGCGATCGCAAGGGCAACAGCTACGGCACCCACGAGAACTACCTGATGGACCGCGCCGTCCCGTTCTCGAAGATCGTCAGCCACGTGATGCCGCACTTCATCACCCGGCAGATCTTCACGGGCGCCGGCAAGGTGGGCACCGAGGCGCCGGGGCTCACCAGCGCCGACGTGCCGTTCCAGCTCACCCAGCGCGCCGACTTCTTCGAGGAGGAGGTCGGCCTCGAGACCACGCTCAAGCGCCCGATCGTGAACACCCGCGACGAGCCGCACGCCGACGCCCAGAAGTACCGGCGGCTCCACGTGATCGTCGGCGACGCCAACCTGGCTGAGGTCGCCACCTTCCTGAAGGTCGGCACCACCGCCCTCGTGCTCTCGATGATCGAGGACGACTGGCTCACGCGCGACCTGCTCCCGGCGCGGCCCGTGCAGGCGCTCCGGCAGGTGTCCTACGACGTCAGTCTCGAGCGCCCGATCGAGCTGGCCGACGGCTCGTCGATCACCGCGCTCGAGGCGCAGTGGGAGCTGTTCGACCGCGCCAAGAAGTACGCGGAGGAGCACGGGCTCGACTGCATCGGTGGGGAGGACGTCGGTCGGGAGGTGCTCGCCCGGTGGGAGGCCGTGCTCACCGGCCTCGAGACCGATCCGATGAGCTTGTCCGGCCAGGTCGACTGGATCGCGAAGCACCGCCTCCTCGACGGGTACCGCGAGCGCCACGGGCTCCGCTGGGACGACGTGAAGCTGGCGGCGATGGACCTGCAGTACCACGACCTCCGCCCGGACAAGTCGTTGGCCGCCCGGGTCGGGCTCGAGAAGATCGCGTCCGACGAGGAGGCGGCGCGGGCCATGACCGAGCCGCCGCCCGACACGCGGGCCTACTTCCGAGGGCGTTGCCTCCAGCGCTGGCCCGACGAGATCGTGGCCGCCAACTGGGACTCCCTCGTGTTCGACGTCGGTGGCGACCCGCTCCGCCGCGTGCCCATGATGGAACCGCTACGTGGAACCGAGGCGCACGTGGGTAGCCTCATCGATGGCTGCGAGACCGCCGCCGATCTCCTCCAGAAGCTCGGGCAATAGGACGAGAAGACAACATGGCCGAACGTGAGCAGAAGAAGAAGCAAGCGCCTGCCAAGTCCGACGAGGACGTCGTCGAGGACGTCCCCACCAAGTCCGAGACGGGCGAGAAGATCAAGGGCGAGCTCGATGACCTCTTGGACGAAATCGACGAAGTCCTAGAGTCGAACAGCGAAGATTTTGTTCGGTCCTATGTGCAGAAAGGGGGGGAGTGACCACGTTCCGTCGCCGGATCTGAGTGTCACACCCCCATCTCTAGGGTCTCTTCCAAACGACGTCGCAGCGCGTCGAGGAGGAGCCCGATCATGCAGCAGAAGGCGTGTCGTCTCTGCGGCGAGGTCAAGCCACTGACCGAGTTCCATCGGGCAAAGGGAATGCGCGATGGACACCGAAACGAGTGCAAGCCTTGTTTCCGCGAGATCTCGAAGGCTCGCTACGCGGCCGACCCGGCCAAGTACATCGCCGGAGTCAAGCGTTGGCAACAGGAGAACTCGGAACGCCTCAATGCCTATCAGCGCGAGTACCGGGCGCGGCCTGAGTCGAAGCGCAGAGCGCGCGACGCCTACTACCGGAAGACTTATGGCAAGAGCGCCGACGAGGTCGACGAGATCGTGGACCTGCAGGGTGGAAGGTGCCTGATCTGCAAGCAGGAGCTGCCTGAGCGGCTGGGCTCCCGCCACCTTGATCATGACCACACCACCGGGACCATCCGCGGAGTGCTCTGCATCGACTGCAACCACGGGATCGGCAAGCTGAAGGACTCGCCCGATCTGCTGCTGCGGGCGGTCGTGTACCTGCGTGAAGGTGGGTTCCTGGAGCTCCTGCAGGCGATGTGAGGGATCGTCGCTAGCCTCCGGGCTCGTATGACGTTGCCGATCTTCTCTGCCTCGGATGACCCGGGGCCCTCGTTCGCCGAGCTGCTCCGACGGACCTATCCCGTGCCGGCCCTCCCGGAGGCCGCGCAGCAGCCGCTGGTGATCACGCACGGCACCACGGTGCTCGGCGTGCGCTTCGCCGACGGGGTGGTGATGGCAGGTGACCGGCGCGCCACCTCCGGCAACTGGATCAGCCACGCCCACATGGAGAAGGTGTTCCCGGCCGACCGCTTCAGCGGCGTCGCGATCGCAGGGGCAGCCGGTCCCGCGGTCGAGATGGTGAAGCTCTTCCAGCTGCAGCTCGAGCACTACGAGAAGGTCGAGGGAACGGTCCTCAGCCTCGAGGGCAAGGCCAACCAGCTCGCCCAGATGGTGCGCAGCAACCTGCCGGCCGCCATGCAGGGCCTCGCGGTGGTGCCGCTCTTCGCCGGGTACGACACCCGCCGCGGCGAAGGTCGCCTCTTCGAGTACGACGTCACCGGCGGCCGGTACGAGGAGCAGAACCACGTCGAGTCGGGCAGCGGCTCGCTCCACGCCGGCACCGTCGTGAAGCTCGGCTTCCGCGACGGCCTGACGCGCGACGAGGCGATCGACCTCGTGGTGCACGCGCTGTACCGGGCGGCCGAGGAGGACTCCGCCACCGGTGGCCCCGACCTGATCCGTGGCATCTTCCCGGTGGTGGCCACCATCACGGCCCAGGGCTACGAGCGCGTCGAGGACGCCGAGCTCCGCACGAAGGTGGAGGCGATCATCGCTCAGGAGGCTCGCTCATGACGATGCCCTTCTACGTCGCACCCGAGCAGGTGATGAAGGACCGGGCCGACTACGCCCGCAAGGGCATCGCCCGGGGACGCAGCGCCGTCGCCGTCCTCTACACCGAGGGCATCCTCATCGCCGCCGAGAACTCGAGCGCCACGCTCCACAAGGTGAGCGAGATCTACGACCGCATCGCGTTCGCGGGTGTCGGCAAGTACAACGAGTTCGACCAGCTCCGCATCGCCGGCGTCCGCCACGCCGACCTGAAGGGCTACCAGTTCAGCCGCGAGGACGTCGACGCACGGAGCCTGGCCAACGCCTACGCCCAGATCCTGGGCCAGATCTTCACCCACGAGATGAAGCCGATGGAGGTGGAGATCCTCGTCGCCGAGGTCGGCGAGGACGCCGCCCAGGACCAGGTGTTCCACATCCTCTACGACGGCTCGGTCGTCGACGAGGACCGCTACAGCGTGATCGGCGGCGATGCCGAGGCGATCGGCACGCGGCTGGGGGAGGCCTACCAGCCCGGCCTCGACCTGGCCGGCGCGCTCAAGGCCGCCGTCAGCTCCCTCGCCGGACCCGACCGCACGCTCGAGCCGGCCGAGCTGGAGGTGGCCGTGCTCAGCCGGTCGAACGGGCGCCGGGCCTTCCGGCGGATCGAGGACGAGGAGCTGGCGACGCTGCTCGCTTCGTGAGCAGCGGAATGGTGTCGTTCCGGGCGAGCGAGGACGTAGGTTGCTCCCATGGAGCGGCGCATCTTCGGCCTCGAGAACGAGTACGGGGTCACGTGCACGCTCCGGGGCCAACGGCGCCTCAGCCCTGACGAGGTCGCGCGCTACCTCTTCCGGCGCGTCGTCTCGTGGGGGAGGAGCAGCAACGTGTTCCTCGCCAACGGCGCGCGGCTCTACCTCGACGTCGGCAGCCACCCCGAGTACGCCAC
>JBJMHD010000065.1:0-3734 GCA_045807565.1 Acidimicrobiales bacterium | reverse complement strand
CTCGGGAGCAGCGGTCTCGGGAGCAGCCTCAGCAGCAGCCTCGGGAGCGGCAGCCTGGGCGGCCGGCTCCTCGGTGGCGGCGTCGGCGGCCTCGACGGCCTCGGCACCCTCGGTGGAGGCACCGGTCGCCTCGGAGGCGGCCTCGGTGGCCTCGGCCGGCGCACCGGTGGCGGTCTCCGCGGCCTGCTCGGCGTCTCCGCCGAGGAGCTCGCGCTCCCACTCGGCCAGGGGCTCCTCGGCCCCCACGGCCTCCGCGCCCTCGTTGGCCTTGGCGCCGGAGCGGGCGATGAGGCCCTCGGCCACGGCGTCGGCGACCACGCGGGTCAGCAGGCCGACGGCGCGGATCGCGTCGTCGTTGCCCGGGATCGGGAAGTCGACCAGGTCGGGGTCGCAGTTGGAGTCGAGGATGCCGATGATCGGGATCCGCAGCTTGCGGGCCTCCTCGACGGCGAGGTGCTCCTTGTTGGTGTCGACGATCCACACCGCGGACGGCGTACGGCCCATCTCGCGGATGCCGCCGAGGGTCTTGTCGAGCTTGTCGCGCTCCCGCTTCATCTGCAGGAGCTCCTTCTTGGTGCGACCGGAGCCGGCCACCTGCTCGAAGTCGATCTCGTCGAGCTCCTTGAGCCGGTTGATGCGCTGGTGCATCGTCGAGAAGTTCGTGAGCATGCCGCCCAGCCAGCGCTGGTTGACATAGGGCATGCCGACGCGGGTCGCCTGCTCGGCGATCGCCTCCTGGGCCTGCTTCTTGGTGCCCACGAACATGATCGTGCCGCCACGGGCCACGGTGTCCTTGATGAACGCGTAGCTGGTGTCGATGTAGGACAGCGACTGCTGCAGGTCGATGATGTAGATGCCATTGCGCTCGGTCATGATGAAGCGCTTCATCTTCGGGTTCCAGCGACGGGTCTGGTGCCCGAAGTGGACGCCGCTCTCGAGGAGCTGGCGCATGGTGACGACGGCCATGCCGGTCTTGCCTCCTGGTCAGTGGTCCGGGCACATGTCAGCGCCCGTCCCGTTTTCAGTTGAGCGCAGGCCGGTCGGCCTGCCCTGACGCCTGCGTGGGGCCGGACCCTCGCGGCCGGGGCCGGTCGGGACTGAAGGTCCTCACCCGCGTGATCCGGTCTCCCAGGGGAAGTCCGGCGCGGAGTGCGGGCGTGCGAAGTCAACCCATGCGGGTTGCTGAGCCTGAGTCTAGCGGTCGCCAAAGGCGGTGTCGAAACGTGCAAGCGTCGCCAGCGGCCGGCACCGAGCGGCCCGCCGGCGTCCCCAGCAGCCACGGCCACGCCCTCGTCCACAGGCGGGCGCCCGGTTGCTGCAGCTGTGGCCACTCACCCGCAGTCTGGCGCCATGAGAATCGCCCTGCTCGTCGCCTGTCTTCTTGCCGTGCTCGCGGGAGCTCCGGGGGGTGCCCGGGCGGACTCGCCCGCTCACTCGCCCACGGGGGCCGCGGCGGACCCGCGAGGCCCGGCGGTGTGGCCGCTCCAGCCCCCGCCGCGCGTCATGCGACGGTTCGACCCTCCGTCGGACCCGTGGGGCGCGGGCCACCGCGGCGTCGACCTCCTCGGCCGGCCCGGGCAGGAAGTGCACGCCGCCCTCGCGGGCACCGTGTCCTTCGCGGGCACGCTGGCCGGCCGCGGCGTGGTCGTGGTCGACCACGGCGCCACCCGCACGACGTACGAACCGGTGGACCCGGCGCTCGCCGCGGGCCAAGCCGTTCGGGCCGGCGCGGTGATCGGCCACCTCCAGACCGGCATGAGTCACTGCTTCCCGCTCACCTGCCTGCACTGGGGTCTGCTCCGCGGCGAGGTGTACCTCGATCCGCTGTCGCTCCTCGGCCACGGCCCGGTGCGGCTGCTGCCGCTCGCGCTGTCGCCTCTCCTCATGCCCTGGGGTGCGCCAGCTGGTAGGCCTTTCGGAGTCGTTCTGCCGTGACGTGGGTGTAGATCTGGGTGGTCGCGAGCGAGGCATGGCCCAGCAGCTCCTGCACCGTCCGCAGGTCGGCACCACCCTCGAGCAGGTGTGTGGCGGCGGTGTGCCGGAGTCCGTGCGGGCCGAGATCGGGTGCGCCCGGCACGTCGGCCAGCCGCCGGTGCACCATCGCGCGCACGGCTCGCTGGTCGATCCGGCCACCCCGGGCGCCCAGGAACAACGCGGCGCCCGCGCCAGGAGCCAGAAGCATCGGTCGGGCGGTGTCCAGCCAATGCCCGAGCGCGGTGTCGGCGGGCAAGCCGTAGGGGACGGTGCGCTCCTTGCGGCCCTTGCCGAGCACGCGCACGACCCGCCGGCCGCGGTCGACGTCGTCGACGTCGAGACCGCACAGCTCTCCGACCCGGATCCCGGTGGCGTAGAGCAGCTCGAGGATCGCCACGTCGCGCAGCCCGACCGGGCTGCCGTCATCGGCGGCCTGGGCCGCGATCTCGAGCAGCGCGCGCGCCTCGTCGACGTCCAGGGCGGGAGGGAGGGAGCGATGTGCCTTCGGGTTGCCCAGCTGCGCGCCCGGGTCCGAGGTGGCTCGCCCGGTGCGCAGCGCCCAGCCCGTGAACACCCGCACCGCCGTGGCTCGCCGCGCCATCGTGGTGCGAGCCTTGCCGCGAGTCTGCTGGTTTGCCAGCCAGCTGCGCAACGTGCGCACGTCGAGCTGGTCGAGCGTGGTCAGGCCGAGCGCGGTCGCGTGCGCAAGCATGCCGGCCACGTCGCCGAGGTAGGCACGGACCGTGTGCGGCGTGAGGTCGCGTTCGGAGACGAGGTGCCGCTCGTACGCTGCGAGCGCAACGGCGAACTCTTCTGGCAACTCCGAGGACGGGCCCACCCGGCCACCCTACGAACGCGGCAGCTGCTCATCCGACAGGCTCCACGGCGAGGCGTGGACCGGCCGAGAGCCGCCAGCGGCCGGCCGCCTGCTCGACCAGCCCCGCCGCGTGCAGCGTCGCAAGTGCGTCCTCCACCCGGTGGGGCGCCAATCCGGCGGTGTGAGCGATCTTGGCTGCCATCGCTCCGCGCCGCACCGGCACGGCGTCGAGCACCTGCCGCTGCTCCGGCGTGAGCAGGTCGCGGGCGTGGGGGGCCTCCTGCAGTGGCGGCGCCGTGTGCTCTCCCACCGGAGCGACCGCCTCGAGGACCTCTTGACCGCGGGTGACCAGGAGCGCGCCCCGGGCCCGGATCAACTGGTGGACGCCGGCCGAGGGCGCGCTGGTCACCGGACCCGGCACGCCCATCAGCGCTCGGCTGAGACCCGCGGCCCAGTTGGCCGTGTTGAGCGCGCCGCTCCGGATCGCTGCCTCCACCACGACCGTGCCTCGCGACAGCGCCGCGATCAGTCTGTTGCGGGCAAGGAACCGGATGCGGGTCGGCGCGCACCCGGGCGCGGCCTCGGAGACCACGAGGCCGACCTCGGCGATGTAGTCGAGCAGCTGACGGTGGGCGGCGGGATAGGCACGGTCGACACCACACGCGAGCACCGCCACCGTGGGGCCTTCGACCGCCAGCGCGCCTCGGTGGGCCGCTTGGTCGATCCCGAAGGCCGCGCCGGACACGACCGTATGGCCGGCTTGCCCGAGCTCCGCGCCCATTTCGCCGGCGACCGAGGTGCCGTACGTCGTGGCCGACCGCGAACCGACCACCGCGACGGAACCCGGCGCGAGGCTCCCAAGCCGGGCGGGACCCTTGACCCAGAGCCCGATCGGCACTCCTCCCCGCTCGTGCAGGCAGGGCGCGTGCGCGAGATCATCGAG
>JBJMHD010000064.1:0-36491 GCA_045807565.1 Acidimicrobiales bacterium | reverse complement strand
GAGGCCGGCGTCGACGAGCGCATCGTGAACGGCGTGCTCGCCCACGCCTACGAGCAGTACCGCACCGATCTCATGTCCAAGGCTGTCGTGCACGCCGATGCGGTGGCGGGTCTCCTCGTCGCCGCCGCGCTGGTCCGACCGGAGAAGGCCACCGGCATGAAGGTCTCCAGCGTGAAGAAGAAGCTCAAGGAGAAGTCGTTCGCGCCCGGCGTCAACCGCGACGAGGTCTATGACGTCGAGGAGCGCATCGGTCTGCCGCTCGACGACTTCATCGCGGTGTCGATCGAAGGGCTGCAGGAAGTTGCGCCCGAGATCGAGCTGTAGCAGCACGGTCGCCGCAGACTGGCATCATCGGACCGTGGCTGAGTTCCGCACGATCATCGAGCCGTTCCGGATCCACTCGGTGGAACCGCTGCGGTTCCTCAGCGCGGAGGACCGCCGCGCGAAAGTGCGCGAGGCCGGGTACAACCTGTTCAACCTCCACGCGGAAGACGTCCTGATCGACCTGCTCACCGACAGTGGCACTGGCGCGATGAGCCGCGACCAATGGGCCGCGATCCAGCGGGGTGACGAGTCCTACGCCGGCTCGCCGTCGTGGTTCGCCTTCTTGGAAGCGGTGCAGGAGCTATTTCCGTTCCCGCACGTGATCCCGACGCATCAAGGGCGAGCCGCCGAGAAGATCCTGTTCTCCGCGATCGCCGGGCCCGGAACGATCGTGCCGAACAACACCCACTTCGACACGACCCGCGCCAACGTCGAGGCCACCGGCGCCGACGCCGTCGACCTCGTCGTCCCCGAGGGGCTCGACCCTGCGGCCCTGCATCCGTTCAAGGGCAACATGGACCTCGCCGCGCTCGAGCGCGTGCTCGCCGACAAGGACGTCCCGGTGGTCTTCGTGACGATCACGAACAACTCGGGCGGCGGCCAGCCCGTCTCGCTGGAGAACCTGCGCGGCGTCCGAGCCGTGTGCGATCGCCACGGCGTGCCGCTGTTCCTCGACGCCTGCCGCTTCGCCGAGAACGCGTGGTTCATCCGCGAGCGCGAGGAGGGCCAGTCGGAGCGCGACGTCGCCGACATCGTGCGCGAGATGGCATCGCTGGCCGACGGCATGACGATGAGCGCCAAGAAGGACGGCCTCGCCAACATCGGCGGCTGGCTCGCGATGCGCGACGACGACCTCGCCGAGCGGTGCCGCAACCTGCTCATCCTCACCGAGGGCTTCCCCACCTACGGCGGGCTCGCCGGGCGCGACCTCGAAGCCATCGCACAGGGGCTGCGCGAGGTCGTCGACCACGACTACCTGCGCTACCGCATCCGCTCCACCGCCTACCTCGGGGACGGGCTCGTGCGCGCCGGCGTGCCGATCGTGCAGCCCACCGGCGGCCACGCGGTCTACATCGACGCGCGGGCCCTGCTCCCCCACGTCCCGCCCCTCGAGTACCCCGGTCAGGCGCTGGCCATCGCCCTCTTCGAGACCGGCGGCATCCGCGCCTGCGAGATCGGCACGGTGATGTTCGGCCGCCAGCCCGACGGCACCGAGCGTCCGGCCGCCCTCGACCTCGTCCGCCTCGCCATCCCACGGCGCACCTACACCCAGAGCCACGTCGACTACGTGATCGAGGTGTGCGCCGAGGTGGCGACGCACGCCGGCGAGCTCGGCGGCTACCGGATCGTGGACGAGCCTCGGTCGCTGCGGCACTTCACGGCCCGCTTCGAGCCGCTCACGGCCTAGCCGGTCACACGTCGAACTCGGGCCGGCCTCGCAGGCTGCGCTTGAGCTCGCTGAAGTGCGGGTTGCTGCCCAGGTGGACGACGGCCTCCCACAGGTCGACCGCCTCAGATCCCTTCGGCGCCTTGTTGATGACGGGACCGAAGAAGCTCGGGCCGTCGGGCGGGGTGAAGCTGAGCACCGGCGTGCCGATGTTGCCGCCGCAGCGGTCGAGCGCCTCCTGCGTCTCAGCGGCGATGACGTCGTCGCGCTCCGTGGAGTAGGCCGCCTCCCCGAGCTCGAGCGGGTAGCCCAGCGACTCGAGCACGCCTCGCACGCCCGCCGGGTCGTCGAAGCGCTCGCGATCCTGCTCGTGGTGGATGGCCACCCCGAAGGCCGTGTAGAGCGGGAGCACGGCGTCGCGACCCAGCTCGTCGCGAGCGGCTGCGGCGACGCGCAGCAGCTCCAGGCCACGGGTGTGGCCGCGCTCGTAGCCGGGCCGGAACTCCTTCTCGTAGTCGCGGTCCTTGTTCACGATCCGCAGCGAGATGAACTTCCAGTCGACCTCCATCGGCTGCTCCTCCATCACGTTCACCACCCAGCGCGACGTCAGCCACGCCCACGGGCACACGGGATCCCAGAAGAACTCGAGGTCGACCATCTCCCCGGTCTACCCGGCTGTGCAAGGTTTCACCGCTCCCGGGCGTCTGGTCGTGTAGTGAAGGCGATCGTGGTCGACGACGAGGCGTCGTTCGCGCCCGAGCGGGCGGACGCCGGAGGGCCGCGGTCCTTCGACGACCTGTACCGGCAGGAGCAGCCGGAGCTGGTGCGCCTCGCCGCGCTCCTCGTCGGCTCGCCAGATGTCGCCGCCGACCTGGTGCAGGACTGCTTCGTGCGGCTCCACCCCAAGTGGGACGGGATCGACGACCACCGGGCCTACCTCCGTCGCAGCGTCGTCAACGCCTGCCACTCCCACCACCGGGGGCTGCGGCGCTTCCGCCGGCTCGACCTGCGGGCGAGCGAGCCCGTCGAGCTCGGCGCTCGGGAGCTGTCGGACGCCCTCGCTGCCCTTCCCCCACGCCAGCGCGCCGCGCTGGTGCTCCGGTTCTACGCCGGCCTCCCCGACGCCGAGATCGCCGACGCCCTCGGCTGCCGGCCGGGGACGGTCGCGTCGCTCGTCCACCGCGGGCTCGCCGCCCTCAGAGAGGTGATCGAACCATGACCCACGACCCCGGCGACGACCTCGAACCGCGCCTCGGCGACCACCTCCGCGCCCGTGCCAGCCGCGTGAGCAGCGCCCCGGACCTCGCCGACGTGCACCGCCGGATCGACGGTCGCCGCCAGGCCCGCACCCGCGCCCTGGGCGTCGCCCTGGCGATCGCGCTGGTGGCCGGCCCCGCCCTCGGCTTCGCCCTGGCCCGTTCGACCGAACCCGACGTCGACGCGGTCACCGCGGCCGGCGGCGCCGCCCGCGGAGGCCGACGCGGGGGCGACGGCACGGCGCCGACCTACCTCGGCGACGGCTCGCTCCAGAACGAGATCTCGAACCTCGGCTCCCAGCTCGACCGGGTGTCGGCGCGCACCACCGAGGCCGGGATCCGGCTGGTGGTCCACACGAGCGGCCTGGGTCCGCCGACGGGCCCGTGCGTCCCCGACGGCGTGGTGCGGGTCGGTGTGGCGGACGGCGACGTGATCGACGTCGTGGTGGTGGAGAGCGCGCCGGGCGCCGCCTCGTTCGTCATCGCCGGCACCGCCGATGACCGGCCGATGTGGGTGGTGGTGGCGCGCGGCTTCGAGGACGTCGAAGCGACGTTCCCCAACGGGGCGGTCGACTCGACGCGGGCCACGGACGGCCTGGCCGTCCTCGCCGCCTCTGCCGATCCGGGCCAGTCGGCCGACGCGCTGGCCGACGACACCGTGGAGCTCGGCGGCACACCCATGGAGGACCAGGAGAGCACCCGGCCGGCGCGGCTCGCCGACGGCTACGCCGGGTGCCCGTCGCCCCCGACGGAGCCTGTGGAGCCGCCCCAGACGATGCCGGCCGCCGGCGAGCAGCCGGCCGACCCCGACGCCGCCCGCGCCGAGGTCGAAGCGCTGTTCCTCGACGCCTTCAAGGGACCAGCGGACCCCGACGGCGCGCACCTGCGAGAGCGGCCCAACGTCTGGTGGGACGCCTCGGTGCGGTTCCGCGAGGAGCACCCCGACTACTACGAGTGGGCCAAGGAGGTGTACTCCACGGTGGAGGACGTCGTCTTCACCGCTCCCGATCGAGCCAGCGTCCGCTACACCCTCAAGACCGACGACCCGGAGGTGCCTGCGCCGGGCGAGCGCATCGGCGAAGCCGTGCTGGTCGACGGCACCTGGAAGGTGTCGATCGAGACGAGCTGCGGCAACGTGGGCCTGGCGGGGATCGAGTGCGACTACTCGATCGAGGGCTGATCCGATCCTCGATCAGCCCGCCGCGAGCAGCTTCCGTCGCAGCATGTCCATCGCGCTGATCACGGTGAGCTGACGGACGCGGTCGCGGTCGCCCGGGAGGCGGAGCTGGCGCGCGTCGACGTCGTCGCCCACCGCCGTGCCGAGCCACACGGTGCCGGGCGGCTGCCCCTCCTGCTCGGCGGGGCCGGCGACGCCGGTCATGGACACGCCCACCTCCGTCTTCAGCAGGCGGCGGACGCCGTCGGCCATCGCCGTGGCCGCTGCCGCGCTGATCACCGGCCCTTCGGGGACGTCCAGCACGTCGTACTTCACCTGGCTGGCGTAGGAGACGACGCCGCCCTTGAACCACTCGCTCGAGCCGGGGACGTTCACCACCCGTGACGAGGCGAGCCCGCCGGTGAGGGACTCGGCGATCGCCAACGTCCACCCTCGGGCCTCCAGGAGCCGCCCGACCTCGGCCTCCATCGGCAGGTCCTCGCCGCTGAAGACGATGTCACCCAGCACCGCCCGCACCTCGGCCTCCTCGGCGTCGAGGAGCTCCTTGGCCCGCTCCTCGGTGTCACCACGGGCGGTGAGGCGGACCTTGATCCCCTCGATGCCGCTGGCGAGGAACGCGATCGTGGCGGACCCGGTCTCGTCGAGCACCTGCAGGCGGGGGTCGAGCAGCTCGGCCACCCGTGACTCGCTCTCACCCCACGTGCGCAGCACGCGGCTGACGATCACCTGCTGCACGCCGGCACGCGCCGCCAGGTCGGGCAGGACGGCGCGCTCCAGCATCTCCTTCATCTCGTGCGGCACGCCCGGCACCGCGTACACGACCTTGTCGCCCACCGGGCAGACCAGCCCGGGCGCCGTGCCCGTGCGCTGCTCGATCACCGTGGCGCCGACGGGCACGTCGGCTTGTCGCAGGTTGTTGTCGGGCATGGCGCGGCCGCGTGAGGCGAACAGGTCCCGGATCACCTCGGCGACCTTCTCGTCGCGCACGAGCTCCACGCCCATCACCTGGGCGATGGCCTCGCGGGTGATGTCGTCCTGCGTGGGGCCGAGGCCGCCGCAGACGATCACGGCGTCCGCCCGCTCGAGGGCCTCGTCGATCGCCGCTGTGATCCGCGCGAGGTTGTCGCCCACCTTCGTCTGGCGGAGGTGCTCGACGCCGATCATGGCGAGCCGCTCCCCCATCCACGACGAGTTGGTGTCGACGATCTGGCCGAGGAGCAGCTCGGTGCCGACAGCGACGATCTCGCAGCGCATCCCCGGCATCCTGCCCGATCAGGCCGACCGCTCAGACCAGCGGCGCCCGATCAGGAGGCGAGGGACCCGGAGGTGGTGACGGCGCGCGACCCGGCGAGCACGTACTGGATCCCGGACACGACGGTGAGGACGACGGCCGCCGCCATCACGGTGTTGGCGATCCACATGTAGTTCTCCGAGGTGAGGGGGAGCAGCGCGAAGCCCACCGCCACCTCCTGCACCACGGTCTTGGCCTTGGCCATCGGGCTGGCGGGGATCGCTCGACCCTTCCGGCCCCAGTACGAGCGCAGCAGCATGATCCCGATCTCGCGCACGGCGATGATCGCCACCGCCGGCCACCAGAAGGTGTCGTTGGCGACCAGCGCGAACATCGTGCCGAGCACCAGCACCTTGTCGGCCAACGGGTCGAGGAAGGCGCCGCTGCGCGTGGTGCCCATCCGGCGAGCGAGGTTGCCGTCGATGCCGTCGGTGATGCAGAGGGCGATCCAGAAGCTGACCGCCGACCAGGAGGCGCCGTCGGCCACGACCATCCCCAGGAACGGCATGGTGAGCAGGAGGCGCGAGATCGTGACGAGGTTGGCCGGCGTCGCCAGCGCCGAGGGGCCGAAGTGGTCGGAGCTCTTCATCGCCCGACCAGCACGAGCGGCTCGGCCTGGGTGTCGGGGCCCTCGGCGCCGGTGATGCGCACGCGGTGGAAGGCGCCCGCCTCGAGCTCGTCGGGGACGACGACGATGCCGTCGATCTCGGGCGCCTCGCGATGGCTGCGGGCGACACCGGGAGCATCCACGAGCACTTCGACCTCGGAGCCCACCAGTTCGTCACGTCGGGCGGCGGTGATGGCGTCCTGGCGCTCCCGGAGCTCGCCCAGCCGCTCCTGCACGAGCGACCGGGACACCACGCCATCGAGCTCGGCGGCGTAGGTGCCCTCTTCGCGGGAGTAGGCGAAGAACCCGCACCAGTCGAGCTGGGCGGCCTGGACGAAGGCGAGGAGCTGGTCGTGGTCGGCCTCGGTCTCGCCGGGGTAGCCCACGATGAAGTTCGAGCGGAAGGCGGCGTCGGGGGCCTGGGCCCGGATGCCGTCGATCCGGGCGAGGAAGCGATCGCCGTCGCCCCAGCGCCGCATGCGGCGAACGAGCGGGCGCGAGACGTGCTGGAGCGACAGGTCGAAGTACGGCACCGGGGTGGCGAGCACCGTGGCGACGAGCCGGTCGGTGAGCTCCGAGGGGTAGAGGTACAGGAGCCGGACCCACGGCACGCGCGCCGCGACGGCCTCGACCAGCGGGACGATCGACCTGGTCCCCGCGCCCTGGTCACGCCCGAAGCTCGCGAGGTCCTGGGCGACGAGGACGATCTCCTGCACGCCGCTCGCGGCGAGCTCGTCGACCTCTCGGAGGATCTGCTCGATGGACCGGGATCGCTGTGGCCCTCGGAAGCTGGGGATGGCGCAGAAGCCGCACGCCTTGTCGCACCCCTCGGCCACCTTCACGTACGCCCACGGGGCCGAGGCCGCAGGGCGCGGCAGGTTCAGCAGGTCGAAGCTGGGGACGGCCGGCTTGCGGCCGAGGGTGACGGGCACGCCGAAGCCGGCGACGGCGTCGGCCTCGGGCAGGGCGTCGGCGAGCTCGCTCCCGTAGCGCTCGGCCAAGCACCCGGTGACCACGAGCTCGGCACCGTGGGCCTTGCGGTCGGCGAGGGCGAGGACGGTGTCGATCGACTCCTGTCGAGCCTCCTCGATGAAGGCGCACGTGTTCACGACGATGAGGTCGGCGGCGCCGGCGTCGTCCACAGGGGCCAGCCCGTCGGCCAGCAGCGTCCCCACCAGCTTTTCCGAATCGACCTGGTTCTTCGGGCAGCCGAGCGTCTCGACGAAGAAGGTGCGACGCGCGGCCATAGGACCGCGAGGCTACCGAGGGACCTTGCGCCCGGCCGAACCGTCGGTCATCCTCGCGGCGTCGTCCCGGGCGGGCCGGCGCAAGGGGGACAGACCGATGGTGGACGTTCCGATCCGCACGGAGGACGCCGACGCCGCGTTCGTGACGGCCGCGCTGCGCGAAGGCGGGATCCTCGGCTCCGGCAGCGCCGTCGCCGAGGTCCAGCACGACATGATCGGCGAGGGCGTCGGCATCGTCGGCCAGCTCGCCCGCCTGTCGCTGCGCTACGAGGGCATCGCCTCCGGTGCGCCGGGCACGGTGATCCTCAAGATCCCGTCGCAGTTCCCGGAGAACCGGGCCGTGGCCGACCACTTCGACTTCTACCGGCGCGAGGGCAGCTTCTACCAGCAGCTCGCCGACAAGGTCCCGGTGAGGACCCCGACCTGCTACTGGAACCACATGGACCCTGCGTCGGGCGCGTTCGGGCTCCTGCTCGAGGACCTCGGTGAACGGCTCATGATCAGCCAGGTGGCCGGCATCCCCGGCGGGCGGGCCGCCGCCGCGCTGCGCACGCTCGCAGCGCTCCACGGCACCTGGTGGTCATCGCCCGACCTCGAGGCGCTCGAGTGGATGCCCCGGCTCGACGATCCCGTCAACCTGGCCGCCGGACAGCAGTACCGCGATGCGTGGCCGATGTTCCTCGAGCGGGTCGAGGTGTTCTCCGACGAGATGCACTCGATCGGCGACCGCACCAAGGACCAGCTCGAGCACCTGATGCAGGCCGGCGTGGACGAGGCCCCCTCCACGATCTGCCATGGCGACTTCCGCGGCGACAACCTCATGTTCGACGACCGCGCGCCCCTGGAGGACGAGGTCGCGGTGCTCGACTGGCAGATCGCGTACCGCGGTCCCGCCGTCACCGACGTCGCCTACTTCCTGTGCCAGTCGCTCACCGTCGAGGAGCGCCGCGCCCACGAGCGCGAGCTCCTGCAGGGCTGGTACGACGAGCTGGTCGCCACGGCCCGACGGGAAGCCGGCCGTGACGTCGACTATCCCTTCGAGCTCGCGTGGGACCACTACCGGCGGGCGGCGCTCGGCACGACCGTGTACCCCGTCGGCGCGATGGGGGCGATGGACCCGGCCAACGAGCGCGGCCGCGCCCTCGTCGAGTCCATGGCCAACCGAGCCTTCACCGCCTGCCTCGACCTCGGAAGCGCCGACTTCCTCGACTGACCACAGGATCTGTGTCGCTTTTTGCGCAGCATCTGCGCAAAAAGCACCACAGATCCTGGGGGGTCACCTCGCGTGGTGGAGGCGGAGGCCGGGGCGGGGCCACTCGAAGGAGACGAGGGCGCCGGTGCCCGACAGGGTGGCGTAGGCGGTGCGGAGGTCGGGGCCCCCGAAGCAGATGTTGGTGACGAGGGGGTCGGGCAGCCCGATGTGCTCGACGGTCTCGCCGTCGGGGCTGATGGCGGTGATGCCGCCGTTCACGAGGGTGCCGACGCACACCCAGCCCTCGCCGTCGACCGCCAGGCTGTCGAGCAGCTGGAGGCCGGGGAGCCCGGCCAGCAGCTGGCCGCCGTGGCCCACCGGACCGACGCTCGCCACCTCGCCCGGGCCCGCCAGGTCCCACGCGAACACCCGGCCGGTGTGCGTCTCCGCCGCGTAGAGGCGCGAGCCGTCCGGCGACAGCCCGATGCCGTTCGGCGCGTCGAGCGGGAAGATCACCTCCTGGCAGCTGGAGCCGTCGGCCTTGGCGTAGTGGATGCCGGTGCGGTCGCTCGAGCGGTCGAGCCGCACGCCGTGGTCGGTGAACCAGAAGCCACCGTGGCCGTCGAACACGAGGTCGTTGGGCGCGCGGAGCGGGCCGCTGGACGACTCGGTGTAGAGCGTGGACACCGAGCCGGTGGACAGGTCGACCCGCTGGATCGAGCCGCCCTTCCAGGTGGGCGGCACCGCGCCCGGGACGGTGATCCCAGGGATCGGCTCCTCGAACGTGAAGCAGCCGCCGTTGTTGGTGATGTAGATCGCGCCGTCGGGACCCCAGGCCGCGCCGTTCGGGCCGCCGCCGACGTTGGCGAGCACCTCCAGCCGCCCGTCGGCTGCCACCTTGGTGAGGGTGCCGCGTGCGATCTCCACGAGGATCACGTCGCCGTCGTCGGTGGCGACGGGCCCCTCGGGGAACTTCAGCCCGGTGGCCAGCTCTCGAGTGTCCATCCGGGCATTGCTAGCACCGACCACGCGAGCGGGCCGGAGCGGTCAAGCGATGGAGTCGACCGATCCCCGCGCCGGCTCCAGGTCGTAGAGGAGCTGGTAGCCGAACAGGGTGGGCCGGGCGCGCAGGCCGAGCCGATCGAGCCAGCCGATCGATCGCTTGAGGACCGCGCCCAGCCCCTCGCCGCCCCCGCCTCGGTCGGCGACGTCAAACGGGAGACCGACCGCCTCACGCCGCACGATGTGCCAGCCGCTGCGGTGGAGGAGCCGCTCGAAGCTGCGCCGCGTGAAGAACCGGACGTGGTCCTCGTCGAGGATCCCGCGGCGGTCGTAGTCGAAGCGACCGAGGGCCACGCGCAGGCGGGGGTACCAGTGCCCGAAGTTCGGCACGCTCACCACCAGCGCGCCGCCCGGGGCCAGCACCTCGTGGAGCTGCTGCAGCAGCACCAGCGGCTGGCGCACGTGCTCGAGCACGTCGGCGGCGACGATCACGTCGTAGCGCTCGTCCTCGCGGATCACCGAGGGCAGCCCGGCGTCCAGGTTCGCCTCGACGAAGCGGTCGACCCGCTCCTTCACCTCCGGGCTCGCCACCACGTCGATGCCGGTGACGTGGTGGCCGCTCTGGCGCATCTCCTCGGCGAGCAGGCCCTCGGCGCACCCGACGTCCAGCACGCGGCCGGGCCCCCGCGTGCGGACCACGCTCAGCAGCCGGCTGTGGCTCGACTGCTCGTCGGGCTTGCGCTCGTACGACGAGCTGGCGGTGGCCAGCGAGTCGGAGCCGAAGCCGATCCGCTGCAGTCGGTAGCGGAGCACGTCGACCACGACGTCCCACGCGTAGGGGATGCCCTCCACGTAGCAGATCTCGTCCCCGTAGTAGGTGGGGATCGGCACCTCGGCGACCCGCGCGCCCACGTCGTGGAGCTGCAGCAGCACCTCCGTGTCGAAGTCGAACCCGTCGGAGTTCTGCACGAACGGGATCCGAGCCAGGGCGTCCGTGGCGAAGGCGCGGTAGCCGGAGTGCCACTCCGTGAGCACCAGCCCGCTCACCGAGTTCTGGAAGGTGGTGAGCAGCCGGTTGCCCAGGAGCTTGTACAGCGGCATGCCCCCCGCCCGCGCGCCGCCACGGTCCATCATGCGCGAGCCGAGCACCACGTCGGCCTCGTCGCGCTCGATGGGCGCCACCACGTCGGCCAGGCACTCCGGCGCGTACTGGCCGTCGCCGTGGAGCATCACGACGATGTCGAGGCCGTGGTCGATCGCCCACGTGTACCCGAACTTCTGGTTGCCGCCGTACCCCAGGTTCCGTGGCTGCCGCACCACCGTGATCGGCAGCCCGTCCACGTCCCGCTTTGTCTCGAGCCCCACGCCGTAGGTGTCGTCGCCGGAGTGGTCGTCGCTGATGAGGATGGCCGTGATGCGGGGACGGAACTCCTCCGGGATGCGGTCGAGCACCGACCGGAGCGTGGTGGCGGCGTTGTAGGCGACCACGAGGATCCCGATCCGGGGGGGCGAGTGCACGTCGGGAGGATACGGGGCCGGCGGAAGGGTTCGGGGCTCTTCGTGGTTGCATCTCCACGTGACCGATCCGGCAGCCCTCGACGCGCGCGCCCTCCCCGGCGACGCGGAGCCACGCTTGGTGACCGGCCGCTTCCTGATCGTCACCCTGGCGACGTTCTCCTACTTCCTCGCCATGGGCACGATGCTGCCGACGCTGCCCACCTACGTGGAGACCGTGCTGGGCGGCAACGGGTTCGAGGTGGGGCTGGTGGTCGGCGCCTTCGCCGTCTCGGCGGCGGTGATCCGCCCGTGGGCCGGCCGCCTCGGCGACCGCTACGGCCGGCGGGTGCTGCTGAGCGGCGGGGCGTTCCTCTTCGGCCTCGTCACCCTCACCTACACGCTCGTCGACGCCGTGCCCGCGCTGGCCGTGCTCCGCCTGCTGGCCGGCATCGGCGAGGCCGCGGTGTTCGTCGGCGCCGCCACCGCGACCCAGGACCTGGCCCCCGCACATCGCCGGGGTGAGGCCGCCAGCTACTTCAGCGTCGCGCTCTACAGCGGCCTGGCCCTCGGACCTGCCCTCGGCGAGCACCTCGCCGACACCGCCGGCTACGACCGGGTGTGGGAGGTGGCGGCGCTCGCCGCCTTCGTCGCCGCGCTGCTCGGCCTCGGCACGCCCACCCACCACGCGGTGGCCACCGAGAAGCCGAAGACGCTGCTCTACCGAGCCGCCCTCGGCCCCGGGTTCGTGCTCATGCTCGGCCTCATCCCGTTCACGGGGTTCGCGGCGTTCCTGGCGGTGTACGGACCCGACATCGGCATGGAGCACACCGCTCCGGTGTTCTTCGCCTACGCCGGGTCGGTGCTGCTGATCCGGATCTTCGCCGCCAAGCTCCCCGACCGGCTCGGCTGGCAGCGAGCCTCCACGCTCGCGCTGGCCGCCGTGGGCACCGGGGCGCTCGTGATCGCCCTCTGGGCGTCGGTGACCGCGGTGTGGGTGGCCACGGCGTGCCTGGCCGTCGGGATGTCGCTCCTGTACCCGGCCCTGTTCTCCGCCGCCCTCGACGACGTGCCCGACCACGAGCGCAGCCAGGCGGTGGGCACGTTCTCGCTGTTCTTCGACCTGAGCCAGGCGGTCGGCGCCCCGCTCCTCGGCCTCGTGGTCGCGCTGTCCTCTGAGCGCGCCGCGTTCTTCACGTCGGCGCTGCTGGCCGGCGCCGGCTTCTGGGCCCAGCACCGCCTCCGCGTCGCGCACGACGCGTCGGCCCTCGCCTAGCTGGCGCTGGGGTTCTCCAGCCGATGCCTCCTCGGGTGGCGGATGCGGTAGAGCCCGGATCGCACGGCGGCGTTGTGCCGGACGTTGCCGACTCGCTTCCACTGACGGCGCTTGTCGACGCACTCCCTCGTGGCCTCCACCTCCGGCGCGCTGACACCCAGGCTCGTGGCGAGGGCCGTGAGCGTCGCCTCCCAGAACCGGTCCTCGATCCGGTGCGCCCCGAAGGCCATCCCCATCTCGTAGATCGGGTCGCTCGACCGCATCAGCACCTGGGCCTGGGCGGTGGTGCCCGCCTCCCCCCGGGAGAACGCGCTGAAGGTGATCCAGCCCGCGAACTGATGACCCTCCGGTGTCATGAGCGTGAAGGCCTCCTCGTCCGCGTAGAGCACGAGGACGCCGGTGGACAGCTCGAGGCCCCCCGGCATCGTCAGGTTGAGCAGCGCGACCTCACCGGGCTCGAGCCCGGTGATCGGGCCGTAGAAGCGACTGCCCTGGGGCCAGAACGAGCCGAAGTCCCGTCGCCACGTCGCCACGACCTCGACCGGTCCGGCCGCGTCGCCGATCGCCACGCGGTAGGTCTTCTTCCAGAGCTTCCCGAAGCCCTGGACCGGGCCCGCCACGCGCCGACCGCTGACGTTGATGTTCGTGGCACCGTCGGGCGCGTCGGGCCGAGCCAGGCGCTGCACGTTGGGCGCCCAGCCGTCGACGGGGCCGTCAACCGTGCCGTCGCCGGTCACCTCGTCACCGCCGCCAGCGCGTCGGCCTCGCTGCCGTGGATGGCGATCGCATCGTCGAGGCGGGTGAGCTCGAAGATCTCCCGGTAGTGCTCCGAGAGCCCGCAGGCGCTGATGCGCTGACCGCTGCGGTTGGCCCGCACCAGCAACGTCACGAGCAGGCCGATGCCACCGCTGTTGAGGAAGTCGAGCCTGTCGAAGTTGAGGACGACGCCCTTCGTGGACGACCCGCACGCCGCCGCATAGGCCGCCATGAGGTCGTCCTCCGAGCCGGCGTTCATGTCGCCCTGCACCTCGACGATCCCCACGTGGTCATCGACCACGCGTCCCGTGATCAGCGTCAGTCCGTGTTCCATGTCCTCACCCCTCACCTGTTGTCGCACTGGTGACGACGCGAGCTGCTTGCTCGTCCGCCACCACCTCGAGGAAGTCCGCCAGCCGCGTGATCTCGAAGATCTCCCGGTAGTGGTCCGTGAGCCCCCAAGCCACGACCGGCCGCCCGTCACGCCGCGCCTTGGCGAGCAGGGACACCAGGAGCGCGATGCCCGTGCTGTTGATGTACTCGACCCTCGTGAAGTCCAAGGCGACCGCGCTCGCGTCCAGGGCATCGCACCGCCCGTAGGCGGCGTCGAGGGCCGCGTCGGCGCCTCCGTCGATCATCCCGGTGAGGTCGACGGTCGCCGTCGCCCCCTCCTGCCGCACGGTTGCCTCGAACTCGTTCACACGGTCTCCTTGTCGCTGTCGACGCGGATCGTGAGCTCCACGGTCCGCTCCTGGCCGTCGCTGGTGACCTCGAGGCCGTCGACCATCGCCCGCATCAGGTACAGCCCCCACCCACGGGGTGTCTGCAGCCCGGCGAGCTTGGCCTCGAGGTCAGGCGTCTCGGCCTCCGGGAGCTCCTCCGCCCCGCCCTGGTCCATCACCTGGACCGTGAGGGCGTGCTCGGACACCGCCACCCGGAGCCGCACGGGCACGTCGGGTCGGCACCCGTTGCCGTGCTCGATCGCGTTCATCGTCGCCTCGGCGACGACGGTCCGGAGGCGGTCGACCGTGGGAGCCGGCAACCCGAGCGGTGCCACCGCGTCCACGACCCGCTCGGCCGCTAGGCGCTCGTTGCCGAGCTCGCTGGCGACCTCGAAGGCGGCGAGCGCCCCATCGTCCGGCGCGGGAGTCGACGCGGCGATCACCGCCGCTCGTGAGATCGACACGAGCGTGATGTCGTCCTCCTGCTCCCATGCCGGGCCCGTGAACCCCGCCAGGTCGTCGAGCACGGCCGCGACCAGATCGGCGTCGTACGGGGTGCGGCCGACCAGGGCCCGGATGCGCGGGAAGCCGTACAGGTCGCCGCCCGGGTCGTGCGCCTCCACGACGCCGTCGCTGTAGAGCAGCACGGAGCTCGCCGGCGCGATGGTCACCTCTTGCTCCTCGTAGGTGATGCCGGGCATCAGCCCGAGCGGCATCCCCGTCGCCCGCGGCTCGACGACACCGTCGGCGGTGTGGATGCACGGCAGGTTGTGACCGGCGTTGGCGAACACGAGGTGACCGCTCGCCGGATCGAGCACGGCGTACAGGCAGGTGACGAACATGTTCGGCGGCATCTCGGCGCACAGCAGCTCGTTGGCCCGGCTCAGGACGGCACTCGGGTCGACCAGGCGCGGAGCGTCGCTGCGCAGGATGCTGTGCGTCGTGGCCATCACCATCGCGGCCGGCACCCCCTTGTCCGTCACGTCGCCGACCACGAGCCCGAGCCGACCATCCGGCAGCGGGATGAAGTCGTAGAAGTCGCCCCCGACCTCCCGAGCCGGTGAGTAGTGAGGGGTCACCGTCCATCCTTCGGGCGCCGGGGCCTCCTGCGGCAGGAACTGCTTCTGGATGAGCTGCGCCACCTTCAGCTCGTTGTCGATCCGCTCGCGCGCCTGCGCCTGCTCCGCACGATGGCGCACCAGGTGCGCGACCCGGATCGCTGACGCAGCGTTGCCGGCCAGGTTGTCGAGCAGCCGGCGGTCGTCGAGGCTGTAGGGACGCTCGCTGCGCCGCGGTCCCAGGTTGAGCACCCCGATGAGCTCGCCCTGCGACACGAGGGGCACGATGACGTCGATGCCCGCCGCTCGCATGGCATCGAGGGCGGGGGACTCCACGTCGATGTCCTTGACCGCGACGGTCTCGGGGTTCTGGAGCAGGTACAAGAGCAGGAGGTCGTCCTCGGCGACGTCGAACGGCGCGGCAGCGCCCGCGGGCCCCTCAGGAGGGGTCACGTCGTCGACGCGTGCGCCGATTCGCCGCCACCGCGACCACCGGGACGTCACGGTGACACCCCTGTCGTGGAGCCCTCGCGCCCCGGTGTTCCTTCGGCGTCGCGGATCCACAGCGACACCCGCGTCGGGTGCATCGTGCCCGACACCACTGCGACGAGCTCGTCGGCCAGCTCATCGAGATCGATCTGGTCGCGAACGTGTGCCGCGAAGGTCTCCAGCGTGCGAACGGTGTCGAGCTTCTCCCGGTAGAAGCGGCGGTCGATCGTCGCTTGGAGCCGCCGTCGGACGGGGCGGAACAGCAGCGCGGCGGCCAGGATCCACACGACGACGAGCTCGCGCTGGTCGAAGACCGCGCCGGGCACGAGCCCGACGAGAAGTGCACCGGCGGCGTAGAGGAGGGCGAGCACCCCGGTGAGGGCGCCGTACACCATGGCGCGGTTGGCCAACCTGTCGATGTCCCAGAGGTGGTAGCGCAGGATCGCCACGAACAGGGTGATCGGGATGATGGCGAACACGATGCGGAACACGCGGAACGTGAACGTGGCCAGGTCCTGACCACTGAACAGCTCACCTTGGAAGAGGGGGTCGTGCTGGACTCGGGTCCGGTAGATCGCGACGTTGTGCTCGGTCCCGTCCGTGTTGGTGAACCGGATCACCGAGCTCTGCCCCTCCACGAGATCGAGGCGCTTCTTGTCGAACTCGCTCCCGTGAGCCTCGAGCGTCACGATCTTGGTACCGACATCCGATGACGTCGGCTCGGAGACGACGAGGGTGCCCTCCATCTCCGAGGTGTGCGGGTCGCAGTAGTAGGTGTAGGTGCCGGCGACCAGCGTCGTGGGCATGGCGTAGTCGCGGGTTGACTCCGTGAACCGCTCGTCGCGCGACTTCAGCGCCGACGTGACGACGAGCACCGCAACGGCACCGGCGAGGGAGACGCCCATGGCGACCCCCAGCAGCCGGTACAGCTGCCGGAGCTCCGGGCTCTGCGCTTCGCGGAACCGCCGGGAGTGCGCGAGCAGGGCCGCCGCCGGCACCAGGACTCCGAACAGCAGCACGAGCGCGCTCGTGTGGTCCGAGATCGCCACGAACGAGAACAGGCCGAAGAACAGCGCCAGGCCCATCAGGTGCGGCCCGCGCGACCGGTCGATCGACCCGTCCGGGAACAGGAGCAGCGCGAACACGTAGGCGACGCCGGCCAAGACGTGCACGCCGAGGTCGTGCCACAGCTGGGTGAACCCGCCCAGCTGCGTGCCGATGACGACCAGCGCGGCGTGCGACTGCAGGTTGAACGCGACGGCGGTTCCCACCATCCCGATGGCCAGCAGGTTGGCGGTGCGGTTGCCGCGCACCTTGACCACGAGGAACGTCGCCAGCGCGATGTTGAGGGCGCTGAACGCGTAGTCCAACGTCACCTGCACGCCGCTGGACGAGTTCAGGGCCGCGCCCGCCGACCGCTCTGCCCAGTCGCCGAAGACCGTTTGGCGGGTCCCCCAGCCATCGAGCTGGTCGGCGAAGGACGGGAAGGCGGCGGCCAGGGCCGGCACCAGGCCGAGCACGAGCCACACGACCGCCGCCCCGGCGTAGACGACGTACGCCCCCACGAACGCCACTCGATCGATCCTCGCCACCCGTTCGGGTGACCGTTCCTTGGCGCGTTGCCGCATCTGCCAGGCAAGGGCTCCGGCGGCGAGACCGGCAAGGAGGATCCCCTTGACGGGCAGCGAAGCCGACCGGAACGCCACCGCCACGAGCACGGCGGCGATGAGCAGGCACAGGCCCACGAAGGCCCACCCGATGACGGCCGCCACCACCTGGAAGACCCGGGCCCCCGGACGTCCCGATCGGCGGTACCCGGCGTAGGCGAGCACGAGAAGGAGAAGGACGGCGAACGGCATCAGGTAGGCCCCCGAGCAGCCGCGCCATCGCTCACCGCACCGTTGTCTCCTGCCAGCGTTCGGGGATCGTTACGGGCCGGCCCCGGGCTGTGATCGGCCCACTCGCTCAGCCGCCACACCTCGGCCTGGATCGAGCCGCCCTCGACCCCGATGTCGGCAAAGATCGCCACCGCCCGCTTCAGCTCTCCCATCGCCTCGTCGTGGCGCCCGAGGCCGTGCAGCACCTGCGCGAGCTGGTCCCGCAGGGCGGCCTCGCGGTGCCGATCGCCGACGGAGAGGCACAGCCCGAGCGCCTCGACGAGCAGGTCGTGGGCGGGACCGAGGTCTCCGCCGAGCCACGCCACGCGAGCCAACCCGTTGAGCGCGGCCACCTGCGCGGCGGGATCCCCGAGCCGAACGGCGCGCGCTCGGCTCGCCGAGAGGTGGGTGTGGGCGGTGGCCAGGTCGCCCCGGCTGGCCGACAGGAGGCCCGCGACGGTGCCGGTGTGGGCAAAGGCAGCGTCGTCGCCCGCTCGCTCGGCCAGTGAGACGGCCTCGGCGGCCAACCGTGCGGCCGCCTCCGTGTCGCCTCGGCGGTGGGCGGTGATGGCGAGATCGGCGGTGAGGCGGGCTCGATCGACGAGCGAGCCGTCATCGCCCAGGCCTCGGAGCGCCTCGTGGTAGTGCTGCTCGGCGGTCGCCCACTGGCCGCGCCGCTGGTGCACCCCGCCGAGCTTCCCCTCGATGCGGGAGGCATCGTCCCCACCGGCGCGAGCGGCCGCTCTCTCGAAGCTGGCCACGGCATCGGGGAACCGACCGTCGAGGGTGTCGAGGTCGCCGACCGCCTCGTGGAGGTCGGCCACCGCCGGGTGTCCCAGGGCCAGCGCCGCCTCGTAGTGACCGCGCGCGTCGGCGTTGGCGAACACGGCACGCGCATGATCGCCGGCCCGGCGGAAGTGCTCGGCGGCGAGGTCGTCGCGTCCAGCCTGACGTTCGTGGTGGGCCACCGCCGCGGCGACCGACGCACCGTGCGCCGCTGAGCCCGATGCCCCGAGCAGCGCCTCCGCGACGCGGTGGTGCAGGAGCCGGCGCCGGGCGAGCGACGTCTGGTCGTACACGAGCTGGCGGACCTGGCCGAGGGTGAAGTCGTAGGTGGGCTCGTCGGGCGTGGCCCGCTCCTCCACGAGACCGCGCGCCACCAGCTCGTCGAGCCCGCTCACCGCCTCGTCGTCGCTACGACCGCTGGCGGCGCGGACCACGCCGAAGGTGAACGAGCGACCGATCACCGACGCGGTGGTGAGCAGCTGGGAGGCACCGTCGGTCAGCGAGGCGAGCCGGCCGCGCAGCAGGTCACCGATGTCGGAGGAGGCCGTCTCGCCGCCCGCATGGACGTCCAGGTACGCCACCACGAGGAAGGGCAGGCCCTCGCTCTCCCGCACCACGTCCTCCGTCACCCGCCCGGAGTCCTCGCCGGGAACGGCGCCGGCGACCAGCGCTGACACCGCGGCGGCGGAGAGCCGGCCGAGGCGGATGGCCACCCCCGAACCGCCACGAAGCCGATCGGTGAGGGCCTTGGCGAGCGGGCCTGCGTCGCCCACCTCGCCGGTGCGGTGCGTCACGATCAGGCACGGCCCATCGTCGCCACCGCGATGCGCCAGGTGAGCGACGACCTGTTGCGTCGCGGCGTCCGCCCATTGCGCGTCGTCGAGCACGATCACGCCGGGGGCCCCGCTCCCAGCGGCCACCACGGCGCGGGCGATGCCGTCGAGGAAGCGCGCCTCGGCGCCCGGCCCCTCGGCCGGCGAGACGTCGGCGCCGACCGGCGCCAGCTCCGGCACCAGCCGGGCCGCTTCGAGCGCCACGGGGGTCGCGAGGTCCGCCAACGCGGCACCGGCGACCGGATCGGCGAGCGCGAGGCGCAGCAGGTCGATGAGCGGCCCATAGGGCACATCCCCGTCGTTGTCGTAGCACCGTGCCACGAGCGCCGGCCGGTCCAAGCGGGAGAGGGCCTCCTCCACGAGCCGGGTCTTGCCGACCCCGGGCTCACCCTCCACCACGACGACCCGACCCGGTCCGATGGCGGCGCGAAGCTGATCGAGCTCGGCGTCCCGACCGACGAAGGGGTACCTGCCGACCACCGCCGCCGTCGGATGCTCGGCGGGCGCGGCCGTGGGCGGTCCGAGCGCTCCCGCGCTGATGGCCTCGTAGAGCGCCCGCGTCTCATCGAGCGGAGCCACCCCCAGCTCTTCGTCGACGATGCGGACGCACTGGCGGTACTGGCGGACCGCGGCGGCTCGGTCGTCGCGCTGGGCGTGCAGCCGCATGAGCGCGCGGTGGGCCGGCTCGTGCAACGGGTCGAGGTCCAGCCACCGCTCCGCGTGCCTGATGGCATCCGCGCCCTTCCCCGCCGCCGCATCGGCGTCGACGAGGCGCGCACACGCGGCAGACATCGCGCGACGCAGGCGCTCGGCCTCCCTGGCGTGCCAGTCATCGAAGTCGGGGCTGTCGCGCAGGCCGAAGCCGGCGAGCAGATCGCCTCGCCAGAGGGCCGCCGCCCGCGCAACCGTCTCCACGTCCTCCGAGGTCACGCCGGCGAGGAAGTCTCGGACATCGATCGAGATGCCGTCGCCGTCGACGAGCTCGACCTGATCGCGCGTGATGGTCGGGCCCAGGTCCCCGAGCTCCTTCTTGATCACCGACAGGGTGCGGCGGAGCGCGCTCCGGGCTCGGGTGTCGTCCGCATCGGGCCACAGCAGAGCCGCCAGGGTCTCCCGGCGCTGGGCCCGTGCCGTGACCGCGAGGTAGCCGAGCAGCGCGGTGGCCTTCCGGGTGTCGAAGGTGACCGCGGCCCCGTCCCGCTCGATGCGCGGAGCACCGAGCACGGAGAGCACGAGCCCGGAACCACCTTCGCCTGCTCGCACAGCCCACCCCCGATGGTTGTACGTCATGTGGCGGCCCATCGCAACGAAACGAACGCGTTCCCACGCTTCGTAACGATCTCGGCACGGTGGCGCTCGATCCTGCGCCCCATGACATCGGTGATCGAGATCCAGGGGCTGCGCAAGGAGTACCGGACCCTGCGGCGACGCGCTCACGTGGCCGTCGACGGGCTCGACCTGGAGGTGCCCGAAGGTGGGGTGTTCGGGTTCCTCGGGCCCAACGGCTCCGGGAAGACGACGACCATCCGGTGCTTGCTCGGGCTGACCCGGCCGACCGCGGGCATCGCCAGCGTCCTCGCCGTGCGGGCGCCTGCGCAGGTCGACCGGGTGATCGGCCGCATCGGGGCGATCGTCGAGACGCCCGCCCTCTTCCCGACCATGAGCGCTCGACGCAACCTGGCGCTGCTGGGGCGGGTCGAGCGGATCGGACCCAAGGCGGTGGCGCGGGCGCTCGACCGCGTGGGGCTGTCGGAGCGGGCCGACGACCTGGTGAAGACCTACTCCCTCGGGATGCGCCAGCGACTCGGCCTGGCGCAAGCGCTCCTCAAGGACCCGGAGCTGCTCATCCTCGACGAGCCCGCCAACGGCCTCGACCCCGCGGGCATCAAGGAGATCCGCGAGCTCCTGCGCTCCCTGGGCGACGAGGGGCGCACGGTGTTCGTGTCCAGCCACCTCCTCACGGAGATCCAGCACACCTGCGACCGCGTCGCCATCCTCACCCGAGGTCGGTGCGTGGCCACGGGAACCGTCGATGACGTCCTCCACCGCGGCCACGAGACGACCCTCCGCCTGGCGGTGCCTGACCTGGCCGCCGGGCTCGCCGTCCTCCAGGAGGCGGGGATCCCGGCGAGGATGGACACCACCTGCATCGAGGTGGCCCTGCCCGCCAGCGAAGCGGGCCGCGTGTCCGAGACCCTCGGCCGCCGAGATCTCTGGGTCACGGAGCTGGTCGCCGAGGAGGCGACCCTCGAGGACGTGTTCCTCGAGCTGACCGCCGATCCGCAGCTCGAGGAGGCCTCCTGATGGCGCACATGCTCATGATCGAGGTCCGCCGGTGCCTCAGTCGGCGGCTGGTGCGCTGGCTGGTCGTCGTCGCGGTCGTGGGCTGCGTGGGGACGGCGTACTTCGCCCATCGCACCGCCAGCCAGGCCCGCCCGCTCGACCCGTTCCGGCTCGCGGAGCTGCACGAGACCACCGGCGACACGTTCCTCGGCGTCGGCGCCTTCTTCCTGATGATCGGTGCGGTGGCCGGCGGCGCGTCGATGGTCGGGGCTGAGTGGCGGGCCGGCACGTTCGTCACGCTGCTCACCTGGGAGCCCGATCGCCGCCGCGTGGCGGTCGCCAAGCTCCTCGCGTGCGGTCTCGTCGCGGCCGCCATCGCCATCGGGCTGCAGATCCTGTTCACCGCCGCCTTCCTCCCCGCCGCGCTGGGCCCGGGCACGACCGATGGCATGGATGCGGCGTGGTGGCGCTCGGTGGCGGACGCGATCGTGCGGATCGCGTGCCTCACGGGACTGGTCGCGACCTTCGCGGCGTCGGTGGCGATGCTCGGGCGCAGCACGGCGGCGGCCCTCGGCGTGGCCTTCGCCTACCTGCTCATCATCGAGAACCTGCTGCGAGCCTGGAAGCCGTGGACCGGGCGGTTCCTCGTCGGCGAGAACGGGGCCATCTTCGTGAGCGGTGCCGACCTCCACACCGAGGACTTCACCCGATCGACGACGACGGCAGGGCTGACGCTGCTCGGCTACGTCCTCGTGACCGCGCTCGCAGCCGTCGCGACGTTCTGGCGCCGCGACCTCGCATCATCGAGCTGACCCCGTCGGCTCAGCTCACCCCTGGGCGTTGCCGGTGAACGACCAGGCCGCCAGGCGGAGCGATGGCACGTGGACGATGCCACCCTCGTTGCTCACCAGCTGGGCGTCGTCGCCGATGCCGAGGACGTGCCCGGGCGCCAGCGCGCCGACCACCGACTGGGTGTAGCGGAGGTTCTGCACCGGCCGGGTGACCTCGCCGCCCTCGATCAGGAAGAGACCGTTGCGCGTGAGCCCGGTGACGACCTGGGTCTTCGGGTCGAGGATGCGGTTGTACCAGAGGTCGGTGACGAGCAGCCCCCGTTCGACGCCCGCGACCAGCTGGTCGAGCGACCGGTCACCACCCTGCAGGAACAGGTCGGCTGGGTAGCCGCCGAAGGACTCCTGCCCGAGCGAGTGCCCCGTGGGCTCGACACCCGCCAACCGGGCGGTGCGGCGATCGTGGGCGAGGCCGACGGTGACGCCGTCGCGCACCAGCTCGACCCGTCGCTTGGCGGTGCCCTCGGCGTCGTAGGGGCGGCCGAGGGCGCGGGGATCGGTGGCGTCGTCCCACAGCGTGATCTGCTCGTCGAACTGCTGCTCGCCGAGGTGGGCGAAGCTGGTGCCCTCGGCGTGCGCCTTGGCGTTGAAGCCCTGCCACGCCGGGAAGAGCAGCATCGCCGCCACCGCCTTCGCCTCGAGCACCACCTCGTAGGTGCCCGGGTCGAGCTCGACGGGATCGACGCCGCTCCTCGCCTTGGCCGCCGCGCGTTCGCCCACCGCCTGCCCATCGAGGTCGCCGACCGACCGCGACGTCGTCTGGCCGTAGCCGTCGGTGGGCGGCCCGTCGGTGGCGGCCGCCCGGTGGATCGCGTCGACCTGCGCCATCGTCGAACGGCTCGCGTACCGGATCCCCGTGGTGGAGCACAGCACGTTGGTGTCCGCCTCGGTGGAGCAGTAGCCCGCCGACTCGAGGTCAGCGCCCGCGGCGACGAAGGCAGCCACGATCTCGGCGCGGGTGTCCGGGGACGCCGACGCCGTGTCAGGATCGAAGTGGTCGACCTCGTGCAGGTCGGCGGGCGGAGCCAGCCCCGGGTACTCCGGATCCGGCGGGCGGAGCCGAGCGGCCGCGATCGTGCTCTCCACGAGGCGGGCCAAGCCGTCGTCGTCGACACGGGTGGTGGACGCCTGCGCGATGCGGCCGCCGTCCACGACGGCCCGCAGCCGCACGTGGTGGTCGTCGGTGGCCATGTTCTGGTGGATCCGGCTGTTGGCGAACCGGGTCAGGGCGCTGGTGCCCTGCCCGCACGACACCAGCGCGTCGGCGCGATCACCGACGAGGCCGAGCACGCGGTCGCAGACGGCGAAGGCGCGCCGGGCCAGGTCGTCGGCCTCGGGGTCCCAGCTCGTGGCGCTGCTCATCGGACCCCCACCCGAACGTCGGTGAAGCGCGCCGGCACCGCCGGGTGCCCCGTGTGGCCGACCTGGATGGGCTGGCCCTTGCCGCAGTTCGCCGTGCCCCAGAACACCCACTCGTCCGGGCCGCCGACCATGTCCATCGACGCCCAGAAGCGTGGACCGATCCCCGTGTACGTGGGGTTGCGCAGCATCTGCCCGAGCTGCCCGTCCTTGATCTCCCACGCGATCTCGCACCCGAACTGGAAGTTCAGGCGCTTGTCGTCGATCGACCACGACCGGTTGGTGTCCATGTAGATGCCGTCGTCGGTGGCGGCGATCATCTCCTCGAGCGAGCTGTCGCCCGGCAGCAGGCCGACGTTGGTCATGCGCACCATCGGCAGCCGGGCGGCGCCATCGGCGCGCACCATCCCACCGGAGGTGAGCCCGACGAGCGGCGCCGAGTCGCGGCCCGACAGCACGCCGACCCAGGTGCCGTCCTTCACGATGTCGACGGCCTGGGCGGGCACGCCCTCGTCGTCGTAGCCGAAGCTGCCGAGCGCACCGGGCAGGGTGGCGTCGGCGGTGATGTTCATGAGGTCGGAGCCGTAGCGCAGCGAGCCGAGCTGCGCTGGATCGAGCCACGACGTGCCGGCGAAGGCCGCCTCCCACCCGAGGATGCGATCGAGCTCGATGGCGTGGCCCACCGACTCGTGGATCTGCAGCGCCATCTGCTCGCTGCCGAGGATGAGCGTGGTGGTCTTCTCCGGGCACTGGGGCGCGCTGAGCAGCGCCTTGGCCTCGTCGGCGATCCGGGGTGCGTTGCCGAGCAGATCGATCTCGCGCACCACCTCCCAGCCCCGGGTGCCGTACTGGCCGCGCACGCCGGGGTAGCTGCGGCGCTGCGTCTCGCCGTCGCCGATGGCGGTGGCGTCCATGACGGCGCCGCACTCGACGATGTGCTGATCGATGCGACTGCCCTCGCTGGAGGCGAACCACTTCTGCGTGTCCCAGATCTGGTGCGCCGCCTGCGCGAGCGGGATGCCGGCGTCGGCGATCGTGGTGGTGACGCCGACGAGGAGGTCGGCACGCTCCGAGATGCCGACGTCGTCGAGGGGGTGCACCTCGTAGGGGTTGGCCCAGCTGGCCTGCACCACCGGCGCCGGTGCCAGATCGATCGGCGCCCCCGTGACGCGAGCGCTGGCGCGGGCGACCTCAGCCGCTCGCTCCCCTGCGCGCCGGGCGGCGGCGGCGGTGAGCTCCGGTGTGGACTGGAAGCCCCACGACGAGCCGATCAGGGCGCGCACGCCGATGCCGGCGGTCTCGGTCTGGGTGAGCCCCTCGACGACGCCGTTCTTGGCGCTCATGGACTCGTAGCGCACGATCATGATCCGCGCGTCCGCATACCTGGCCCCGGCGGCGAGCGCAGCGTCGATGGCCTCGGTGACGAGGTCGAACATCCGCGGGACCGTATACGGCTCGCCGGCCCGGCACCGCCTGATCGTGGTCGCCTCTATGGTTCCGAGGTGGACGACCGGCCGCCGACCACCGCGCGCGTGCTCTACGTGGCGCTCGACGCGTGCGATGCCGCGACCATGGTCGACCTCGCGCGAGCCGGCGCCTGCCCGAACATCGCCCGTCTGCTGGCGGAGGGCGCCGTCGTCGAGACCGTCGCGCCGTACGGCACCTTCGTGGGGTCCACGTGGAAGTCGTTCGCCACGGGCCTCGAGGTGGGGCACCACCGCTACCACAACTGGGTGCAGCTGGCCGAGGGCCAGTACGACTTCCGCCCCACGAGCCCTCGCGAATCCGGCGGCACACCGTTCTGGGAGACCCTCTCGGCGCGGGGCCGTTCGGTCTGCGTCCTCGACGTGCCCCACTCGGAGCTGCCGAGCGAGCTTCACGGCATCCTCCTCAAGGAGTGGGGATGCCACGACCGGCACCACGGCACCGCATCGTTCCCTGCCGAGCTGCTCGACGAGCTCGCACAGGCCGTCGGCGATCACCCGTACGGCTCCTGCCCCCCGCCTCGAGGCGAGGACCAGTTCGCGCCGTGCGACTACACGCTGCGCGACGGCGTCCACCGCACGCTCGACGAGCAGCGGCGCCTGTTCGAACTCATCACCCAGGGTCTCGACGCCAAGCGGCGCGCGTCGCTGCACCTGTTGGACAGGGGCGGGTGGGACCTCTTCATCTCGGTCGTCGGCGAGTCGCACTGCGTCGGCCACCAGCTGTGGCACGTGCACCAGCAGGACCACCCGCGCCACGACGCCGCCGCCCGTCGGCTGCTCGGCGATCCCGTCCTCGAGGTCTACCGCCGTCTCGACGGGGTGATCGGCGAGCACCTCGACCGAGCGGGGCCCGATGCCGCGTGCTACGTGCACCTGTCGCACGGGATGCAGTCGCACTTCGACGGCGACCACCTGCTCGACGAGGTGCTCCTCCGCCTCGACGACGACGACCGATCCGGGGTGCCCACGGGGTGGCGCAGCCAGGTCGCCCGGCGGGTGCTCGACGCGGCCCCGTCCTCGGTCGGGCAGCCGCTCCGGCACCTCGCCGCCGCCGGCCTGCGGCGCCGCATCGCCGCCGCGCCCCCCGCTCCGGCCATCATCCACGGCCCGCGCGCCGACCGCCGGTGGTTCTGGATCCCGAACAACACCGCGGTCAGCGGGCTGCGGTTCAACGTGGTGGGACGAGAGCCGTCCGGCCTCGTGGCCGAGGCTGACCGCGAGGCGCTCGCGGCCATCATCGAGCGCGGGCTGCTCGAGCTGATCAACGTCGACACGGGCGGTCCGGCCGTCCGACGAGTGGTCCGGGCCGAGGACGTGCTCGAGCGCTCGCCAGGTGACACGTTCCCGGACCTCTTCGTCGAGTGGCACCGCAGCGTGCCCGTCGAGCGGGTCTGGTCACCGCGCATCGGCACCGTGTACGCCCCCTACGAGCACTGGCGCACGGGCGACCACACCGACAGGGGTCTGCTCCTCGCCACCGGTCCCCGGATCACCCCCGGCGTGCGAGCCGATCCGATGGGCCTCACCGAGATCGCGCCGACGCTCGCCGCCTCGCTCGGCGAGGACCTCGACGGGCTGGACGGCGCGCCCCGATGGGATCTCGTCGCCGGCGGCCGGCAGCCCGCGGCGGCGCTCGCCAGCGCGATCCCCGTCCCGGACGTCGCGCCCGCGGCGTCACGGGACGCCCGGGAGGATGCGCCGCGGCTGGCGGAGGGTGCGCTCGATCTGGCGCACCAGGCGCTCCGCGCCGTCGAGGGCGCGACGCAGGTCCTGGAGCCCGCGGTCACGGCGCTGGAGGCGGCCACGCGCGAGCTCGAACGAGCGCAGCAGGTGTGGACCACGAAGGCGTGGCTCGGTGCGGTCGACGTCGAGGAGGACCGCCTCATCTCGGTCGTCACCCCCACCCACGAGCGCCCGCACCTCCTCGCCAGCGCGATCGACTCGGTGATCGCCCAGTCCTACCGGCGGTGGGAGATGCTGGTCGTGGACGATGGCGGCGACACCGCCAAGTCCATCGTCGCGAGCGTGGGCGACGAACGCGTGCGGGCGTTCCGGGTCGAGCACGGCGGTCCAGCGGCCGCGCGCAACGCCGCGCTGAGGGAGGCGCGCGGCGAGGTCATCACCTACCTCGACGACGACAACGTGCTCGACCAGGACTGGCTCAAGGCGGTCGCCTGGGCCTTCCAGAACCACCCCGACCACGACGTGCTCTACGGCGCGCGCGTCATCGACGACTGGGACCGCGTGCACGGCCTGCCCTCTCGCGGGTGGCCGCGGATGCAGTTCAACCCGTTCGACCGCGATCGGCTGCTGCAGGGCAACATCGCCGACATCGGCGTGGTGGCGCACCGCGCCGGCCTGCCGGAGGCGCGGTTCGACGAGCGGTTGTGGGAGTACGCCGACTGGGACCTGTTCCTCGCCCTCACCGAGCACCGCGTGCCGCTCGAGCTCCCAGCGGTGGCGGTGTACTACCGCACGTCCGAGGCCGAGCGACTGTCCGACGCCCACCCGGCTGATCACGCCCTCGTGCTCGACAAGTGGGCGAACCGGCCGCCCACCTGATCGCGCCTTCGCTCAGACCTCGCCCTGCTCCATCGCGTTCTCGAGCTCCTCGACGGACATCAGCACGGCGCGCGCCTTCGACCCCTCGGACGGCCCGACGACGCCGCGCTGCTCGAGCAGGTCCATCAGCCGCCCGGCGCGGGCGAAGCCCACCTTCAGCTTCCGCTGCAGCATCGAGGTGGAGCCCAGCTGCGAGCGCACGATGAGGTCCATCGCCTGGCGCACGAGGTCGTCGTCGTCGTCGCCGGCGCCGCCGCCGCCCATGCCCGACGAGGAGGTGCCCTCCTCCGGGCCCTGGACCTCCTTGTCGTACTCGATCTCGGGGGCCTGGCGCTTCCACACCGCCGCGATCTTGCGCACCTCGTCCTCGTTCACCCAGGAGCCCTGGATGCGCGACGGAGCCGACGAGGCGGGTCCCAGCAGGAGCATGTCGCCCTTGCCGATGAGCCGCTCCGCCCCCTGCTGGTCGAGGATCACGCGGCTGTCGGTGGCGCTCGACACCGCGAAGGCGAGGCGCGCCGGCACGTTCGCCTTGATCACGCCCGTGATCACGTTCACCGACGGGCGCTGCGTGGCGATCACCAGGTGGATGCCCACCGCTCGCGCCATCTGGGCGATGCGGCAGATCGAGTCCTCCACGTCGCGCGCCGCGACCATCATCAGGTCGGAGAGCTCGTCGATCACCACGAGGATGAACGGGAGCCGCGGGAACGTGCGCACCACGTCGCCGCTGGGAGACACGTCGTCGGGCAGGTCGCCACGATCGTGGGCGGCGTTGTAGCCGGTGATGTCGCGGAAGCCGACCTCGGCCAGCAGGTCGTAGCGACGCTCCATCTCCCGCACGGCCCAGGCCAGCGCGTTGGCGGCCTTCTTCGGGTTCGTCACCACCTGGGTGAGCAGGTGCGGGAGCCGGTCGTACTGGCCCATCTCCACGCGCTTGGGGTCCACGAGGATCATGCGCACCTGATCGGGTGTGGACCGCATCAGGATCGAGGTGATGATCGAGTTGAGGCAGCTCGACTTGCCGGCGCCGGTGGCGCCGGCGATCAGCAGGTGCGGCATGGTGGCGAGGTTCATCATCACGGCCTTGCCGTTGATGTCGCGGCCGACGGCCACCTCGAGGGGGTGGGTGGCCCGCTTCGCCTCGGGCGACGAGAGGATGTCGCCCAGGGCCACGATCTGGCGGTCGTTGTTCGGCACCTCGACGCCGATCGCCTGGCGGCCGGGGATCGGAGCGAGGATGCGCACGTCCGGTGACGCCATCGCGTAGGCGATGTCCTTGTGGAGGCTCGTGACGCGGGCCACCTTCACCCCGGGCCCGAGCTCCAGCTCGTACCGGGTGACCGAGGGGCCGACCACCATGCCGACCAGCTTCGTCTCGACGCCGTGCTGCGCGAGCGCTCGCTCGAGCACGTGCCCGGCCGCCTCCACCGCGGCCCGGTCGACCTCCTGGCTGCTCTGGCGGTGCAGCAGGTTGGAGGGCGGCAGCTTCCACGGCGAACCCTTCACGGCGGGGCCGAGCTCGATCTCGAGCTGCTCCGTCTCCACCGGCTCCTCGGGTTCGGGGACCTGCACCTTCGGCTTGCGCGGCCCCGGCGGCCGGCGGAGGTGGGCGGCCTCGCCGTCGCCCTCGGCGTCGAGGTCGAGGAGGTCGTCCACGTCCTGGTCGAACAGCCGCGGGCCGTGCGCCGGATCGGCCCCCGCCAGCGAGAAGAGGTTGGCGCCCACCCGCTTGGCGGCGTCCACCAGCGCGAGGCCCGCCGGTCGGGTGGCGGCCGCGGTGCTCTCGGCGGCGGCGCGCACCGGCACCCGCGTGAGCACGACGAGGCCGGCCAGCACCAGCGCGGCGAGCAGGAGGCCCGCGCCCCAGGGCGCGATCCCCGCCGCCAGCGGTCCGGCGGCGGCGACGCCGAGGAGCCCGCCGGCATCGACGAGCTTCGCCGTCGGCGCATCGAGCCCGGGGCGCCCGTCGAGGAGGTGGAGGAGGCCGCACCCACCGACGGCGATCATCAACCCGCCGACCCACAGGTACGAGCGGGAGCCGTCCTCGGCCTCCTCCTCTCCTCCCACCTCGCCGCGCACCAGCACGATGCCGAGGGCCGTGAGGGCGACCGGCACGACGACGCGCCCCCACCCGACGACCATGCCGATGCTGGTGTCGAGGCTTCGGCCGATCGGGCCGGCGGCGTTGGCGTAGATGCCCATGCCGGCGACGATGCCGAGGGCGATGCACAGGAGGCCGCCGACGTCGCCGCCGTGGCTGCCGAGGCCCGCGGTCAAGCTCCCGATCAGCCGATCGACGAACGTGGGCGGCGGGGCCGCCTTGTTGCGAGCCGGCGCGCGCTTCGTGCCCCCGCTGCGGGGCTTTTGGGTCGTAGCCACAGTGGCCACAACCGTACCAGTGGCCACATCTGCAACAAGGGGAACAAGCGCCTCGGCGGCGGATCGACCCCGGAGGCGGCTCAGCGGCGGCGCTGGCAGACCGGGCAGTGGGTCGTCCCGCGCCCGTCGATGACGGTGCGGCGGAGCTCGGTGCCGCAGCGGAGGCACGGCTCCCCCGCCCGCCCGTAGGCGCCGAGGGCGAGCTGGTTGCGGCCGGGCTCGCCGTCGGGGGTGCGGTAGTCGCGGAGCGTCGTGCCGCCGTTGGCGATGCCCTGCTCGAGCACCGTGCGCAGCTCGGCAAGGAGGCGGTCGGCCTGTCGGCGCGTGATCGACCGGCGCGCCGGGTGGATCCCCGCCCGCCACAGCGCCTCGTCGGCGTAGATGTTGCCGACGCCGGCGACAGGCCGCTGCGACAGGAGCTGCGTCTTGATCCTCGCCGAGCTGCGCCGGGTGCGCTCCCAGAGGCCGCCGCGGTCGAGGGCCTCGTCCCACGGCTCCGGCCCCTGGGCGGCGAGCGTCGGGAGCGAGCTGTACTCACCTGACGCCACGACCCCGATGCGCCCGAACCGCCGTACGTCGCGGAGCTCGAGCACCTGTCCGTCGTCGAGCGCCCACCACGCCCGCACGTAGGGGTCGAGGTCGCCTGATCGCAACCGGAGCACGCCCGTCATCCCGAGGTGCACCACGAGCTCCCGGTCGTCGTCCAGCCCGAGCAGCAGGTACTTGCCGCGCCGGCCGACGCCATCGATGCGGGCACCCGCGGCGAAGGGCGCCGACGCGAACTTCGGCGACGCGTGACCCCACGCCTCCGTGATCGCTCGCCCGGTCACCAGCGGCTCGAGCTGGCGCCGGACCGTCTCGACCTCAGGCAGCTCGGGCATGCCGGGTCAGCATGCCGGGCGCTACCCCAGGTCGTGCACCGAGGCGAGCACCGCGTCGGTGCCCTGGAACATCGCGAACATCGACAGCGGTGCGTCGCGACGGTGGAAGACGTCGCACAGGCCGTCCTCGCGGTCCAGCCAGCGCTGCAGCATCTCCGCCACGGTGTCGCCCGCCCCATCGGGCACCGGACCGTCGCGGAACACGACGGTCACCGGACCGGCGTCGCCCTCGGCGTCGGTGACGGCGTTCGACAGCTCGATCGCATCCAACGTGACCTCGCCGTCAGCCTCGTCGAGGCTCACGAGCTGCCACCGGCGCCAGACCCACTGCTCCGTCATCTGCACGATCGACCTCCCGGACCACCGCCACTACCGCGTGCTGCCCCTGCCGCAACCGGTCTAAACGGATGGTCCGGAAGAGGTCCGGAACGCCCGTCCGGCAAGCAGATCCGGATGCAAGCGCACCCAACGGGGTATCCGGCCGACCATGCAGGGACGCCCCGTCACCGCCGTCCGCCAGCTGCTCGACGCCGCTGACGATCTCGAAGCGCACCTCACGCGTCCCACGACGAACGTGGCGAGGTTCGTCATGACCTCGGTCCGGGCGCCCTCGGTGGACGAGGACGACTGGCGCCTGCACGTCCGCTACCACCGTCGGCGGCGGAAGGATGACCGCCGCGCCCTGGTGGAGCGGTACCACGGGAACGCGTGCCGACTGTCGCGCCAGTACCACCGCAACGGGGAGCCGCAGGAGGACCTCGAGCAGGTGGCCCTCGAGGCGCTGCTCCTCGCCCTCGAGCGCTTCGAACCCGCCCGCTCGCTGCCGTTCCTCGGCTTCGCCAACCCCACCATGGTGGGTGCCCTGAAGCGCCACTTCCGCGATGCCGGCTGGGCCGTGCGAGTGCCCCGACGCGTGCACGAGCTGAGCAGCGCGCTGCGCGACGCCGACGAGCTCCTCACCCAGGACCTCGGGCGCCCGCCCTCGCCCGACGAGGTGGCCGACCTCCTCGGGATGCCGGTGGCCGAGGTCTTGGCCACCCGCATCGCGCAGTCCGGTCGCACGCCCGCGTCGATCTCGCCCCGAGCCCACGATGGCGAAGCGGCCGAGGACGCCCCGTCACTGGAGGCCACCCTCGGCTCGGACGATCGCAGCATCGAGCAGGCAGAGGAGCGGGTCACCATCGAGGCCGCGGTGCGGCTGCTCGACCCCCGGTCGCGCGAGCTGCTGGGCCTCTACTTCGAAGACGGGTTGACGCAGTCCCAGATCGCCGAGCGGCTGGGCGTCAGCCAGATGCAGATCTCCCGTCGCCTTGCGCAGGTGCTGGACCAGCTGAGAAGCCACCTGCCGGAGGCGTGATCGGAGGCTCGACGGAGAGCTCCCGCACCACGAGATCGCCCCCCGCCCGCTCCACCCGGACCACTGCGTCCACGAGGCCGTGCGTCCCAGGCAACAGGTTCCGGACGGGCCGTCCGAGCGCGGCGGTGGCCGGGATGCCCGACAGTCGCTCGAGCTCGGCGCTCCACGCCACGACGACCCGATCGCTCACGGCCGCGAGCGGCGGCACGGCGGCGAGGATCCACTCGAGCAGTGCGTGCAGCCGCCCGGCGCCCTCTTCGACCGCGGCCAACCGGTCGCGGGCGGCGCTCACGAGCCCATGGATGCGCGCGAGCTCGTCATCGTCCAGTCGATCGCTCGTGGTGGTTTCCAGCACGGATCCACGTCCTGACACACGGATGCGGAGCTGCCCTCGCTGCTGAAGACGCCATGGCCGTACCCAGCGGCCCGGCGTCGCATCCCTACCGGACGACCCTCACGCCTCCATCACGACGGGGACGATCATCGGCTTCCGCTTCGTCCGGTCGTTGACGAAGCGGCCCGCGGCACGGCGCACGGCGCGCTGGAGCGACTCGAGGTCGGGCGTACCCGCCTCCACGAAGAGGTCCTTGATCGCCTGACGGACGACGTCGGCGCACTCGTCGAGCAGCGCCTCGGCCTCGGGCGCGTACACCCAGCCTCGGGTGATGATCTCGGGACCGGTGAGGATGGCCCCGTCCTCGATGGCGACGGACACCACCACGACCACCACGCCCTCCTCGGCGAGCACCCGCCGATCGCGCAGCACGCCCTGGCCCACGTCGCCGACGATCCCGTCCACGTACAGGTAGCCCGCCGGCACCTGGCCGCTGACGCGGATGCCGTCGTCGTCGATGGTGAGCTGGTCGCCGTCGGCGCACACGAGCGTGCGCTCCACCGGCACGCCCATCACCTGCGCCAGCTCGGCGTTGGCCACCAGGTGGCGGTACTCGCCGTGCACGGGCACGTACCACTGCGGCTCGACGATCGACAGGAGCGTCTTGATCTCCTCCTGCTTGGCGTGGCCGGTGGCGTGCACGTCCTCGATCCCCGAGTGCACGACCCGCGCGCCGAGCCGGACGAGCCCGTCGATCACCTTGCTCACATCCATCTCGTTGCCCGGGATGGGGTGCGACGACAGGATCACCGTGTCGCCCTCGCCGATGGTGAGCCACCGGTTCTCCCCGTTCGCCATGCGCGTGAGCGCCGACATGGGCTCGCCCTGGCTGCCCGTCGAGATGACGCACACGTCGCCGTCGGCGACGTCGCCGATGTCCTCGATGTCGATGATGGACGACTCGGGGATGTGCAGCAGGCCCATCTCGCGGGCGAGGCGCATGTTCTTCTTCATCGACAGGCCGAGGGTGGCGACCTTGCGACCGAACGCGATGGCGGCATCGGCGATCTGCTGCACGCGGTGCACGTGGCTGGCGAAGCAGGCGATGACGATGCGCCGGCCCTCGTGCTCGTGGAACAGGTCGTAGAGCACGGCGCCCACGCTCTTCTCGCTGCGGCTGTGGCCGTGGCTGTCGGCGTTGGTGGAGTCGCCCATCAGCACCCGGACGCCCTGCTCGTACGCGATCGCGCCCATGCGCGCGAGGTCGGTGAGGCGACCGTCGACCGGCGTGAGGTCGAGCTTCCAGTCGCCGGTGTGCATCAGCACGCCCTGGGGGGTGTGGAAGGCCGTGGCGAAGCCGTGGGGCACGGAGTGCGTGACGGGGATGAACTCCACGTCGAAGGGCCCGATCATCCGGCGCTCGCCGTCGACCACGGGGATGAGGTCGGTCCGGGCGAGCAGCCCCGCCTCCTCGATGCGGTTCCTGGCCAGGCCGAGGGTGAGGGCCGACCCGTAGATCGGGAACGACAGCTCGCGCAGCAGGTAGGACAGGCCGCCGACGTGGTCTTCGTGGCCGTGGGTGGCGATGCAGCCGATCACCCGGTCGGCGTTGTCCCGCAGCCACGTGAAGTCCGGGAGGATGAGGTCGATCCCGAGGTGCTCGAGCTCGGGGAACATGAGGCCGCAGTCGAGCAGCAGGAGCTGGTTCTCCTGCTCCAGCACCATGCAGTTGCGACCGATCTCGCCCAGGCCGCCCAGGAACGTGATGGTGACGGGCGGCGCCATGGTGGGGTCGGCTCAGCCGAGGAGGCCGAGGCCCTCGAGCATGCGGCGAGCGTCGGCCTCGAGCCCCTCGGGCTCCGGGCCGACCGGGAGGCGACACGGTCCGGCGGGCTGGCCGAGCACCCGCAGCGCGGTCTTCACCGACTGGGCGAACTGGGCGATCTCGCGGCTCTCGTAGGCGTAGGAGTCGAACAGCGACGCGTTGAGCTCCTGGGCCCGGTCGTGGTCGCCCTTGCCGAACGCGGTGACGAGCTCCGACATGACCTCGCTGCACCAGTGCGTGGCGGTGCCGATCACCCCGACCGCGCCCACGGCGAGGAGCGGCAGCGTCATCGGATCGTCGCCCGACCACACCTGGAAGTCGTCGGGGGCGGCCGCGATCACCCGCGCCGTCTCGCCGGGGTTGCCCGCCGCGTCCTTGAGCCCGACGAGCGTGGGCAGCTCGTTGGCGAGGCGGATGAGCAGCGGCGTCTCGACCTTGCGGCCGGAGCGGCCCGGGATGTCGTAGAGCACCACGGGCAGATCCGTGGCGGAGGCGGCGGCGCGGAAGTGCGCCTCGATGCCGGCCTGCGACGGGCGGTTGTAGTACGGCGTGACGACGAGGAGCCCGTCGACCCCTGTGGCGGCCGCCTTCTCGCTCAGCTCGCAGGTGTGGCGGGTGTCGTAGGTGCCTGTGCCGGCGACGAGCGGCACGTCCACGGCGCCGCGCACCGCCGTCCAGAGCTCCACCTTCTCCTCGTCGCTGAGGGTGGGGGCCTCACCGGTGGTGCCGGCCAGCACCAGCCCGTCGGTGCTGTGGTCGACGAGCCAGCGAGCCAGCGCGACAGCCCCGTCGACATCCAGCGAGCCGTCGTCGTGGAAGGGCGTGGCCATCGCGGTGAGAACGCGCCCGAAGCGCACGTCGGTCATCGGTCAGCCCTCGCCCTCGGACCCGCGCTCGATTCCCAGCGTGCACAGCAGGTCCTCGTGCATCTCGAACCACACGGTGTGGTAGCTGGCGATCATCGGCTTGGTGAACCAGTCGGTGTCGCCTGCCTGCACCCGCTCGAGCGCAGCCGACAGGCGAGGGCCGTAGCCCCCGAACCGGCCCAGCACCGCGGCGAGCTCGTGACAGATCGGCTCGACCCGGGCGTGGAGCGCAGCCAGCTTCGCGATGACGGCGGCGTCGTGGGCGGCATCGGTGTGGTCGTTGACCACCGACTCGCCGCCGACGTCACGCAGCTGCCACTCGGTGCACACCGTGAGCAGCTCGGCGTTGAGCTGCAGGAACCGCCGGTAGGCGGCCTCGATCGCCTCGCGCGTGCCCGGCTGCTCGAGCTCCTCGGACAGCAGCCGCGCGTGCTCGGCCCGGCCGGGCTTGGTGAGCGAGAAGCCGGAGAGCTTGCCGTCGCGGTACGACGCGAGCCCATCGGACACGAGCTGGTCGAGGATCGGCTTGGCCTCGGCCTCGGGCACACCGACGGCCTCGCCCACCCCGCCTGCCTCCGCGAAGCCCTTGAGGCGGAGGCCGTGCATCACGAGGGTGCGGATGTCTGACGGCGCGGTCACGGCTGCGACAGTACCCGTTCGCCCGTTTGGCACCGCGAGGCGAAACCCCTACGACGCGGCGATCTCACCCTCGGCGAGCTGGAACATCTCGTACTCCTCGCCGGTGTCGGCCCAGTCCTCGAACTGGATGACGCCGAGCTCGGTGAACTTGGCGCGGAGCCAGTGGTCGTTGCGATCGAGCAGCCCGAGCTTCTTGCAGTTGGGCACGATCTTGCTGAAGAGCATGCTCTGGAACAGCTGGCGCTGCGGCGCTTGGAGCACGAGGCCGGCGGCGACCTTCGGGTCGATGCCCATGCGGTCCCACACCTCCTGCTGGAGGAACCGGTCGCGCATGCGCACTGCGGCCTCGAACGCGAACTGCTGGCGCTCGAGCATCTCGGCGTCGGTGAGCTCGGAGTAGTACTCCTGCAACGACAGCACGCCGAAGGCCACGTGGCGGGCCTCGTCGCTCATCACGTAACGCAGCAGTTGCTTGAGCAAGGGCTCGGGCGTCACCTGGTGCATGAGGCCGAAGGCGGCAAGGGCCAGACCCTCGACCATGATCTGCATGCCCAGGTAGGTCATGTCCCACCGGCTGTCCGAGATGATGTCGTCGAGCAGCATCTTGAGGTGGGCGTTGATCGGGTAGTGCCCCGACAGCTTCGTGTCGAGGTACTTGGCGAAGACCTCGACGTGGCGGGCCTCGTCCATCACCTGGGTCGACGCGTAGTACTTGGCGTCGATCCACGGCACCGTCTCCACGATCTTCGCCGTGCACAGCAACGCACCCTGCTCGCCGTGCATGAACTGGCTCAGCGTCCAGTTCTGGCTCTCGATGCCGACCTGGATCCACTCCTTCTCCGTCCACTTCTCGAAGGGCGTACCGGTGAGGTCCATGCCCTCGCCGAAGCCCAT
>JBJMHD010000063.1:0-20985 GCA_045807565.1 Acidimicrobiales bacterium | reverse complement strand
CCGCCGATGGCGTGGATCGGGATGTCGAGCTTCCCGGTGCTGAGTCGGATGCGGTCGATGTCGCTCCCGATGTAGCGCTCACCTGAGTGCCACTCCGGCCGGCGGACCGACCAGTACGACATGGGCAGCATGACGTCATAGGTGTTCCCCAGCTGTCGCCAGGGGAACGCCGGCCAGAAGTTGGGGTTCACCACCTGCAGGTGCACCGCCGAGGGGGTGATGGCACCGATCGCTCGCTCGCCCACGGCGGCTCGAAGGCGCTTCGAGAGGTCCAGCAGCCGGAGGTTGCGCCGGGTGGGGTCGGGGACGGCGAGCGACTCGATGTCCACGGCGAGGCCGTCGACCGGCAGCTTCGTGGCCGCCACCAGGCGCCGGAGGTCGAGGTTCACGTCCTCGAGGGTCGGGAGGTACCAGGCCACCACCGCCATGCCGCGGCGATGGGCGCGATCGATGAGCGGCACCAGGCGATCTCCCTCGATCACGTTCGACGGGGAGCGGCGGTGCGCGGTCTGGATGTAGATCGTCTGGATGCCGAGCTTCGCCATGCGGTCGATGTCCTCGAACCGCACCTGGGGATGGCCGCCGGTGAGCGCGTTCGTCCAGTCGTACACGTCGAGCCACACGCCCACGCCTTCGTACGGACCGAGCGACCAGGGCCGCTCCCGAGCGGTCCGTGCGCTGGTGGCGGCTCGAACGTCGAGGTCGTCCGGCGTGGCGACCAGCGGTGCCGCCTGGGGACGCGCCGGGGCTGGGCGCGCCACCGTCTTGGTCTTGGTCGTCGCCGCCGGGCGGGTCGTCGTGGTGGGAGCGCTCGGAGGCACCTCGATCGCTCGGGTGGGTCGCGCGGGCCCGGCTGCCGCCGCGGCAGCCTCCGCGGCCGCCGGCAAGGCATCGCGGCGCGCCGCGATGACGGCGAGACCGGCCGCCACCATGGCGACGGCCAGCGTGATGAGCAGCGCGTGCGCCCACCCGCCCCCGCGGACGCGGCTGTTCTCCTCGTTCGCGGTCATCCCTCGCCGATCTCGAATGGCCGCCCCCGCCGTCGGCCTCGCACGAGGCCGTCGACCATCCTCTCAGCCGGGGAGGCCGCGCGCAGGACACAACCGCGTGGATGCGCACCAGTGCATCCGCGCACCCCGCCGGGCCGCTCAGCGGGTGGCGCGCTCCTTGGCCAGGGTGGCCATGCCGCCGAACAGCGTGATGACGTCATCGGCGGGCTGTTGGCCGAGATCTCGGGCCAGGGCGGTGAGGTTCACGACCAGCCGCTCGCGCTCGCCCCACCCGTCGTAGTCGCTGCCGGCCATGTCCCGGGCGGCGTCGAGGGGCGCCATCCCGGCCTCGAGGCGTGGCGTGCCCTCGGCGACGAGCCACTCGAGGTAGCTGCGTTGCGCCTCGATGCAGGCGCGGTCGCTCAGGGGACCGTGGCCCGGCACGACGGTGGTGGCGCCGAGGGCCAGCATGCGATCGCACGCCTCGACCCAGTGGACGACGGGCCCCGCCCAGATGATCGGGTGGCCGCCGTGGAACACGAGGTCGCCCGTGAACAGCACGCCGGCGTCGGGCACGTGCACGACGACGTCGCCGCGCGTGTGGGCGGGGCCCAGCTCGAGGAGTCGGACGACGCGGTCGCCCACCGTCAGCTCGAGCTCGTCGTCGAAGGTGGTCGTGGGCGGCACGTGCTCGATGCCGTCGAAGGTGAACGGCCCGAAGATGTCGCGCAGGTAGGCGCCCGCCTCGCCGAGGTCGTCGGTCGCGTGCATCAGGCCGGCGAGCATCGACGGCGGCACGTCGTCCATCTCCCGCGCGCTCGCCGCCGACGCCACGATGTCGGCGCCCGCCACCAGCTGGTTGCCATAGCAGTGGTCCCCGTTGGCGTGGGTGTTGACCACCGTGCCGATCGCTTCGGCGACGGGGGACACGGCGCGCAGGTCGTCGAGCATCTGCTGGGTGAGCACGAGGTCGAAGAGCGTGTCGACGAGCAGGGAGGCCTCGCCGTCGGTGACGAGCCCCGCGTTCGACCAGCCCCAGCCGCCGTCGGGCTGGAGGTAGGCCCACAGGCCGTCGCCGACCTCGTGGGCCCCCTTGGTGTACGGCATCAGCGCGCGTCGAAGGCGAGATCGAAGCGGCGCACGGCGCCGGCGAAGATGTTCGGCTCGATGTCCGGAGGCGTGACGATCCGGAGGTTCGTCCAGCGCTGCGTGAGCTTCCCGAAGAGCAGGCGCAGCTCGAGCCGGGCCAGGTTGGCGCCCACGCAGAAGTGCGTGCCCTGGCCGAAGGCGAGGTGCGGGTTCGGGTCGCGGCGGATGTCGAAGGAGAACGGCGCGTCGAACACGTCCTCGTCGCGGTTGGCGCTGGGGTAGGCGAGCATCACGCGATCGCCCGCCGACACCGCCTGGCCCCCGATGCGGTCGTCGACCGTCACCTGCCGGAACATGTTGTTGAGCGGCGTGACCCAGCGGATCACCTCTTCCACCAAGCCAGGCACGAGCGCAGGGTCGGCGGCCGCCGCCTCCCACTGGTCGGGGTGCTCGGCGAGCACCGCCAGGCCGCGCGCGATCACCGTGCGCGTGGTCTCGGCGCCACCGGCGATGAACAGGCCGGTCTCGTGCATCATCGTCATCGGGTCGTAGCCCGCCTCGGTCCACACCGAGATCAGGTCGTCCATCGGGCAGCCCTTGCGCTCGGCGGACGTCTCCTCGAGGAGCGGGTTGAACTCCATGATCGCCGACATCATCCCCATGGCCGCCTCGGGGTCGCGCAGGATGGCGTCGGTCCGCATGAGCCGCTCCGACCACGACTTGATGTCGGCCCAGCGCTCCTCGGGGAAGCCGAGGAGGTCGGCGGTGAGGCGCGACGGCAGCTGTGCGGCCAAGCCGTGCACCACCTCGATCTCGCCAGCTTCGGCCACGGCGTCGATGAGCTCGTCGATCCGGCTCTCCAGGAAGGGCTCGTCCTTCTGCACCGCCCGCGGCGTGAACCGCCGGCTCACCAGCTGCCGCTGCTTCAGGTGCTGCGGATCGTCCTGGGCGATCATGTTCGATTCGTCGTTGGTGACGTTCGCCCGATACGCGCCCCTCGACGAGAACACGGCGCTGCGCTTCTCGACGTCGAGCACGTCGGCGTGCTTGGTGACGATCCAGTAGCCGTTGGCGTCCTGGTGGACGGGAGCCTCCCGGCGGGCCCAGCTGAAGTACTCGTGGACCTTGTCGAGGTCGGGCCACCAAGCGGGGTCGAGGAGGTCGTGCGGTGGGGCGTCGATGGCGCTCATCCCGCGGGACCGTACTGCAGGGTCTGGTGCGCTCGCGCCCGCGCGCTGCCCGCGAATCGTGCGCGGGTCGACCATGGATGTCGACCAGCGCACGATCCTCTGCCGGTGGGTCAGGCCACAGCTTCGATCAGCATCACCAGGCCGATGCCTACGACGAGCGTCGCCGCGATGTTGCGCGTCCGCCATGCCACCGCGGCGGCGAGGATGCCGGCGTAGAGGCGGGGCTGCCAGAGGTCGAGGTGGTCGTGCGGCCGGATCAGGGCCGGGATCACGATGGCCGCCAGCGCCGCCGGCGGGATCTGGCGGAGGAGGCGCTGCACCAGCGGCGGCACGTCGGCCAGGCGGTGCGCGAACACGAGGAAGGACGTGCGCATCGCGTAGGTGGCCAGCCCGGCGACGACGATCGCCACCCACGTGTCACTCATCTCGCCACAACCCGGGGTCGGGCGAGTGCGCGGTGGTGTCGTAGGCGACCCCTCGCTCCTGGATGGTCTCCGCCACGGCGCCGGCGGCGATGCCCGCCAGCGCGCCGAACAGCACGCTGAGGTGGCTCGCGCCCGCCTCGGCGGAGAGGAGGGCCACGCCGCCGCCGACGATCGCGGCGATGGCCGACGGCCGTGACGTGATGGCGGGCACCAGCAGCACCAGGAACACGAGCGGGATGGCGAAGTCGAGCGGGAGGGACTCGGGCAGCGCCGAGCCGACGAGCACGCCGAGGACGGTGCAGATCTGCCAGTTGACCCACAGGAGCACCGCGCCGCCGATGTAGAAGGGCAGCTTGTGGTCGAGGCCCGGTGCCGGCGGCCCGCCGGCGGCCTCGACGTCCGCCTCGTGCGTCCACCGGCTGATCGAGATGGCGTAGGCCTGGTCGGTGAGCAGGTAGCCCATGAGCAGCCGCGTGCGCAGCGGCACCTTGGCGAGGTGCGGCGCGAGCGACGCCGAGTAGAGCATCAGTCGCAGGTTGATCGTGCACGCCGCGATCACGGCGACCGCGGCCGAGGCGCCGTCGGCGAGCGCGTCGGCGGCGGCGAGCTGGCTGGCGCCCGCGAACACGATCGTGGACAGGCCGATCGATACGCCGCCACCGAGCCCCGTGGCAACCGGCGTCGCGCCCGCAACCAGCCCGAAGGGGATGACGCCGATCAGCATCGGGGCGACGGCCTTGGCCCCCGCGGCCATCTCGGCGCGGGCGGTCGAGGCGGGCACCGCTGCATGATGCCGTGACCCTCGCTCCCCGCCACTGGAGTTACGCGGATCGGGCCCTACGCTGGTGGGGATGTTGGCCGCCGCTCCCCCCGCCAAGCCCCTGCTGCGCGGCTGGATGCACCTGGTGTGCTTCTTCCTCGCCATCCCCGCGGCGATCGCGGTGGTGGCGGTGGCCCAGGCCGGCCGACCCCGCGTCGGGGCGATCGTGTACGCGGTGGGCTTGGTGGCGCTGTTCGGGGTGAGCGGCTTCTACCACCGCCTGCGGTGGTCCGAAGCCCGTCGCCGGCTCATGCAGAAGCTCGACCACGGCACGATCTTCGTGATGATCGCCGGCAGCTACACGCCGGTGTGCCTCATGGCCCTGAACGGGTGGGCCAGCTGGACGATGCTCGCCATCGCCTGGGCCGGGGCCACCGCCGGCTTCGTCGTGGCGTTCACCGGCACGGGGCGGGTGGCGCGGATCGTTCGCGGCACCCTCTACATCGCGCTCGGGTGGGCGGCCGTCGTCGCCGTGCCGGCGATGTGGTCGACGCTGTCCATCGCCGAGCTCGTCCTCATCGCCGTCGGCGGGGTGCTGTTCACGATCGGGGCCGTGTTCCTCCTCACCAAGTGGCCCGACCCGTTCCCCCGGGTCTTCGGCTACCACGAGGTGTGGCACGCGCTGGTCGTCGCCGCCGTCGCCTGCCACTTCGTGGCCATCACCTCCGTCGTCTCCTGACGGCGTCTGTGCACAGATCCGTCCGCGCGGCGAACGTCCTCGCGCACAGATGGTGGGTCGTCAGCCGCCCCGCGTCAGCCGCTCGCTGAGCGCCCACAGCGCGTCGGCGCGGTCGGCGTCGAGGGCATAGGCGCGGACGCCGCCCGAGATGGCGGGGTCGTCGTCGACCAGCTCGGCGATGTGGCAGTCCTCCAGGTACCGGCCGCCCTCGCCCTCGAGCTCCGGTGCCGTCGCTGCCCACACGGTGGTGGCGGCGCCCTGCTCGACCGTCTTCCACCCGACCGACGCGGTCGTCTGCTTCGTGCGCTCGGCCATCTGCGTGAGCGTCTCGTCGGTGAGGTGGCGTCCCAGCTCCGTGGGGATGCGCCCAGGGTGCACAGCGAAGGCGCGCACCCCTTGGTCGCGGAGGCGCTTGTCGATGCCGACCGCGCACAGGATGTTCGCCGTCTTGCTGCGGCCGTAGCCCGTCCACGCGTCGTAGGGGGTGCGCTCGAAGTTCGGGTCGTCGAGGTCGACGTCGCCCAAGCGGTGGCCCGCCGATGACAGCAGCACGACGCGGGCGCCACCGGCGGCCACGAGCGCGGGCGTGAGCAGGTCGACGAGCAGGAAGTGGCCGAGGTGGTTGGTGCCGAACTGCAGCTCGAAGCCGTCGACGGTGCGGCCCTCGGGGCACGCCATCACACCGGCGTTGCCGATGAGCACGTGCAGGACCTCGTGGTCCTCGAGGAACCCGTGGGCGAAGGTGCGGACGCTGGACAGGTCGGCCAGGTCCAGCTGCCGGAGGTCGAGGTCGGCGTCGGGGACGTCGTCCAGGATCCCCTCCATCGCCGCTGCGCCCTTGGTGAGGTCGCGCACCGCCATCGTGACGGACGCGCCGTGCGCCGCCAGCGCCCGGACCGTCACGACCCCGATCCCGGCCGACGCGCCTGTGACGAGCATCCGCTGGCCGGTGAGGTCCATCCCGTCCAGGACCTCGTCGGCGGTGCTCTCGAACCCGAGGTCGCGCATCGCTACAGCTCCGCGGCCACGGGGTGGAGGGGCTGGTACAGCTGCACCTTCAGGTCGCCGGGCAGCTCGAGGTAGGTGACGAGGCCGTAGCGGTGGTCCTGCGGCTCCCGGTCGAAGGTGAGCCCCTTGGCGCGGAGCTCGGCCATGGTGGCGTGGATGTCGTCGCAGAGGAACGAGAGCTCGTGGTGACCGTCGCCGGCCTCGGTGGGGTGCACCCCCACCTCGGCGGGCGGGAGCTTCATGATGAGCCAGCCGCCACCGGCGTCGACGTGGCCGAGGCCGAGCAGGTCGCGCAGGATCTCCCGCACCTCCTCGGGCTGGGAGGAGTAGAGCAGGGCGTGGGTGCCGGTGATCGCCATGACCAGGATGCTCGCGCGGCTTTTGCTCCCTCTGCTGTCGACCTGCTCGGATGAACCCTCGTGGATGACGCCTTCTCCGACGTTCTCGAGGCGAACGCGCGCTACGCCGACGCCGACCACGACGTACCCCCCACCGGGGTGGCGAGCAAGGAGCTCGCCATCGTCACCTGCATCGACTCGCGCATCGACCCGCTCGCCGTGTTCGGGCTCGAGCCCGGCGACGCCAAGATCCTGCGCAACGCCGGGGCCCGGGTCACCGACGACGTGGAGCGCGGCCTGGCGCTGGCGGTCGCCGCCCTCGGCGTGACCCGCATAGCCATCGTGCAGCACACGGACTGCAAGCTCACGGCGGCGAGCGACGCCGAGCTCGTGGCCGCGGTGGGGAAGGCCACCGGACGCGCCCGGATCCAGGGCTTCGACCCCCTGGCCATCGCCGACCAGCCCGCCGCCCTCGCCAACGACATCGGCCGGCTCCTGGAGAGCCCGCTGCTGCCCAAGGGCACCATCGTCGCCGGCATGGTCCTGGACCTGCACTCCGGCCGGCTCGACACGATCGTGTCGCCCACCTCCACCGGCTGACACGACACCCGCCGGTTCTTGCGTCGCCTGGCGGCGGCGCGCGCCGGCTGGTGACGCAAGAACAGGTGGTGTCAGGCGGCGGCCGTTGTGGCGCCGCTCGGGGCGATGGTGATGTTCCCGCTGACGGTGCTGGCCTTGATCGTGAGGACGTCCTCGCTGCCGTCGCCGGCAGGGCCGGCCTCGCCGCGGAGCGAGGAGATCGTGCGCCCCGACACGGTGCTGAGGTCGAGCCACACGAGGGTGCCCTTGCGCACGCCGACGGCGACGTTGCCGGACGTCGACTTGCAGGACACCTCGCCTCGAGCGGCATCTCGCACGGTGACGCCACCAGAGGCGGACACCGCGCTCACGAGGTCGCCCGCCCAGCCCACGTCGACTGCGCCCGACGCAGTGCGCGCCGTGCAGCGCCCTCCGGCCCGGGCGACGTGGAGGTCACCCGACGCGCTCTTCAGCGTGACGGTGCCGCCGATCGTGCCCAGCGCGACGTGCCCGCTGGCGGACTGGGCGCGGCAGTCGCCCTCGACCTGCTCGATGGTGATCGCGCCGGAGGCCGACTTGGCTTCGGCGGCGGCAAGGGCGCCGCGGGTGTCGATGGTGGCAGACGCCGTGACGACGTCGACCGTGGAGCGCACGGGCACCCGGACGGTGATGTCGTAGCGGGGCGGGCCGCCGGGGCGCCACGAGCGAGGCACCTCCACGGTGACCTCGCGGCCGTCGTCGGACGCCGAGACGCGCACGGTGCCGACGTCGTCGCGGCCCGACACGTCCACGAGGGTCTCGGGGATGTCGTCGGCCGTGATCTGCACGGTGCCGCGGCTGTTGCGCACGCGGAGGTGCGTGGGGCCGTCGACGGGGAAGCGGTAGCTCTCGGTGGGCATGGGGTGCTCCTTCAGTGGAAGAGGGATCAGCTGCGGGCGTAGCCCGTGGTGCGGCGCGGGCCGCGCCGCTGGGATGCGGTGGGGTTGACGGCCGTCTGCACGGCGCGGACCATCCAGGCGTTCACGGAGAGGCCCTCGCGCCCGGCCTGCTCCTCGGCTCGCTCCTTCAGCGCCTCGGGTAGGCGGAGCGTGAGCCGGGCGGTGCCGCGGTCGTCGCCGTCGTCGACGGGCTCGACCGCTGTGGCGGCGGAGTCGTGCAGCTCGGCGGCGGAGGACACCACAACCTGGGGGTCCCGGCCGTGCATGCGCAGCTCCACCTCCACGTCGCCGGCGGCGGTGACCTCGGCGGCGAGGGAGGAGAGGGCGTCGAGCAGGGCGAGCCGGAGCGAGGCGTCGAGCGCCCCGCTCAGCAGCCGAGCGGTGGCCTGGGCCTCGGCGGTGCCGGCGGCGGCGGTGGCGTCGAGGTCGGCGCGCACGGCGTCGACGTACGGGGAGAGGTCCATGACGTCACCATGACACCATGAGTGACGTCAGTCAAGCGTCAATGTGACGTCATCTGGCGTCACGGGGCGTCACCCAAGCCGAGGAGGCGGGTGATGCCGTGGTCCCGGCCCGCCGTGTACCCGCCATCGACGGCCATGGCGAGGCCGGACACGAAGGAGGCGTCGCTGGAGAGCAGGAACCGCGCGGCGGCGGCGATCTCCTCGGGCTGGCCGTAGCGGCGGAGGGCGTGCTCCTCGATGTACAGCGGAGCGACCTCCTCGATGCCGTCCGGGCCGAACAGGAAGTCGGTCATCGGTGTGTTGATGAAGCCGGGGCAGATGGCGTTGGCGCGGATGCCCGACGGCCCGTAGTCGATCGCCAGGTTCTTGGTGAGCAGCACCACGCCGCCCTTCGACGCGTTGTAGGCGCTGCCGCCCGCGGTGCCCTCGATGCCCTCGATGCTCGCCAGCGTGACGATGGACCCGCGCTCGGAACCACCTCCCATGTCGACGCGCTCCTGCGTGAGCAGCTGGGCGATGGCGTGCTTGGCGGTGAGGAACGTGCCGGTGAGGTTCACGTCGATGACGCGCCGCCACTCGGCCTCCTCCAACTGGTGGACGGGCCCGCCGCCCGCCACCCCCGCGGCGGTGACGGCGCCGTCGAGGCGGCCACCCACGTCCACCGCGGTGGCCACGAGCGCCTGCACCCCGCGTTCGTCGGTGACGTCGGTCGGCACGTAGGTCCAGCGCTCGCCGAGGTCCTCCGCGGTGGCGGGCAGGTCGGCGCCCACGACGGTGGCCCCGTCGGCGAGCAGGCGGCGCGCCGTGGCCCGGCCGATGCCCGACGCCGCCCCCGTCACGACCACGACCTTGCTCTCGACTCCACCCATCACGATCCTCCCGGTTGCCCGATCCTGTACAACGTGCGCCATGCGCTTCGCCCTGTTCTACGAGATCCCGGTGGCTCGGCCGTGGGGTCCCGACTCCGAACGCCTCGCCTACCAGCACACGATCGAGCAGGCGGTGGCCGGCGAACGCTACGGCTGGGACGCCTTCTGGACCGTCGAGCACCACTTCCTCGAGGAGTACTCGCACTGCTCGAACCCCGAGGTGCTGTACGGCGCCATCGCCGCGCAGACCGAGCGCATCCGTCTCGGGTACGGCGTGCGGCTGATGCCGAAGCCGTACAACCACCCCGTGCGCACGGCCGAGTCGGTGGCCGTCCTCGACCTCATCTCGAACGGTCGAGTCGACATGGGCACCGGGCGCTCCTCCACCCGCGCGGAGCTCGAGGGCTTCGGCATCGACCCGGCCGAGACGCGGTCGATGTGGCAGGAGGCGATCGGCCACGTGGTGGGCTGCTGGACCAACGACGTGTACGAGTTCGAGGGCGAGCACTGGTCGATGCCACCGCGTCGCGTGCAGCCGAAGCCGATGCAGCAGCCGCACCCGCCGATCTGGGGCGCCACCAGCTCCGACGACGGGCACCGGCAGGTCGGCGAGCTCGGGCTGGGCCTGTGCTCGTTCGCGGTGGGCGTGCCGCCGGAGATGGTGAAGCAGAAGATCGACATCTACCGCACCGCCGTCGCCGGCTGCACCGATCCCATCGGCAGCTACGTGCACGACCAGGCGTCCACGTTCACGATGGCGGTGTGCGCGCCGACCACCGACGAGGCTCGTGACACGGCGCGGGAGAGCTTCGAGTGGTACCCGAAGACCGGCGCTCGCCTCATCGCCTCCGTCGCCCAGATGCAGGCCGAGCGAGGCGAGGAGCTCGGCACCTACGCCTACGCCGCCGACCTCAAGGCGGTGGCCGACGACGGGTCGCTCGACTTCATGGACCTCGAGTACCTCGAGACCAGCGGCGCCTGCGTGCTCGGCACGCCCGACCAGTGCGTCGAGACGTGTCGTCGCTACCAGGAGGCGGGCGTCGACCAGCTGCTCTGCCTCGTGAACCCGTACAAGATCCCGCACGACAAGGTGATGCAGACGATCCAGCTCATGGGCGAGCACGTCATCCCCGAGTTCCGCTGACCGTCGGCCGCCGAGTAGAACCGGACGCCATGTCCGATCCCGCGGTGCTCACCGAGCGCGACGGCCACGTGCTCACGATCACGCTCAACCGGCCCGACAAGCGCAACGCCTTCAACGCCGAGGTGCTGTGCCTCCTCTGCGACGCGTGGGACCTCCTCGACAGCGACCCTGAGCTCCGGGTCGCGATCATGACGGGCGCCGACGGCAACTTCTCGGCCGGGGCCGACCTCGACCGCCTCGTGGGCGCCCTCACCTCGGGGAAGCCCGCCGAGGACGAGTTCGAGGAGCGCATCCGGCAGGACTTCACCCTCATCTACAAGGGGTTCCTCAAGGACCACTACGTGCAGAAGCCGATCATCGCCGCGGTCGAGGGCTACTGCTACGCGGGCGGCATGGAGATCCTGCAGGCGTTCGACATCCGCGTCGTGGCCGAGAACGCGCAGCTCGCCATCTCCGAGGTGCAGCGCGGGCTGTTCCCGATGTCGGCCAGCACGATCCGGCTCCCGCGCCAGATCCCCTACACGGTGGCGATGGACATGCTGCTGGTCGGTGACCCCATCACCGGGGAGCGGGCCTACGAGGTGGGGTTGGCCAGCCACCTCTGCCGCGACGGCGAAGCGCTCGACGTGGCCCGCCAGGTGGCCGACCGCATCGCCGCCAACGGCCCGCTCGCGGTGCGCAACATCAAGGCGTCGGTGATGGCGGCCCTCGAGCTGCGCGAGGAGGACGCCTTCCAGCGCGAGCTCGAGCTCGGCATGGAGGTCATGGCGAGCAAGGACGCCAAGGAAGGCCCGCGGGCCTTCCTCGAGAAGCGCCCGCCGAAGTTCACCGGGGCCTGACCACTCGGGTCAGAGCCGGTCGAGCAGCGAGACGGCGCCGAGGTCGTTCGCCGTCTCGGCTGCCGGCGCCGCGACGTCCGCCGCCTCCTCGCTCCGACCTCGTGCGACCAGCCAATCCCGGAGGTCGAAGCGCGCGGCGGCGATCGGGACGCGCATCCCGATCGCCTCGAAGCCGTCGAGTGACTCGCGGAGGAGCGTCTCGACATCTTCGGACTCGTCGCCGTGTGCGAGCGCCAAGCGGGCCCGGGCACGGAGGAGCTCGGCGGAGAGGTAGGGAGGCCGGTGCCCGCGGCCGAGCGCCCTCAGCTGCTCGATCAACCGCTCGGCCCCCGCCAGGTCGTCTCGGGCGAAGGCGGCGTCGATGCCCGCCGGCCACAGGAACGGGGGGTTGTCCGAGCGCCAACCGTAGGTGGCGACGACCTCCGCCAGGAGTGCTTCGATCTCCTCCACGGCGACCGAGGTGGGGTCCGCGGCGAGCGCGATGAGGGCTCGGTACGTCTGGCCGGCGAGGTGGTCCTGCAGCTCGTCGGTCAGGAGCGCTGCCCCGAGCTCCCAGCGCTGCTGGGCCTCGTCATGGGCGCCCCGCCAGGCCGCGACCACGGCGAGGTGGTGGATGGGCTCGGACGACCCGACCACGGAACGAAGGCGCAGCGCGTCGATCTCGGGCTCGACCGTCTTGATCAGATCGTCCCAGTCCCCCCAGCGGAGCAAGGTGCGGCCGAGGTTGCTCAAGGCGACCACGCTGTTGGTGACGTGGCCGAGGCGGCGAGCGTTGGCGAAGTCCTCCTCGAGGACGTCCATCGCCTTGATGTCGCCTCCCGAGAGCGCCTGGCCGTAGTTGCCGAGCGCGTGCGTGAGGAGCTCGGGATCGCCCTGCTGCCGAGCGAGGTCGACCGCGCCGGCGTGGAGGATCCCGGCGTACACCGGGTTGTCGAGGTACATCTGACGGGCGCCCTCCATGCTCAGGGCGCGGACGAGCAGCCGATGGTCGCCTTCGGACTCCGCATAGCTGATCACGCGGGCGTTGAGCCCGTCGTCGGTCGGATCGCCCGTGAGGATCCGCACGCTCGCCATGCGCGACATGAGCAGCACAGAGCCGCGGTCGGACGCGTCGGGCTCGATGGCGTCGACCGCCGCCCGCAGGACAGCCATGCTCTCGTCGATCCGTCCCGAATGGCCGAGGGCCGTGCTCAGCTCGCTGATGCACGCCCGGCTCTCGCCGGTCCGCCCCAATGCGTCGAGGTCGGCGACGGCCTGCTCGAGCAAGGTGATCGCGTCCTCGTGGAGGCCGGCGATGCGAGCCTCGACCCCCGCTCGGTGCCGTAGGTCGGCACCCACGGCCGGGTCGTCGACGAGCTCGAGCGCCTGGCGGTACGCGGCCAGCGCGGTCGCCGGCGCGCCAACGCTGGCGGCACGAGCGGCCGCCCGCTGATAGGCCTCGGCCGCGCTCGCTCGCAGCGTCGACGCGTCATCGGCGTCGGGATCGGCATCGTGGGCCAGCCGCAGGTGGTCGGCGATCACATCGGCGATCTCGGCCCCCTCCTCGGGGAAGACGCTCTGCAGGTGCTGTGCCACCGCGATGTGACGGTGCTTGCGCTCCCGCTTGGTGAGGTTGTCGTAGACGACCGTTCGCATGAGCGTCTGAGCGAACTGGAGCTGGCCGCGTTCGGGCGAGAGCGGATCGGCCAGGACCGTCAGGACCTCGCGCCGAACGAGGCTGGCCAAGAGGTCGTCGAGGGCGACGTCCGACGGTTGGGCGACGGCATCGATCGCCGCTCTGGGAAAGCTGGTGCCGAGGACGGCGAGGTCGCGCACGAGCGCTCGCTCGTCCGGCGGCAGGCCGTCGAGCCGCGCGACGAGGAGTGCCGTGAGCGTCGCCGGCACCTCGAGGTGCTCGACCGAGCCGACGAGGTGCGCACGGCTCCCTGTCGTGTCGACGAGCCCCTGGTCGATGAGCGACCGCACGATCTCCACCCCGTAGAGCGGGACGCCCTCCGCCTGCCGGACGACCTGCTCCGTCACCGCGGGCGGGAGCTCGATCAGGTCGTCCAGGAGCCGGATCATCGACGTGTCGTCCAGTGGATCGAGCCCGATGCTCGTGCCGTTGCGACGCTGGCCCCAACCGGGCCGCCGGTCGGCCAGCTCCGGGCGAGCCATCGTCAGAAGGAAGATGGGGAGCGACGCCGACCAGTCGAGAAGGCTCTCGAGGAAGTCGAGCAAGCCGACGTCGGCCCACTGCAGATCGTCGATCACCAACACCACCGGGTCTTGCTCGGCGAGGCGTTCGAAGAGCATCCGCCACCCGGCGAAGAGGTCGTCACGAGCCAGCTCGCCCGTCCCCGCGACGAGGAGCGGAGCCAGGCGAGGCTCGATGAAGGAACGGTCCGACTCGCGCGGTATCCAGCGCTCGACGCCCTCGTGGAGCTTGGTGCGGACCACCTCCGGGGGGTCCTGCTCGCCGATGCCGAAGCGCTGTCGGACCATCTGGGCCAGGGCCCAGTAGGCGACCCCGTCTCCGTAGGCGAGGCACTGCCCCCGGTGCCAGAGGACGTTCGTCGCCAAGCCGTCGCTGTACTTGTCGAACTCCCAGGCGAGCCGGGACTTGCCGACGCCAGCTGGCCCGACGATCGACACGAGGCGCGCGTTCCCGCGCTCCGTGGAGGCGTGGAACTGGTCTTTGAGGAGCCGCAGCTCCTGGTCGCGCCCGACGAGCTCCGCCTCGAGGGTGCCGCCGCGGTTGGCGCCGAGGGCACCTGCGATGGCGCGCTCCGCCTGCCACACCGGCACAGGGTCCACCTTGCCCTTCACGAGGTGCTCTCCGGCGTCCCGGTACGAGATCGCCGCCGACGTCGCCGCGCGCGTCGTGGCGTCGACGAGGACGGTGCCGGGCTCGGCGAGCCCCTGGATCCGAGCCGCCGTGTTCACGCGATCGCCGACGACGATGCCCTCCTCGACGCTGTCCATCGCCGCCGCCTGACCCGTGACGACGCCCACCCGCGCGTCGAGGCCGTCGAGGTGATGGGCGACGCCATAGGCGCGCACCGCGTCCACGAGCTCGAGGCTCGCTCGGACGGCCCGTTCGGCGTCGTTCTCGAGCGCCACCGGGATCCCCCACACGGCCATCACGGCGTCCCCGATGAACTTCTCGATGGTCCCCCCGTGCCGACCGATGATCGCCCGAGCGTCCTCGAAGTACCCCGAGAGCAGCTCCCGCACGATGTCGGGCTCGAGCTCCTCCGAGCGCGACGTGAACCCCACCAGGTCGCAGAAGATCACGGACACCACGCGCAGCTCGCCAGCCACGCTGATCTCGGGCCGCCGGGCCGGGGATGGTGCGGCCGCTCGCGCATCGACGACGGGGGCGCCGCAGGAGGTGCAGAACTTCTTGCCTGGGGCCAGTGGCGCGTCGCACGCGCCGCAGCGGAGCGCCGCGGGCGCGCCGCACTCGCCGCAGAACCTCTCCTCAGGTCCTAGCGACTCGCCACACGACCCGCACCTGCCCACGCATCCTCCCCCGACCCCGCCTCGTGGGCATGGTAGCGAGGGTCAGCTGATCCGATCGGGCGGCCGATCCCGCAGCTCGTGCTCCAGATCGCGCGAGGGACGCGATCCGGAGCACAAGCTGTGGAGGGGGGATGCGCACTACCGGCGGGCTACCGCCGGATGGCCTGCACCACGGCGAGGGTGATGGTGTCGCCGAGGACGCTGCCGCTGTCGAGCGAGTCGGGGTCGGACAGCGACCGGTCACCGGTGACCGTCACGGCGTAGGGGCCGACCGTGCCGGTGGGGACGGTGACGAAGGCGGCCGCGGTGCCGATGCCGGTCGGCGTGGTGCCGGACACGAGCACGTTGCCCTTGGCGTCCTTCACGACCACCGAGTACTCGGTGAGCCCGAAGCCGGCGCCGAGGGTGGCCTCCGACGGGAACATGATCGCCACGCGCAAGCGGTTGGCGGTCGGGTCCTTCGTGACCTGGAAGGTCCGCACGTCGGTGCCGGCGCTGACCGGAGGCGCCTCCCACGTGGCCCAGTCGCTCCGCACGGACTTGTAGCCCGTCGCGGCGAGCACCTGGAGCTCGCGGTTCGTCTCCGCCTTGCTCAGCTGGTTCATGGCCGACGAGCTGCGCGCGGTCATCACGGCGGCGGCCAGGTCCACCCGGCCGTAGCCGACCTGCCAGAACGGTGCGTTGGCGGTGGTGACCTTGCCGGCGGCGTCCAGCGCCTTCACCGGCTTGGCCGTGGTCTGCAGGATCTGCTGCACCTGCACGTTCGTCAGGCGCGGGTTCGCCTGCAGGATCACGGCGATGGCCCCCGCCACGTGCGGCGAGGCCATCGAGGTGCCCGAGGCGGTGGTGTTCTCACCCGGCGGGCACGGCCCCACCACGGTGCCGGTGGTGTCGCAGGTCGAGCTGATGTCGACACCAGGGGCGGCCACGTCGGGGTGCACCACGCCGACACGCTCGCCCAGGTAGGTCGTGCGGCCGCCGGCGCCGATCTGGCTGGGCGCGCTGTTGTCGAGGACGAGGCCGTTCGAGCTGAAGCTGCCGCGCTCGTGCTTGAGGGTCTCGGCCGCGACCGAGGTGACCCAGGGAGCCTGGCTCCACGGGTTGAGGGTGGCCTCGCCGTTGCCGTCACCGGAGTTCCCGGCCGCGAACACCACGTCGACGCCGAGGTCGGTGATGGCCTTCGTGGCCACCTGGATCGGGTGGCGCGGGTCGAACTGGCCGTAGGTGTTTCCCCAGGAGTTGTTGATGACGTCCACGCCCCAGAGGCCGGGCTGATCCATCAGGTAGTCGTAGGCGGTGACCACCGCGGTGGTGAACAGCACCTCGCCGATCGAGAGGCAGACGAGGCTGGCGTCCGGCGCGACGCCCATGTGGTCGAGCCCGGTGTGACCGTCCGCAGCGATGATGCCGGCGACGTGCGTGCCGTGGCCCGAGCCGAGGTCCGTGTTCGAGTACGGGCCCTGGTCGATCGGCAGCACGATCGTGTTCCGCGCCTCCGGCTTCTGGTTCGCGTACTCGCCGGAGATGAGCTTCACGTTGTGGGCGACGTGGTCCGCGAGATCCGGCTGGGTGGCGTCGCAGCCGGAGTCCACCACGCCGACGGTGACGCCCTTGCCGGTGAAGCCGGCCTTGCGGATGGGCGCGGCGCCCATCGCATCGCTCGAGGCGGTGTCGAGCAGCTCGATGCGCTGGTCGGGGTAGACGTCCTGCACGATCCCGGTGGCGGCGGCGGCGCGCATGGCGGCGACCGGGCCTCGCACGATCACGAGCGGCAGGTGCTCCATCGGTTGCACCGTGAGGCCGAGCTGGGTGAGCGCGGCCGTGACGGCGGCGGTGGGGATGGCGTCGAGGGTGGCGATGCCGGTGGTCGACCCGGTGATGTCGGCGAGCTGCTCCAGCCCGGGCTGGGGCAGAGCCGCCGAGGACGCGTTGTTGGCCCGGGCCGGGGCGATGCCGAGGGCGAGGAGGCCGGTGAGGGCGAGGGCGACGAGCCGAGATCGGTGCATTGGGAGGGTTTCTCCGGGTAACGCGAGATTCCCTGCCAGCATGTCCAGGTGCTGCTCGCCTCACTGGTCGAAACGTCCAGCGCGGTGGCGGGAACCCGCTCCAGAAAGGCCAAGGTGGAGGCGCTGGCCGATCTGCTGCGGTCCCTCGCCGCCGACGAGGTGGAGGTGGCGGTCGGCTTCCTCACCGGCGTGCCCCGCCAGGGGCGCATCGGGGTGGGCTGGCGATCCGCCTATCGGCAGGACGTCGAGCCCGCCTCAGCGCCGTCGGTCGCGATCCTCGAGGTGGACGCGGTCCTCACGGCCCTGGCCGGCACCTCCGGCTCCGGCAGCCAGGCCGCCCGGCAGGCCCTTCTCACCGACCTGTTCTCCCGCGCCACGGAGCCCGAGGTCGACTTCGTCCGCCGGCTGCTCACCGGCGAGCTCCGCCAAGGTGCCCTGGCCGGGGTGATGACCGATGCGGTCGCCAGGGCGGCCGACATCCCCATCGACGTCGTCCGGCGGGCTGCGATGCTCTCCGGCGACCTCGGGCGCACCGCATCGGTCGCGCTCGAGCAGGGGCGCGACGCCCTCGAGGCCGTCCGGTTGGCGGTGCTGCACCCGATCCAGCCGATGCTGGCGGCGAGCGCCGCCGACGTCACCGAGGCGCTCGGTCACACTGGGCGGGCGTCGGTGGAGTGGAAGCTCGACGGGGCGCGCGTGCAGGTGCACCGGCTCGAGGACGATGTCCGCATCTACACCCGCAACCTCAACGACATCACCGACCGGCTGGCCGGCGTGGTGGCGCTGGCGCGCGAGCTGCCGGTGCGCTCGGTGGTGCTGGACGGCGAGGTGCTCGGCGTCCACGAGGATGCGTCGCCGCAGGCGTTCCAGGACACGATGAGCGCGTTCGGCCGTGATGCCACCACGGGCGCGGCCGCGTCACTGCTCGTGCGGTTCTTCGACATCCTCCACCGCGACGGCACCGACCTCATCGACGAACCGCTCGAGGCGCGGCTGGCGCACCTCGATGCGGTCGTCGGCGACCTCGCCATCCCGCGGGTGGCGACCGAGGACCCCGCGGAGGCGCAAGCGCTCCTGGACGACGCCTTGGACCATGGGCACGAGGGCGCCATGGTGAAGGCGCTCACCAGCCCCTACGACGCCGGTCGGCGGGGCGGCTCCTGGCGCAAGGTGAAGCCGGTCAAGACGCTGGACCTCGTGGTGCTGGCGGTGGAGTGGGGCAGCGGCCGGCGGCAGGGCTGGTTGAGCAACCTCCACCTCGGTGCCCGCGACCCCGAGGGTGGCTTCGTGATGGTCGGCAAGACGTTCAAGGGAATGACCGACGAGCTGCTCGCATGGCAGACCGAAGCCCTCCTCGAGCGCGAGACCCATCGCGAGGGCCACACCGTGCACGTGCGACCCGAGCTCGTGGTGGAGATCGCGCTCGACGGCGTGCAGACGAGCCGCCGCTACCCGGGCGGCGTCGCCCTGCGGTTCGCCCGCGTGCGCGGGTACCGACCTGACAAGGACCCGGAGGACGCCGACCTCATCACCACCGTGCAGGCGATGCGGGCCGGGTCCTGACGACCTCCCAAGGTCTGTGCGGACCTATCGTCGGATAGCGACGATCTCTCCGCACAGACGTAGGGAAGTTCGCTCAGCGTGAGCGGCGGCGTCCGTTGCCGCCGGCGGGACGTCCCTGACGGGCTCCTGCACCAGCGGGTCGTCGGCCGGGCTTGGCGCCGGGGCGACCGGAGCGCGGACGGTCGTCGGTGGACGATCCGGTGCGCTCCGTTCCGTTGCGGCCGTGGGCGGCCGCGGGCTTGCGGGGCTTGGCCCGCGGGGTCCAGTCGCCATCGGCGACCTGCCGCGGGCTGGTGCCCTTGCGATGGTTGGGCTTGCGACGCCCGGTGGACGGGCGCCCGACCTCGGCCACCCGCTCGACCCGAGCGCGGGGCTGCTCGCGGCGGGACACGCCATCGAGCCCGTCGCCGCGGTCGATGGGCTTGGGCGGCGCGATGCCGAGGCGCTCACCAGCGTTGACGGCAGTGATGTCCTCGATCGGCTCACGCCGGCGCAGGTCGCGCTGGAGCTGGCGGAGCGCCTTCTCCTTCTCGGGCGTGGTCATGGTGAGCACGAGGCCCTCGGCGCCGGCGCGGCCGGTGCGACCCGAACGGTGGACGTAGTCCTTGTCGGTGGCGGGCGCGTCGTACTGCAGGACGCCGGCGACGCCGTCCACGTGGATCCCACGGGCCGCCACGTCGGTGGCCACGAGCACGTGGACCTGTCCGCGGCCGAAGGCGCCGAGCGCACGCTCGCGCTGGCTCTGGCTGCGGTCGCCGTGGATCGCCTCGGCGCGCACGCCGGCCTTCTTCAGCTGCTTGGCCAGGCGGTCGGCGCCGTGCTTCGTGCGGGTGAACACGATGGCCGGCCACACCCGCTCGACGAAGGTGGTGGCGACGGCGACGCGCTCGCCGTGGCTCACGGACCAGAAGCGGTGCGTGACCTCGCCCTGCTCCTCCATCGACGCTGCCTCGTGGCGGGCGGGGTTGCGCTGGTAGCGCTTGACCAGCACATCGACGTCGCCGTCGAGGGTGGCCGAGAACAGCAGCGTCTGGCGGTCGGGCCTGACCTGGTCGAGCAGGCGCTTGACCTCGGGGAGGAAGCCCATGTCGGCCATGCGGTCGGCTTCGTCGACGACGACGATGTCGACCTCGTCGAGGCGGAGCGAGCCGCGGTCGATGAGGTCCTTGAGGCGGCCGGGGGTGGCGACCACGACCTCGGCGCCGCTGCCCAGCACCTTCATCTGCTGCTGCATGCCTGCGCCGCCGTACACGGCGAGGACGGTGAGGCCGGAGCCGGCGCTGAGCAGCTGGAGCTGCTCCTGGACCTGCGAGGCGAGCTCCCGGGTGGGCACCAGCACGAGCGCTCGGGGTCGCCGAGCGCGTGCCTTGCCGACTCGGGCGAGGAGCGGGAGGCCGAACGCGATCGTCTTGCCGGAGCCGGTGGGCGCCTTGCCGCACACGTCACGGCCGGCGAGGGCGTCGGGGATCGTGGCGGCTTGGACGGGAAAGGGTTCGGCGATGCCGAGCTCGTCGAGGCGCGCGCACAGGCGGGCGGGCACGCCGAGGGCGGCGAAGGTGGGGGGCATGGATGGCTCTCTGGTCGAACGGAGCGGATGGCTCCAGGGTGGCGGTCTCAAGCCACAGCTCGACACGGCCCGCCAGCGGCTGCTGGCGCCCGAGCACTGTACCGACCGCGCCCGCGAACCACACCATTAGGGTCCGCCGCCATGGAACCGGTGATGGCTCGGAAGATGTGGCGGACCCTCGAGCCGTACCACGGGATGATCTACTTCGCGCCGGAGGCCACCGCCGCCTACGAGGCGCTCGGGGTGATGGGCTTCGACGGCTACTTCGCCTCCCGCGCCGCCCCGATGGGCGCCGTGCCCGCCGAGGTCGTCGTCGCCACCTTCTTCAACTTCAACCCGGCGATCGTCCACAAGGCGATCCCGGCGGCGTGGCAGGTGACCACCCCCGAACAGCTCGTCGCGGCGCGCTTCGAGGCGGCGGGGAAGGCGCTGCGACGGGCCGCCGGCGACCTGCTCGACGACCCCTCGGTGCCGCGCGCGGCCGAGCTGGCGCGCGCCGCGTCGGAGGGCTGCACGGCCGCGGGACGGCCGCTGTACGCCGGGCACGCCTCGCTGCCGTGGCCCGACGATCCGGTCCTGCAGCTCTGGCACGCCATCTCGCTGCTCCGCGAGTTCCGGGGGGATGGCCACGTCGCGTGCCTCGTCGAGGCCGGCCTCGACGGGATCGACGCGCTGGTGTTCCACGCCGCCTCGGGCGACGTGCCGCGGTCGGCCCTGCAGGGCTCGCGCCAGTGGAGCGACGCCGCATGGGACGCCGCGGTGGCGAAGCTCGGGTCACGGGGATGGGTCCTACCCGACGGCTCCTTCACGGAGGCGGGCGCCGCCCTGCGCCAGCACATCGAAGACCGCACCGACGCCCTGGCCCTGCCGCCGTGGGAGGCGCTGGGGGAGGATGGCTGCGACGAGCTGCGTAGCCTGGTCCGGCCGCTCAGCAAGGCGGTCGTGGCCGGCGGCACCTTCGGTCTCCCTCGCTA
>JBJMHD010000062.1:0-33449 GCA_045807565.1 Acidimicrobiales bacterium | reverse complement strand
ATGTAGAGGATCCCGCGCAGGGCCTCGATGCACGCCTTCTGCGTGAGCAGCATGCGCCGCACATCCGGGTGCTGGATGATCGGCGACTGCTCCCCCGCCGGCGCGCCCGGCGCCCTACCTTGCCGACGCTCGTTGGCGTAGGCGAGGGCCATCTGGAACGCGCGCTCGGCGAGCGACAGGCCCTGCAGCCCGACGGACAGCCGGGCGGTGTTCATCATCGTGAACATGTAGCGCATCCCGGCGTTCTCCTCGCCGATGAGGAAGCCGACCGCGCCCTCCCCCGCGTCGCCGAAGCTGAGCACGCACGTGGGGCTGGCCTTGATCCCCATCTTGTGCTCGATGCTCACGCACGTGACGTCGTTGCGGACCCCCAGCGTGCCGTCGTCCTCCACCAGGCGCTTGGGCACGATGAAGCAGCTGATGCCCTTCGTCCCGGGCGGCGCCGATGGTGTGCGCGCGAGGACGAGGTGGACGATGTTCTCGGCCAGGTCGTGCTCGCCCCAGCTGATGAAGATCTTCGTGCCCGTGATCCGGTAGGAGCCGTCCGCCTGCGGCACGGCCTTGGTCATGAGCGCGCCCACGTCGGATCCCGCCTGCGGCTCCGTGAGGTTCATGGTGCCGGTCCACTCGCCGGTGACCATCTTCGGCAGGTACGTCTCCTTCTGCTCCTCCGACCCGTGGTGCAGGAGCATGTCGATCGCCCCCTGGCTGAGCAGCGGGCACATCGAGAAGCTCATGTTGGCGCTGGTGAGGATCTCTTGCATGGCGATGCCCACGAGCCAGGGGAACCCACCGCCGCCGTACTCGACGGGGAACGGCACGCCGCCCCACCCCGCCTCGACGTATGCCTGGTACGCCGCGGCGAAGCCGTCGGGCGTGGTGACGGTGCCGTCGTCGTGCCGGACGCTCCCCTGTTCGTCGCCCACGCGGTTGAGCGGGGCGACCAGGTCCTCCATGAACCGGGCGTTCTCTTCCAGCACGCTGTGCACGCCGTCGACGTCGACGTCGTCGTAGCCCGGCAGCGCGGTGACCGATCGGAGGTCGGCAAGGTGCTCGAGGGCGAAGCGGATGTCGCGGAGCGGGGCGGAGTACTCGGCCATCGCTCCAGCGTAGGGGGGCGCTCCCTACCCCTTGCGGGAGAGCGAGAGCGCGAAGTCGCCGTCGGCGTCGGTGAGGAGCTGGTCGAGCTCGAGGCCGGCCGCGGCGAGCTCGTCCTGCACCCGCTGGCGCGTGAACTTCGCGCTGATCTCGGTGTGGATCATCTCCTCGTCCGCCACGTGGACCTCGAGGTCGATGGCCCGCAGGGTGGCGTGCTGGTCACCCTCGGCCCGCAGGTGCATCTCGATCCACTGCTGGTCCTTGTTCCACTTCGCCACATGCGCGAAGCGGTACGGCGACAGATCTCCGTCCAGCTCGCGGTTCAGGACGTGCAGCACGTTGCGGTTGAACTCGGCGGTGACGCCCGCCGCGTCGTCGTAGGCGGCGACGAGGCGGGCCGGATCCTTCACGAGGTCGGTGCCGAGGAGCAGCCAGTCACCCGGCACGAGCTGGTCCGCCAGCTCGCGGAGGAACTTCGCGCGCGCCGCCGGTACCAGGTTGCCGATGGTGCCTCCGAGGAAGGCGACCACGGTGGTGCCCTCCATCGGCAGTCGACCGAGGTGCTGCTCGAAGTCCCCCACCACGGCGTCGACCCGAACGCCCGGGTACCGGTCCACGAGTCCGGGCGCGGCCTCGCGGAGCACTGGCTCGCAGACGTCGAACTGCACGAACCGCTCGAGGCTCCCGGCGTCGGCCAGCGCGTCCAGAAGGAGGCGCGTCTTCGTGGAGGTGCCCGAGCCGAGCTCGAGCAGCGTCGTCGCACCGGTTCGCCGTGCGATCGCCCCGGCCTCGCGCTCGAGGATCTCCGTCTCCTTGCGCGTCGGGTAGTACTCCGGCAGGCGGGTGATGTCGTCGAAGAGCTGCGAGCCTCGCTCGTCGTAGAACCACTTCGGTGGGAGGTTCTTGGGGGTGGCCGTGAGCCCGGCCCGGGCGTCGCGCCGCAGGGCGTCGGCCAGGTCGGCCTCGGTGAGGTGCACGTCGATGGTGGAGCGCTCACCGATCTCGATGCGCGTCATGACGGCCCTCCGTGATCGGAGAGCGGGCTCACCTGCACCTCGGTGCCGCTGGCCCGGACGACGTGGTGGTCGGGGACGTCGACCCACTCGTGGCGCTCGTCGAGGGGCTCCGACGCGACCAGCACGCCGCCCTCGGCGAGCCCCGCTCCTTGGAGCGTGCTCAACGAGTTGCCCCAGGTGGTCGCGACGATGGTGTGGCCGTCGTGGAGCATCAGGTTGAGGAACGACTCGGCTCGCTTGGTGGCGTTGGTGATCACCGCGGCGAGGGCCTGCTCGGGGCTGGCCCCGTCGTCGAGGGCGTCGAGCGCCAAGGCGAACAGCACCTCCGAGTCGCTGCTGCCATCGATCCCGATGGAGCGCCGCTCGCTGACCTCACCACGCAGCGCATGGCCCACCGGTCCGCGGAACTCGCGGACGTAGCCGTTGAGGGAGAAGAGCCACTCCCCCGCCACGAACGGGGCGTTGCCGGTCTCCACGATGGGCGAGGGGGGCGTGGCGCTGCGCACGGCGGCCATGAAGGCGCCGGCCCGGACGACCTCGGCCACCGACCGGAACGACCGATCCGTCCACATCGGCGCGGCGGTGCGGTATCGGGCCGGCTCAGGTCGGACCGACGGGTCCCACCACCCCACCCCCCAGCCGTCCGCGTTCATGGCGCCGGCGCGCTGCCGGAGGGGCTTCCAGCTCTGCTGCTCCAGCGAGTGGGGCGGTTCGTAGAGGAGCGAGGCGAGCGTTCGGGGCGGGCCGACGTAGGCCAGGTGGCGGCACATGACCGCCTAACCCTCGCGTACGGTGCGGAACCCGGCGAAGATCTGGCGCCGGATGGGCAGGTCCCAGTTGCGGAACGTCGTGCGGCCGACGCTCGGGTGGGTGGCCCACGACGACCCTCGCAGCACCTTGTGGTCGGGGCCGAAGAACACGTCGGAGTACTCGGCGTAGGGGTACCAGTCGAAGCCCGGATAGGCGCAGAAGTCGGTGGAGGTCCACTCCCACACGTCGCCCACCATCTGGTGGCAGCCGAGCGCGCTCACCCCTGCCGGGTACGCGCCCACCGGGGCGGGGCCCAGGTGGCGCTGGCCGAGGTTGGCGTGGTGGGCGGCGGGTGCCGCCTCGCCCCAGGGCCACCGCCGGCTCTTGCCGGTGGCGGGGTCGAAGACCGCTGCCTTCTCCCACTCCGCCTCCGTGGGGAGGCGCCGGCCGGCCCATCGGGCGTAGGCGTCCGCCTCGTACCACCCCACGTGCTGCACGGGCTCGTCGTCGGGCAGCGGCTCGATGGTGCCGAACCGGAGCCGAGCCCAGCCATCGCCGTCTCGACGCCAGAACTGTGGCGCCACGAGGCCGGCCTCGCGCCGCCACACCCAGCCCGCCTCGCTCCAGCACCGGGCGTCGTCGTAGCCGCCCTCCTCCACGAACCGGCGGTACTGGCCGTTCGTGACCGGGGCGGCATCGATCCAGTAGGCGGGCACCTCCACCTCGTGGACCGGCCGCTCGTTGTCGAGCGCCGCCACGTCGGCGCTGCCCATCAGGAAGGGGCCAGCGGCGACGAACACCTCCACCGGCACGGCCACCTGCGCCCCAGGAGGAGGCGCAGCCGCGAGCACGTGGCCTTCCTCCTCGGGCAGCAGCTGGATCGCGGCGAGGAGCGTCTCGGCGTGCTGGTGCTCGTGCTGCGCGACCATGCGGTGCACGAAGCCGCTCCGGGTGAGGCGCACGGCGCCGTCCTCGGACAGGTCGGCGCCGTCGAGGAGATCGAGGGCGCGGTCGCGCACGGCGTCGCCGTACGCGCGCGCCGATGCCAGGTCGAGGAGCGGGAGCGCCTCGCGCACGGACCGAGGCTGCTGGAAGGCGTCGTAGAGGTGGTCGAGGCCCGTGCGGGTCGGCTCGGCCCCGAGCGACCGGACGAGCCAGATGTCCTCGTAGTTCGCCACATGGGCCAGGTCCCAGAGGAGCGGCGACATCAAGCGATCGTGCTGGCGGCGCAGCACGACCTCGTCGAAGGGCTCGAGGATGCCGAGGAACCGCACGCGCGACTCGCGGAGCGCCGCCGCCAGCTCCGCCGCGGCGGCCGTCACGGGTGCACCTCGAGGGGCGGGTCGGCCATGTCGAGCACGGTGGCCCCGGTGGCCAGCCGCTCCTCCAGCTCGTCGGCCGGCGAGCGGCCCTTGGCGGGCCAACGCTCGGCGGCCGCTCCGACGGCCTCGGCCCAGCGGCCGGGGGCCTCGCTGCGGTCCAGCGCCGCGGCCGCCACGGAGAGGAGCCATCCCCCGGACGCCGCGAGGGCGGGATCCTGGGTGCCGAGGCTGGCGGTGGTGGCCCACGAGGCGCGACGGTCCACTCCAGCACAGGCCTCGAGCGCCTCGGCGGAGGCGTCCTCGTCGATCAGGAGCGCGGCCACCGCGGCGCTGGCGACCTCGGCGATCCCGGCGGGAAGGCAGTCGAGCCAGCGCACCTCGAGCCACCCGCGCGGCCGCACCGGGGGGAAGAGGGTCGTGCAGTGGTAGTCGAGGTCGGCCAGCGTGGGGTGTCGCCCGGCGATCCCCTGGTCCACCCACTCGCCGAAGGTGATCGGCACGGCCACGAGCTCGCAGCGGTCGTCGTCATCGTGCAGGAGCATGAGCCTCGCCTCGAGGACGTAGTCGGCCCAGTCCTCGGCGAGCTGGCCCGATGCGAGCACCGGCTTCGTGCGGGTGGGGTCCATGGCGTTCCAGGTGGCCAGCCGCTCGGAGCGGTGCAGAGGACCGGGCGAGCAGGCGAAGGTCGCCGCCATCGCCGGGCCGATGCGGTGCGCGAGGTCCCACCGACGGGCGAGCGTCGCGGTGTCGCCGGAGTCGATGTTCACCTGGATCGACGCGCAGCTGGACATCATCCGGCGACCTTCTGGCCCCCACTCGTCGAAGTACGCCTGCATGGCGTCGTAGCGGGGCCGCGTGAGCGTGCGAGCCGGCTCGCGGAACGGGTCGAGGCCGGCTGCGAGCGTGGCGAAGCCGGCGTCGCCCAGGCGGCGACGGAGGATCGCACCGTCGATGCGCAGGTCGTCGAGCGCGCGCCACCACGGTTCGGCGGGCGGGGTGGAGAGCTCGATCTGCCCCCCCGGCTCGACGGTGATCACGCTGCCGCTGGGGAGGGGCCCACCCGCGGTGGCGGCGCCGAGCACCTCGTCAGGCTGCAGGTGGCGGTCGGGCTCCGCCAGGTCGTAGGTGTGCCACTCCTGCTCGAGCCCGAGCTTCGGGGGCCCGTGCGAGGGCGCGCAGTCGTGGGCCGCCAGGTGCTCGAGCACGTCGCGCCGGCTGAGGGGAGCGCCTCGATCCTCCATCTGGTCGGCGTTCCCTCCCCGAGGAGCTCAACAGGACGTCCGCACGTCCCGAGGAGCGTACGGCGCCGACCCTGACAGCGGACGACAGCGATCGGGACGAGGGTGATCTGCCAGGCTGCCCCGGTGGACCTGACGCCGGTCATCGTTCGGCTGGTCAGCGGCCGGAGCGGCAGCTCCCTCCTGATGCAGCTGCTGGGCACGTCCGACGAGGTGGTGCTGGACCTCGCCCAGCCGTACGAGAACCGCTACCTCTCCTACCTCCAGCACCTCGTGCGCCCGATGGGCCAGGAGCACGACCCGGCCGGCCCCTGGCAGATGCACCAGCTCATCCACCGCGTGCCCGGCGTCTACGGCCCCATGCCGTTCGACCCGCTCTCTGTCGACCGGGAAGAGCTCCAGCGCCGCTCGATGCAAGGGCTCTGGTCCGCCTTCAGCTCGTCGGCCCGGAGCAAGAACCCGCGTGCGCGCTTCTACGCCGAGAAGATCCGCGGCGACTTCGACCTCGTCGTCGACGCCGGGATACCTGCCCGCGCCATCGACCTCGTGCGCGACCCGCGCGACATCTTCACCTCGATCCTCGAGTTCGATGCCCGTCGAGGGTTCCACGGGTTCGGGCGCCAGCCGGGTCAGTCCGAGCTCGAGTACGTCGAGGTGTTCGCGGCGTCCGTCCGCGCGCGGGCGGCGGAGATGCGACGCGAGCTCCCACGCACCGACGTGGCGTCGGTGCGCTACGAGGAGCTGGTCCGCGACCTCCCCGGGGTGGCGGCGCGCCTGGGCGCGTGGTTGGGCACGTCGTTCTCCGCCGAGGCGGTGGAGCACCAAGCCGCTGCCCACCAGGCCCACATGACCTCGGTCGATCCGGTGTCGTCGATCGGCCGGTGGCGCTCGGACCTCGATCCATCGCTCGTCGCGCGGCTCGAGGAGCTGCTCGCCGAGGAGCTGGTGCAGCTCGGCTACCCGAGCGATGGTGGCGCCACCGGGCGGCCGCGCTGGCTCCGCCGGCGCTGAGCCCGGTCAGGCCGGGGCCGGTTCCTCGCGGCTGCCGTCGGGACGCTGAGCGAAGCGACCGCCGGCGTGCGAGTGGACGGGCTCTTCGCTCGGCCAGGGCCAACCGCCGAAGCGCGTCTCCTGGTAGTCGGCGAAGGCGTCCTCGATCTCGCGCTCGGTGTTCATCACGAACGGTCCGTACCGGGCGACCGGCTCACCGATGGGGCGGCCCTGCAGGAGGAGCACCTCGGAGCCCTCGGGGCTGACGAGCTCGAGGTCCTGGTCCGGGCGGACGACCGCCCCAGTGCGCGGCGCGACCGCGGTGCCGTCGATCTGCATCCCGCCGCCGTCGAACAGGTAGAGGGTGCGCACCGTCCGGTCCCCCCGCGCGCGCGGCAGCGTCCAACGAGCGCCTGGTTGCAGCACGAGGTGCCAGATGGCCACGTCGGCGTCGGCCCGGCTGGCCCACGAGTGCGGCGGCGGGGGCGGCGGCCGGAGCCCCGCCAGCTCCCCGGCGATCACGGTGACCTCCACGCCGTCGTCCCGGAGGCGCGGGATGTCGCCGTCCCAGAGCATGGAGAAGTGCGGCTCGACGAGCTTGTCCTCGGCCGGCAGGTTCAACCAGATCTGGAAGAGCTCGAGCGGGTTCGGAAGCGCCGGCTCCAGGAGCGGGAACATCTCCGAGTGCACGATGCCCTCGCCGGCGGTGAGCCACTGCACGTCACCCCTGCCGAAGCGGGCGGCGGCGCCGAGCGAGTCAGAGTGGTCGATGAGCCCCTTGCGCACGTAGGTGACGGTCTCGAAGCCGCGGTGCGGGTGGTTCGGGAAGCCGGGAACGTCGCGGCCGTGGTACATCCGCCATCCGTCGATGCCCTCGAAGTCCATGCCGAGGTCGCGCCCCTCGAGCGACACGGCGGGCCCGTGCGCCTCGTTCCCCGGCGGGTAGGCGTCGTCGTGGTGCGCGCAGAACAGGAAGGGGTCGATCATCGGCCACTGCGACCCGAGGGGCGCCGTCTCGATCACGGGGCTGACCATGGCTCCAGGCTAGAGACGGACCGTCAGGACGCGACGGTGCCCAGCACCTCGAGGATCTCGTCGCCGTAGGACTCGAGCTTGGCGGGCCCGATGCCGGGGCAGGCTCGCAGCTCGGCCAACGACGTGGGGTGGCGGTCGGCGATGCCGTCGAGGTGCTTGTCGCTGAGGACGACGAACGCCGGGACGGCGTCGGCACGGCTTCGCTCGAGCCGCCAGCGCCGCAGGGCGTCGGCGGCCTGGCCGGCGACGGGCGAGGGCGGGCGACCCAAGGTGAGCGGCACCCCGTCGTGCGTCACCCGCTCGCCGTAGCGCACGAAGAACGAGCCGCCGTCGTCGAGGGCGAGCCGCACCCCCGTGTCGTCGACCGCGCTGATCGTGCCCTGGTAGCCACCCAGCACGCGCACGTGCAGCCCCGCCTCGGCGGGCAGCGTGGTGCGCGCCGGTGCCGTCCGGCGCGCCGCCGCGGGCGCCACCGGGGCGGTGCGCCGCAGCTCGATGTGCGGCGCGGACCCATCGAGCTCGCCGAGGAACGGGCTGCGGCGGGTCCGATCGCCGAGGACGACCACGCGGTGGCGACCGCGCGTGATGCCGACGTGGAGGACACGTCGCTCCTCCTCGATGTCGTCGGACAGGCGGTGCGGCACGATCCCCTCGGTGACCCCGAACAGCGCGACGCGGTCCCACTCGCGGCCCTTCACTCGGTGGATGGTGCTGAGCGTGATGCCGTCGTCGGCCCGCTCGCGGTGGAACGACCGGCGCAACCATGCCTCGAACGACGCCGCGTCCGGATGGAGGTCGGCCACCTGGAGGAGGGCTTCCAGGTCGTCCAGGTGGGAACCGCTCGCGCCCCCGCTGCTGTCGAGCAGCGTCATGGCCGATCCCAGCCCGATGTCGTCGCGGACGGCGGTGAGGAGGTCGCGCGCGCTCGCGCCCTGGGCCGCGATCGACGCCAGCCGGTCGAGGTCGACGGCGAGGTCGTCCAGCTTCTGCGCCACCTTCACGTCGTCGATGCGCGCCGCGGCGTGCCGCACGTCGGCGACCGACCGGCACCGGTCCAGCCACTTGGCCGCCCAGCTGGGCAGCCCGCGGCTCGGGCGTCGGTGCACCTCGGCGAGATCGGCACCGCTCACGTGCGTCGGGTCCACGGCGATCCGGACGTACGCGAGCGCCGCCCGGACCCCGAGCCGGGCCAGCACGCCCTCGTCGAGGATCGAGTCCAGGGGAAGACCGGCCTCGGCCATGGCCACGTGCGGCGCGAGCAGGAGCGACTGCACCCGCGCCAGCACGGCCACCTCCCCCGACGTCGCCCCCGGCTCCTCCAGCCAGCCCTGCACCACGTCGACGAGGGCCCGCGCGCCCGTGTCGGCGGCGTGGGTGGTGACCACGAAGGCAGCGTCGTCGTCGACGACCCCCGGACCGGACCGGATCTCCTTCGCCACGCGCACCCGGTTGTACGTGAGCAGCGTGGCCGCCGCGTCGGTGACGCGGGTGGGGCAGCGGTAGTTGACCTCGAGCGCGTGCGCCGCGGCATGCGGGAAGAAGGTGGCGTAGTCGATGAGGAACCGCGGGTCGCTCCCGATGTGCTGGTTGATGCACTGGTCGTCGTCACCGACGCCGAACACGTCCGCCGCCGGTCCGGCCGCGAGGCGCACGAGGAGGAGGTGGGCCGGGGTGAGGTCCTGCAGCTCGTCCACGAGCACGTGGCGGTGCTCGGCCTGGACGGCCCGGCGGAGGTCGCCGTCCTCGAGGAGCGCCTCGAGCGCGCCGAAGACCTGCTCGTCGTAGTCGATCGCGCCGCGCCGCCGGAGCTCATCGCGGTACGGCTGGTAGGCGGCGGCGAGGCCAGTGACGTCGTCGAGGGCGGCCTCCACCTCCTCCGGCGACCGGAGCCCGAGCCGGACGAGCGACAGGCCGTCGAGGTAGGGCGCGATCGGGTCGGTGTTGACCCGCCGCTGCTTGGTGGGCAGGAGCCGCTCGACGATGGCGCGCACCTCGCGCTCGTCGAGCACCTCCGGGCGACGACCGAGGGCGCGGGTGAGCAGCGCATATCCCCAGGCGTTGAGCGTCTGGATGCGCGCGCCGAGGCCGGGGAGGCGGGCTGCCATCTCCTGCTGCGCCTTCTTGTTGTAGGCCAGGGCGACGCAGACCTCGCGCTCGTAGCCGCGATCGGCCAGGAGGTGCCGGTACCGCTCGGTGAGGACGCGCGTCTTCCCCGATCCGGCAGGGGCGATGACGCGCGCGGGGCCGGCCCCGTGGGCCACCGCCTCGAGCTGGTCGGGCGCGAGCACCGCGCTCGGCGCGACGGGCGTGGGCTGCGCGGTGAGGCGCCCGAGCTCGACCGTCTCCCGGTGCACGACGACCGCACCCTCGAGCGGGGTCGGGAGCGGCGTGCGAGGGCCGCCGTCGATCCACGCCGGCTCGCCGTCGGGCAGCACCACGTCCGCCGTCCCACCCTCGGCCGCCCCGAGGCGTGCCGCCTTGCGTGACCACCACCAGATCGGCTCGCCCGGCTCCCTCGCGTCGTAGCTGTTCGCCCACACCAGGAAGTGCAGGCGGTCGGCCCAGGCCTCGGCGCCTGGACCGAGCTCCCAGGGTGGGGCCAGCAGGCGCTCCGGTGCCCGGAAGCCGGCCGGGTCCGCCGCCAGCTCGATCACCACCGGCGATCGGGTCGCCCAGGCCACGTGCAGGACCTCCACGACCTGCCGCGGGTCCGACGTGGCCGCCCGGTCGACCACGACCCGCGGCGCGCCGTCCCAGGCGACCGGCGCCGCGCCACCGGGTGCCACGATCACCCCGCGGCCGAGGACGGGCGGGCCGGGCGAGGGCATGGCCGCCAGGGTACGCAGCGGGTGCGACACCGAGATCCCGCGCCCCGCCTCCTACCCTCTCGCTCGTGACGGGTGACGAGATCCACCGCGCGACCGGATCGACGATCTCCGCCCGTGAGCTCTACGCCGCGCTCGAGCTGCGAGGCGCCGTGTTCGTCGTGGAGCAGGAGTGCCCGTACCTCGACCCCGATGGCCGCGACCTCGAGCCGAGCACCCGGCACCTGTGGCTGGACGCTGCCGACGGCGGCATGGCCGCGTACCTCCGCGTCCTCGACGACGGCGACGGCACCCTCCGCATCGGACGGGTGGTCACGGCACCGTCGAGCCGCCGCACCGGGCTGGCGACCCGCCTCCTCGTGGCCGCGCTGGACGAGGCGACCGACGCCGTCGTCCTGGACGCCCAGTCGCAGCACACCGCTCTCTACGAGCGCCACGGCTTCGTCGTCGACGGCGAGGAGCACCTCGAGGATGGGATCCCGCACACCCCGATGCGCCGTCCGGCCCCTCGCTGACCACCACGACGGGCTGGCACCGCCCCCATAGGGTCGAGGGATGACCAACCCGCTCGCGTCCGAGGCTGCGCACCTGCCCGACCCGCGCGCCCGCACGATGTGGTCGCTCCTCACCGGCCTGACCGGGGCGATCCTCGGCTCGGTCGTCGGCGGCATCGCGGTCGCTGCCGACGCCTGGCCGGTCGCTGTGGTGGTGCTGCTCGCGTCGACGGTCGGCGGGGTGGTCTTCGGTCGGACCGCCTGGCGACGTCGGACCTGGACGCTCGCGCCGCGCACGCTCCAGCTCCGACGTGGCGTGGTCGTCCACCGGGCGACGTCGATCCCCTACGACCGGATCCAGCAGATCGATGTGGAGCGCGGGCCGCTCGAGCGCATGTTCCGGCTGTCGCAGCTCGTGGTGCGCACCGCCGCCGCCACCACGGACGCCAGCCTCTACGGGCTCGCGCCGGAGGACGCCGACTCGCTCCGACAGCAGCTCCTCGACCTCGCCGGGATCGATGACGTCGTCTGAGCTCCCGCCGCCGCCGGCACCACCGCCCCCCGAGGGTGGCTTCGCGGCCGGACCACCGCCCACGCGGGCGCCGGTGCCCCTCGACGCGCCGCTGCGCACCAGCCCGCTCACCATCGCGCTCGAAGCCATCGGCCTGGGGTTCTTCGCGCTGTCGCTCTGGATCAACCAGGTGACCGGGGGCGAGCCCGCCGACGTCCCCGGATTGGTCATCGGCTTCGCCTTCACCCTCCAGCGCACGGTCGGCTGGTGGTTCCGCACCTACACCGTCACCGACACCTCGATCACCCTCGACGAGGGGATCCTGCAGAAGCGGCACCGCGTGGTGCCCTTCACCCGGATCCAACAGGTGGAGCACCGCCAGCAGCTGACGTCGCGCTTGTTCCGGCTCGTCAGCGTCCACATCGAGACGGCCGGCGACGCCCGGTCGACGGCCATCAGCCTGCGGTCGCTGGACGTGTCGACCGCCGACGCGCTGCGGGACCACCTCCTGGCCGAGCAGCACCGGGTACGAGCGGGCCTCCCCGCCGCACCCCGCGGCGAGGGCGCGCAGTGGAGCGAGGCGTTCCGTGCGCCGACGCGCACGCCGCTGCTCCGCGTCTCGCACAGGGACCTGCTCGTCGCCGGCCTCACGAGCAACGGCGCCGTGGCCGCCGCCACGCTGGCTGTCGTGCCCTCGGCGCTGATCGCGGCCGTCAACGTGGACGGTCCGGCGGCGGTGCCCGCCTTCCTGGCCATCGAGACGGCGTTCACCATGCTCGCGGTGCTCCTCGGGGCGGTCGGGTCGCTGCTTGGCGGATGGGGGTTCGACCTCACCTCCTCCGATGACGACCTGCACGTGACCCAGGGCCTCCTCGACCGGCGTCAGCACACGATGCCTCGACACCGCCTGCAGCACGTGCGGGTGGTCGACAACCCGGTGCGCCGCCGCCTCGGTGTCGTGACGGTCCAGCTGTTCAGCGCGGCGACACCGGGACGCCGTGACGAGCAGCAGACAGCGATCACCATCCCGTTCGCACGCCGCGAGGGGCTGGGTGACCTCCTCGTGCAGTGCATGGGCTCGGCTCGCTGGCGGCCACCGGACCTGGAGCCTCGATCGCCCGTCGCCCGGCGGCGGGCCATCCTGCGACGCACGGCGCTCACCACCGCGATGACGATCACGATCGTCGTCGTGCTGCTGCCGGCGGGCGCGGTCCTGACGCCCCTTGCGCTCCTCGGCATCCCGTGGGGACGGCTGGCGCACCGTCGCGCCGGCAGCGCGCTCGACGGTGACGTGCTGGTGGTGGCCTCGGGCGCCCTCGTGCACCACCTCGAGCTGGTGCCCGCAGAGCGGGTGCAGAGCCGCCGCACCACCGCGTCGCCGTTCCAGCGGCGGCTCGGGCTGGCCAGCCTCCGTCTCGACGTGGCGGGGGCCCGTCGAGCCGGGGCACCGGGCCTGGGCGACCTCGGCGCCGACGTGGCCGCCGCGGTGCAGCAAGCGATCCCCTCCCGCCCGCGAGCGCCGGCATGAGCGCACCGGCGTGGCTGGACGAGCTCCCGCTGCACCCGGGCCCGCCGTGGCTGTCCATGTCGACCCGCCATCTGGACGTCGACGCCTGGCTGCACCCAGACGACGACCGCGAGCGCGACCTCGTCCGCAAGGCGGTGCTCGTCGGGGAACGCCACGCCGAGGTGTTCGCAGCGATCGACAGCCCCGCGGTCGGCGCTGCTTCGGTGGAGGTGCTCGAGCTGGTCCTACAGGCCACCGGACCGCACGCCGTCCCACCCGGCCTCCACCCTCTCGACGCCGCCGGACGCCTCGTGCAGGAGGACCTGTGCCTCCTGGTGCTCCGCGACGGCGGAGCCCACCTCGACGCCGCGTCGCTCTGCTTCCCCTCCTACTGGCGCCTGGCCGACAAGCTCGGTCGTCCGATGGCCGACGTGCACGCCCCCGTGGCCCACTACACCGAGGAGCTCGCCGCCAAGGTGGACGCGCTGCTCGAGCGCCTCACGCCGGAGCGTCCGGTGTGGCGCCGCAACTGGAGCATCCACGACGACCCCAGCTACTTCCTGCCCGACCCCACGCCTCCTCGCGACGTGGTCGCCCCGGACGGTCTGTGGCTCCGCAGCGAGCGTCAGACGCTGCGCCGGCTGCGCACCGTCGACGTCGTGCTGTTCACGATCCGCACCCAGCAGGTGCCGCTCGCCGCGCTCACGGGTCGACCCGACGTCGCGCACCCTCTGGCGGACGCCATCGCCGCGTGGTCACCCGAGCTGCGCGCGTACAAGGGCCAGCACGGCGCCCTCGCTGCCGAGCCGTGGCTGCGGAGCCTCTGAGGCTCGCCGCTCGTAGGCTCGGACCATGTTCGGACGCGACAAGAGCCACCTGATCGATCCCGACGACGCGCTGCCCGGGCGCTCCCAGTCGATGCCGATCCCAGCCACGCACCACGTCAACGGCCACACCCTCGGCCCGGACTTCCCGCCCGGGATCGAGACGGCGGTGTTCGGGATGGGCTGCTTCTGGGGGGCGGAGCGGAAGTTCTGGGAGCTCGACGGCGTGTACTCCACCGCGGTCGGGTACGCCGGCGGCTACACGCCCAACCCCACCTACGAGGAGACCTGCTCGGGCCGCACGGGTCACACCGAGGTCGTGCTCGTCGCGTACGACCCGGCCAAGGTCACCTACGACCAGCTGCTGCAGACGTTCTGGGAGAACCACGACCCCACCCAGGGCATGCGGCAGGGCAACGACCGGGGCACCCAGTACCGCTCCGCCATCTACGCCACCGCCGAGCAGCTCCCCCTCGCCAAGGCGAGCGTGGAGCGCTACCAACCGATGCTCACGGCCGCGGGCTACGGCGACATCACCACGGAGATCCGCCCGATCGAGGACGCGCCCTTCTTCTACGCCGAGGACTACCACCAGCAGTACCTCTCCAAGGTGCCGAACGGCTACTGCGGGATCGGCGGCACCGGCGTGAGCTGCCCCATCGGCCTGGCCGGCTAGGGACGGCGACGCGGGCCTCGGGCTCCGTCGGTGCCGGATCGAACTATCGTCATCGCACCTGCCACTTCTTTGCCTCGGGGGACCACCTTGGACGCACTGCGCACGCCCGACGACCGCTTCCGCGACCTGCCCGGGTACCCGTTCGAGCCTCGCTACGCGGACATCCCCGACGGCGAGGGAGGCACGCTGCGCGTGCACCACGTCGACGAGGGCGACCCCTCGGCGCCGGTGGTGCTGCTCCTCCACGGCGAACCGAGCTGGAGCTACCTCTACCGCCACATGATCCCGGTGCTGGTCGATGCCGGTCTGCGGGCGGTCGCGCCTGACCTCGTCGGCTTCGGCCGCTCCGACAAGCCGTCCCAGCGGACCGACTACACCTACGCCCGTCACGTCGCCTGGTTGCGCTCGCACGTGTTCGACGCCCTCGACCTCCACGACATCACCCTCGTGTGCCAGGACTGGGGCGGGCTGCTCGGGCTGCGCCTCGTCGCCGCCGAGCCGGACCGCTTCGCCGCGGTCGTCGCCGCCAACACCTTCCTCCCGACGGGCGACGGCAAGCCCGGCGACGCGTTCCTGGCCTGGCAGCGGTTCAGCCAAGAGGTCCCGGAGATGCCGATCGGCCGCATCGTCAGCGGGGGTTGCACGACCGACCTCGGCGACGACGTCATCGCCGCCTACGACGCGCCGTTCCCGGACGAGACCTACAAGGAGGGCGCGCGCCAGTTCCCGGCGCTCGTGCCGACCTCCCCCGACGACCCCGAGGCTCCGGCCAACCGCGCCGCGTGGGAGGTGCTGGCCTCCTTCGACCGGCCCTTCCTGTGCGCGTTCAGCGACGAGGACAAGATCACCGCGGGCAACGAACGGCACCTCATCAGCCGCATCGCCGGGGCCCAGGGCCAGCCCCACACCACCATCACCGGTGGCGGCCACTTCCTCCAGGAGGACCGCGGCCCCCAGCTCGCCAAGGTGGTGGTCGACCTGGTCGCCCGTCGCTGACGCGACCGTCGACGAACGGCGCGCCCCCAGCCGGCCTGGACCCTCGGTGACCGGGCCCCGATCTAGGGCCAGGTGCGCCCGAACCAGCGCTCGATGCGACTGGTCCCGAAGGCGCGCTTCTCGGCCATGAGCGCCTCCGATGGCGCCGAGAAGTCACCGCGCGGCGGCTTCCCAGGCTCGAAGGTGGCGCTGACCGTCGCGATCTGGCCCTCGCCGAACTCGAGGTAGCAGATCCCCGTGCCCGCGTAGTCGGCCGGGTCGGGCCCTGAGCGCACCTGGGCGATGATCCTCTCGGCGACGACCGATGCCTGCCGTTCGGAGAACACCCCCGCCTTGGGGGTCCCCACGCTCGTCACGTCACCCACCGCGTACACGTCCTCGTACGGCGTCTGCAGCGTGCGTGGATCCACCGGGACCCAACCGTCGACGGTCATCCCCGACGCCTCGACGACCTCGGGCACGCGGTGGACCGGGACACCGAGGAAGAGGTCGAACGGCATCGCCCCACCGTCGGCCAGGCGGGCGACCTTCGTCGCCGGGTCGAGGCTCTGGACGACGGTGTTGCCGTGGAAGGAGATCCCCCGCTCCTCGAAGGCCCGCAGCAGCGCCTGGGACGCGTCGGGCGACGGGGGGATCGGCACCGGCATCGGCATCACGAGCGCGATCTCCGAACGCTCGCGCAGCCCGCGCGCGACGAGGTCGTCGTGGACGAGCAGGGCCGTCTCGCTCGGCGCCGGAGGGCACTTGAACGGTGTCGAGCACACGGCGACCACGACGCGACCGCCGCCGAAGGCCTCGATCACGTCGCGGCAGGCGAACGCGCCCGGCTCGGTGTAGAACTCGTGGCCCGCTTCGACGAGCCCGGGCGTTGCCGCCGGGTCGAGGTCGGCGCCGAGAGCGAGGACGAGGACGTCGGCATCGAAGCCACCTGCGTCGGTGTCCACGTGCTTGGCGACAGGATCGATGGAGGTGATCGACGCCTGCACGAACCGGACGCCGGGCTTGACCACGTCGGCGTAGCGGTGGAGCACGGCATCGGCCGTCATCCGGCCGAACATCACGTCGAGCTTGGAGAACCCGAACGTGAAGCCGTCGCGGCGATCGATGAGCGTGACGTCGATGTCGGCGCCGAGCTCCTCCGACAAGCGCGTGGACAGCTCGAGCCCTCCGAACCCCGCGCCCAGGACCACCACCCGCATGGGCGGCGACCCTACGCCTTCAGCTCAGAGCTCGTCCGGCAGAGCTGCCCACTGGTCGGCGTCGTGGCTGAACACCAGCTGGATGCCCTCGGCCTCCTGGGCCCGCAGCCACGCGAACACGCTGCGCTGGCGCTCGATGTCGTGACCGAACGATGGCGGCGCGTCGAGGTCGAGGGCGAGCCGGCAGTAGCACGCGTCTCCGGTGAGCAGCATGCGGCGTTCGACGAGCAGCGACTGGTGGCCGGCGGTGTGGCCGGGCGTGGGCACCAGCACGACCGAGCCGTCGCCGAAGAGGTCGTGCTCACCATCCAGGGCCTGGCGCTCGTGGCCGAGGTCGAAGTCGTCGGGGTTGAACACGCCGGCGTCGACGAGAGGCCCCCGGAACGCCGCGTCCCACTCCGCCTGCTGGACCACCAGGCGCGCATCCGGGAGCTGCGCCAGCCCGCCGCAGTGGTCGAAGTGCAGGTGGCTGACGATCGCGATGTCCACGTCGTCCGGCTGGAGGCCGCGGCGGCCCAGCTGGCCGGTGAGCGTCCAGTCCTCGGGGAGCTCCAGCTCGAACAGGTCGCCGGTGGAGCGCAGGCGCTCCTTCGTCACCGCCAGCTGCGGGTGCATGCCCGTGTCGAACACGGCTGTCCCGTCCGGGTGCTCGATGACGAACGCGCCGACCGGCATGCGCATCCGGCCGCCCTGACCGGGCACCATCCCTGCGGCGTCGGCGACGATCCACCCGCAGGTCAGGGTCCGCAGCCGTACCGCCACGCCGCGCACCCTAGGCGGAGGGGTGCCATGCTGCGGAGGTGGTGCCCCGCACAGTGCTCGCCGTCCTGCTCCTGGTGGTGGGCGGCGTCTGGGTCCTCCAGGGCCTCGACGTGCTCGGGGGTTCCGGCATGAGCGGGCACATCGTGTGGTCGGTGATCGGCGCCGTGCTGATCGCGTTCGCCATCGCGCTCCTCGTGGGGGCCCGCCGGGACGGCCGGGACGGCGCCGGCTCCGGCTCCGACGATGTGTAAGGCTTGCTTGTCCTGATGTGATCTGTGTACCCGACATGTTCTAGGTTGGGTGGCCTGATGGACCGCATGAGACGACGCAAGGCCGTCGGGCCCCTGCTCGCCGCCCTCGGCCTTCCTGCCTTCCTGGGGCTGGCCAGCTGCAGCGGCGACGACGGCGAGACGCTCACGGTGTACTCGGGACGTCACTACGGCATCGAGACGGCGTTCGAGAAGTGGTCCGACGACACGGGCATCAAGGTGGAGTTCCTCACCGGCAACGACGCCGAGCTCCGCGAGCGCATCGCCGCCGAGGGCGAGGACACCGAGGCGGACGTCTACCTCACCGTGGACGCCGGGAACCTGTGGGCGGCCGCCGAGGACGGGGTCTTCCAGCCGCTTCACTCCAAGGTGCTCGACGACTCGATCCCGGCCGAGCTGCGCGACAAGGACGACCGCTGGTTCGGGCTCGCCGTCCGCACCCGCACGATCGTCTACAACAAGGACCTCGTCGACCTCGAGGACGTGCCCACGACCTACGAGGAGCTGGCGGACCCGAAGTACGACGGCAAGCTGTGCCTGCGCAACGCCAGCAACGACTACCAGCAGTCGCTCGTGGCGAGCATGATCGCGGCCGACGGTGAGGACGCCACCATCGAGGTGCTGAAGGGCTGGGCGGCCAACGCCGACATCTTCGCGAACGACGTGGAGCTCCTCGACGCCATGGCCGCCGGAGCGTGCGAGATCGGGGTGGTCAACCACTACTACCTGGCCCGCATGCTCGAGGAGAAGCCGGACACGCCGATCGGGCTGGTGTGGGCAGAGCAGGGCGGGCGCGGCGTCCACGTCAACATCTCGGGCGGAGGGGTCACGAAGTACGCGGACGACGTGGATCTCGCCCGGCAGTTCCTCGAGTGGCTCGCCACCGACGGTCAGACGACCCTCGTGGCCGACAACCACGAGTACCCCGCCAACCCCGAGGTGGCGGCCGAGCCGCTCATCCGTGAGACGTTCGGTACGGACTTCAAGCGCGACCAGCTGCGCTCCGACGAGCTGGGCTCGCTGAACAAGGCCGCCGTGCGGGCGATGGACACCGCCAACTTCGGCTAGCCGCTGATGGACGGGCTGCGACGCGTCCGCCGCCCCGCGTGGGTCGCTGTGCCGATCGTCGCTGCCGTCCTGGCGACGGCGCCCATCGCCGCCCTCGCGTCGAGCGTGCTCCGCCCGAACCGCGAGGTCTGGCGCCAGCAGTGGGACACGCGCCTGCCCGACCAGATCACCACGACCATCGCCCTCACCGCGGGCGTCGTCACCTGCTCCGTCGCGCTGGGGATCGGCCTCGCCTGGCTGGTGGGCGCCCACCGGTTCCCCGGGCGCCGGTTCCTCAGCTGGGCCCTCGTGCTGCCCCTCGCGATGCCGGGGTACATCCTCGGCTTCGTCGCCACCGCGACCTTCGGCGTGGCGGGGCCGCTGCAGTCGTCGTGGCGCGACGCCTTCGGTCGTGACGCGTGGTTCCCCGAGGTCCGCTCCCTGCCGGGCGCGATCATCACGCTCACCCTCACGCTCTACCCCTACGTGTACCTGTTGGCACGCGCCGCGCTCCGGGACCAGGCGGCCACCGCGTTCCAGGTCGCCCGGACGCTCGGTGCCTCGCGCGCCGAGGCGGCTCGACGCGTCGTCGTCCCGATGCTCCGGCCCGCGATCGCGGCCGGTGCCGCGATCGTCGCCATGGAGACGCTCACCGACTTCGCCACCGTGCAGTACTTCAACCAGGAGACCGTCACCGTCGGGGTCTTCCGCATCTGGCGGGGCACCTACGACCGAGACGCCGCCAGCGAGATCGCCACGCTGGTGCTGGTGTTCGCGCTCTTCGCCATCGCGCTCGAGCGCATCCTCCGCGGACGAGCTCGCTTCGGCGAGTCGGCGGGGCAGGGCGGGACGATGGAGCCGGAGCGCCTGCGCGGCTGGCGGGCCGCCGGCGCCACCGTCGGCGCTGCCTCCGTGGTCACCATCGCGTTCGTGGCACCGACGCTGCGCTTGCTGACGTGGGCCATCACCGAGCAGCGCAGTCCCCGCGGGACGCCCATGGTCGAGCGGTACGTCGAGTTCCTCCGGCACAGCCTCACCCTCGTGGCGGTCACCGTCGCGATCTGCCTGGTGGTGTCGACCGTGGTCGCCAACGCCCACCGCTTCACCTCGGCGCGGGTGGTCCGGTACGCCAGCCGCATCAGCATCGTGGGCTACGCCGTGCCCGGTCCCGTCGTCGCGATGGGCGTGGTGCTCACCCTCGTCGCCGTGGACGACGCGCTCGACGCGGGAGGGGCCAGCCTTCCGGGCTTCGTGGCGACGGGCTCCTTCGTGGCGCTCGCGTACGCGTACGCCATCCGCTTCCTGGCGCCGGGGCTCACCTCCGTCGAGGCCGGCATGAGCCAGGTGCACACGGACATGACCGCGTCGGCCCAGGCCCTCGGCGCCTCCCCCCTTGCCGTGGTGCGCCGGATCCACCTGCCGCTCTCCCGGACCAGCATGCTCGCGGCGGCCGTGCTCGTCGGCGTCGACGCCCTGAAGGAGCTCCCCATCGCCTACCTGCTCCGACCGGTCGGGTTCGACACCCTGCCCATCTGGGTGTTCGACCTGGCGTCCGAGTCGCGGTTCGCGCAGGCCGCCCTGCCAGCCTTGACCATCATCCTCGTCGCCCTCGCTCCCGTGGCCCTGATGAGCCGCCGCCTGGACCGGTCGCTCGCGAGCGCCCGGCCGGTGCCATGACCGATCCCGTCCTCGAGCTGCGAGGCGTCCACAAGGCCTTCGGACCGGTCACGGCGGTGGCCGGCATCGACCTGGTCGTGTCGGCGCACGAGCTGGTCGCGCTGGTCGGCCCGAGCGGGTGCGGGAAGTCCACCCTCCTCCGGGTCGTCGCCGGCCTCCTCCCCGCCGACGACGGGGAGGTCCGCATCGCGGGCGAGGTGGTCGACGACGGCACCCGCTCGGTGGAACCCGAGCACCGGCGCACCGGCCTCGTGTTCCAGGAGCACGCCCTGTTCCCCCACCTCACCGTCCTGGGCAACATCACCTTCGGGCTGCGCCACCTCCCGCGCTCCGACCGGGGCGAGCGCGGTTCGCACTGGCTCGACGTCATCGGGCTCGCTGGTCACGGCCACCGCTTCCCGCACGAGCTGTCCGGGGGTGAGCGACAGCGCGTGGCGCTGGCCCGCGCCCTCGCCCCCGAGCCTCGGCTCGTGCTGCTCGACGAGCCCTTCGCCAGCCTCGATCCCAACCTCCGCGTCCGGCTGCGCACCGACATCGTGGCGCTCCTCCGGGCCACCGACTCACCAGCCCTGTTCGTGACCCACGACCAGGAGGAGGCGCTCTCGATCGGTGACCGTGTGGCTGTCATGCGGGACGGCCGCATCGAGCAGGACGCGCCGCCCGACGAGGTGTACCACCAGCCGGCGAACCGGTTCGTGGCGGGGTTCATCGACGAGACCGCCTTCCTCCCGGTCTCCGGCGGGCGCACCGAGCTCGGGCCGCTCCCCAGCGAGGCCCCCGGCGACGGCCTCGTGGTGCTCCGGGCGCAGGACGTGCTGATCGACTGGGACGGGCAGGGCACCGACGCCACCATCGTCAGCGCGGAGTTCCACGGTGCGGTCCGCACCTACACGCTGCGCCTTCCAAGTGGGGCCATCCTGCTCGCCGATGCCCCCCACACGACCCGCCTCACGCCTGGGGACGTGGTCCGCGCCAGCCTCCGGCCCGGGCACCACACCGTCGTGGCCCGCCCTCAGGTCTGAGCGACCGTCCGCGTCACCGCTGTGCACGACGGCGCGTGCGAGGCTGACGGCATGACCGGCAGCCGCAAGGTCTTCCTCGACGTCGGCGGGCACACCGGCGAGACCCTGGCGGAGGTGATGCGCCCCCGGTGGGGGTTCGATCGGATCTGGAGCTTCGAACCGGTGCCATCCTGCGTGGAGTCGTTGCGCCTCATCGCGGACGGGCGGGTGGAGATCGTGCCCGCCGGCTGGTGGTCGACGACGGAGAGCAAGCAGCTCTGGAACCCAGGGGGCCTGAACGCCAGCGTGCAGTACGAGGGAGAAGGCCCCACCCTCACCTGCGAGTTCATCGACGCCGCGTCCTGGCTGCAGCAGCACATCACGGCGGACGATGAGGTGTGGGCGAAGCTGAACATCGAAGGGGCTGAGGTCGCCGTGCTCGACCATCTGCTCGACACGGGCACCATCGCGCTGATCGATCACCTGGTGGTGCACTTCGACATCGAGTGGACCGGCGACCAGGACGCCGCGCAGCGCGTGCGCGGGCGGCTCGATGCAAGCGGGGTCTCGTGGATCGAGGCCGACGCCGTGATGTTCGGCCGGGATCGTGCGGCCAAGACCGCCTCCTGGCTCGACTGGTCGATGCACGGCGCCACGTGGCGGCTGCGACGCCGAGCCTTCGAGCACCGAGCCCGCGCCCTGGTGTGGCGTCTGCGCAAGCGGCTCCGCCGCTAGGGCTCGCGGGCGGCCGGGCACGTCGTCAGGTGGGCGCGGAGGGACTCGAACCCCCGACCCTCTCCTTGTAAGGGAGATGCTCTAGCCAGCTGAGCTACGCGCCCGGGAACGCACGAGGCTACCGAACGGGCTCGGTCACACCAGATCGAGCTGCCGAGCTCGAAGGCCGTCGGCGGTCTCCTGGAGCACGACCGACTCTGGGCCCGACGCGGTCGACGCGAGGGACACCTCGCTGATGAGCCTCAGGTCGACGGGAGCGATCGAGGCCGTCGTGTAGAGCGCGCACGCCTTGATCCACGGTCGCCACCGACGGTCGTCGTCGCGCACCACCTCGAGCAGCGCGGCGCGGACCCCGAGCGGGTCGAGGGGGAACGTCCGGCGGAGGCGCTGGAGCCGGCGCCGAGCCGGGAGGCTCGGCTCGAGCAGCGCGATGAGAGATCGCTCGTCACCGACGAGCGTGACGTCGAGCCACTCGATGGCGAGGGCGTGGTTGCGCTCGTCCCGCTGGGCGAGCTGAAAGGCGACCCGCTCGAGACCCGCCGTGCCATGACGCATCGACAGCGCGGCCAGCACGCGCCGCCGCAGCAGCTCGAGCTCCTCGGTGAGGGCGACCCGGAGGAGGTCGGCCCCCGGCTCGGCGTCCAGCGCAACGAGCGCCCGAAGAACGTGAGTGGCGTGCTCGGCATCGTCGAGGGCCGCGGCGAGCCCCCGCGAGTCGAGGAGGTCGTCGAAGGTCGAGCCTGCCGTCCCGATGGCAGCGAGGGCGCGGAGGACGGAGAGACCGACGTCGGGGTCAGGGTTACCGGTGTGTTCGAGGAGGAGCGCAACGGCCCGTGGCGAGGCGACCTGTCGAGCGACCCGTACGAGGAGCTCTTGGACGTGGCGATCGACCGATGTCGACGCCAGCCCTCGGTTCACTTCGTCGAGGCCCGCATCGCCCGCCCGCACCAGCACGTCGACCGCTGCCACGGCGGTGCGCCGGTCGCGGAGGTGGTGCGCCACCGAGGGGAGGACTGCTCGATCCTCCGGCCACCGCACCGCCGACAAGCCTGCCGACACGACGTGGTCGTCGTGATCGGCAAGGAGCGCACGTAGAGGAGATCGATCCACCTCAGCGGCGGGATCGCACTCGCGCAGCATGCCTGCCGCCAACGCACGGTCCTCCACGATCGGCGACGCCGCGAGCGTGGCGATCGCCGTGGAGACGGTCGCGACCTGTCGTCGGTCGGGCAGGCGCGTGAGGGAGAAGGTCGCCGCCAGGCGAACCTCCGGTGCCCAGTCGTCGAACGCCGTGAGCACCCGCGCCCAGTCCTCCTCGTCTCCAGCGGCACCGAGGACGCGCACGCACGCCGCGCGCACGGCCGGTGACGGGTCGCGCAGCCCGTCGCGAGCTGCTCGAGCGGCCTGGTGGGGTGCAACGTGTCGCAACCGCGCGAGCACGTCGGTGCGCACGCCGACGCGCTCATCCGCCGCCAGGCGCTCGAGCCGTGGATGAAGACCGGGGTGCTGCGCGACCGTGAGGATGTCGAGCCCGAGGCGCACGTCCCGCTCGTCAGGGCTCCCCACCAGCCGGTCGATCACGCCGAGGCTGCTCTCGTCCTCCACGGCGAGGGTGGACGCGTCGAGCGTCCGACCTCGCAGGCTCGCCAGGAGGCTCGATCCGTAGGTGCGGTACAGGACCGTCGCGACCACGGCCCACGCGACCACGACCGCAGCCGTCAGCATGGGGAGGAACAGGCCGTCGGTGAGGCCCAGAGCATCCACGAGCAGCAGCACCACGCCGCTGACGCCGATGGCCATCGGCACGGCGAGGCCTTCCACGGTGGCCTGTGCGACGGCTCGCAGGTGGTGCGGCACCGCCTGGTAGGCCGCGCTCAACGACGTGCGCGACGTCCCGTCGCTGAGGGTGAGGTCGACGACGCGGGCGCACACGACGAGGACGAACACGAGGGCCGCGGTGCTCCCGAGCGCGATGGTCGTGCCGCCCACGGCGGCGAGCACCCCGAGCACGCCCACGGAGTTCGCGGTCAGCCCGTAGCGCATCCCGAGGCGTCGGAGGAGCAAGCCGGCGAGAAGCAGGAGGAACACGATGTCGACGCCGTAGGCGATGGCCGCGAACTGGCTCACGAACCGAGCCAGCGAATCGCTGTCTTCGTAGCGTTGCGAGGCGCGGTCGAACACGAGGAAGTCGAGCCACTGGCTTTCGACCGCCGACAGCACCTGGAACGCGATGATCAACCTCACGAAGGGGTTGCCGGTCATCGACCGAAGCGTCGGTCGGCGTTCGGCGCCGCCATCGATCGGCATGCTCGAGAGGGCGACCGGGTAGCGGCGCCGGGCGTGCACCACGAGCCCGAGCAGCGCGGCACCGGCAGCGCCCGCCGCGGCGAGCAGGTGCTCGGGACGACCGAGGGCGTCCATCAGGATGGGAGCGGCGAGACCCCCGACCACGACCCCGAGCGCGAAGCCGGCGACCACCCTCGCGTACAGCGCCTTGAGCGTGCGGACGTCGAGGAGGAGGCCGGCCTGGCCGACGATGAAGATGAAGCCGACCGGAACCACGATCGGCACGAGCGCGAGGAGTCCGAAGGACACCCAGTCGGCATCGGCGAGGGCCAGGCTGGCCCAGGACGAGGCCACGAGCACGACGAGGCCCGCCAGCACCCACGCCGCCACCGTCACGAGCGGCCGACGTCGCAACGCCGCGCTCAACACCACGCTGGACATCGCACCTGCGAGCGCGGCGCCGATGTAGGTCACCGGGAGCCGCTCCGGGCCGTAGATCGACAGGAACACGGCGCTCGCGGGCACCGTGATCCACACGAGCGTGAGGCCCAGCGCGAACGCCTGTCCGGCCAGCAGGAGGATGCGCTGGTTCGGCGAGGCGCGCATCCGGTCGACGTTCACGTGCGAGCGATCTCCGCCTCTTTGGAGCTCGAGGCTTGCAGCAACCGGACCAGCGTGGTGATCACGCGCCTCGCGATCTCGGATCGATCTTCGAGGAGCTCCTCGAAGGGCCCTCGACGCAGGCAGAGCAGGAGGCTCGGCTCCGATGCGGTCACGGACGCCGACCGGGGCGCGTCAGCGAGCACGGCGAGCTCGCCGACGACCGCGCCCCGGCCCGCCTCGCCCAGGGTGCGGTCGCCGCTGTGGATCCGAACGCGGCCTTCGGCGATGACGTACAGCCAGTCCTCGACGGCCCCCTGGTCGATGATGGTCGCGCCTCCTTCGAAGGACACCTCCTCGAGAAGCCGCGCGACCGCGACGAGCATGTGCCCGGGCACATCGCGGAACAGCTCCACCTGCTGCAGGACCGCAACTCGCTCGATGGTCATCAGCGAGGCAGACCCGTCGCCCGCGCGCCCTCCCGTCCGCATGCGACGGAGTGTGCAGGCCGACGGCGCCAGGGTCCGGGTCGAGGCTGTTACGACCGCGTGAACTGGATGCTCGAACCCGACCAATCGGCCGGACTCGGACAGCTCAGGTCAGCTCACGCCTTCCTTGGCGCGGGCTTGCGCGACGAGGCTCTCGAGGAGCGTGACGAGGGCGATCTTCACGCTCTCCTTGGCCCGGGCGTCGCACTCGACCGCGGGGACGTGGGCGCCGATCCCGAGGGCGTCGCGCACCTCGTCGATGGCGTACCGGGGCGCGCCCTCGAAGTTGTTCACGCCCACGACGAAGGGGATCTGCTTCGCCTCGAAGTAGTCGATCGCCGGGAAGCACTGGTCGATCCGTCGCGTGTCCACCAGCACGACGGCGCCGAGGGCGCCGGTGCAGATGTCGTCCCACATGAAGCCGAAGCGCTCCTGCCCGGGCGTGCCGAACAGGTACATCACGAGGGTCTCGTCGACGGTGATCCGACCGAAGTCCATGGCGACCGTCGTGGTGGTCTTCTGGCCGACGTGGGTGGTGTCGTCCACGCCCGAGGACACCGAGGTCATCGCCGCCTCGGTGCGAAGGGGCTCGATCTCCGAGATGGCGCCGACGAAGGTCGTCTTGCCGACGCCGAAGCCGCCGGCGACGACGAACTTCACGGGGACGATGCGAGCGGTGGTGCGATCTTGGGTTGCGTGCACGATGCTGTCTCCTGGTCCGTGATCGATCAGATGGCGCGCACGCGCTCGATCATCTTGGTGAGCATGTCGAGCTCGATCTCGACGGGATCGGTGTGGTGGACGTCGAGCAGGCCGCTGGCGATCAGATCACCGGCGATGACGGCGACCACACCGGTGACGAGCTGGAGCCTGTTGGCCAGCTCGGCCACCGACTGCGGTTCGGCACACGCACGGAGCAGCTCTTCCTGCTCCGAGGGCAGGTCTCGAGGGACGTCCGACACCGAGGCCTGCAGCATGGTCTCCACGCGCAGGTCGCGTCGGTCCGCGCGCGCGCGACCGCCCGTCAAGAGGTACGGACGGACGAAGTCGTGCCCGCCGCGGCCGGGCTCCTCGCTCATGACACCAGCATCTCCTGCTTGAGCTCGGCGACGAGCTCAGGGCTGAGGACGGTGCCGGCTCGCTCGACCAGGAGCGTGGTCTGGTAGCCGACCAGGCCGATGTCGCAGCCGCGCTGGCTGACCACGCCGATGCAGCTGCCATCTGAGATCGACGAGACGAAGAGGAACCCGCGCCGCATGGTGACGATCACCTGTTCCAGACCGTCGAAGCCGAAGCACGTCGCCGCCCCGTTCCCGAGGCTCACGAGCCCTGAGATGATGGCGGCGAGCTGCTCGGCGCCGGCGCGCGTGAGGGTGCTCGACATCGCCATGAGCAGCCCGTCCGACGACACGGCGACGGCGTCGGTGACGCCCGCCGTCTTGTCGACGAAGCCGTTGAGCAGCCAGCTGAAGCTGCGAGCCTCTTCGCTCAGGGTCGTACCGTTCACCAGCTGTCCTCCTGTGTCATCGGAGCGTCATCGGTTGCCGCGTCGGCGCGGCCGCGAGCCACACCCGACTGGAAGTTGGAGAGGAAGGAGTAGACGTCCTCCGGCGAGGTCGCCGGCGCCTCGGGGATCGCCTCGCGGGCGCGGTCGGCGACGAAGCCGTCCGGGCGCTGCGCCCCGGGGACGCGTCGAGCCAGGCCACCAGCGGTCGGACCGTGCTGGTCCGCTGCGCCGAGCTGACCGTCCCGACCGGCCTGCTCCCTGGCCTCGCGGGCCTGGCGAGCGGCGACCGAGAACATCGAGGGCCCGGTGGGCGTGACGGCCAGGCCGCCGAACCCCGTCGCCGGAAGGGTCGGGCCGACGGGCGCGGCCGGCGAGGGCGAGGCCACGGCCGACACAGGCTGGGGCGCAGCCGGCACCACCGGGGTCGGCTCCGCCTCGGGCGAGGCGGTGACGGGCACCGTGACCGGGGTCGCGGGCTCGTCCGACGTCGCGGAGGGGGCGTCGGCCGGCGCCGGTTGCGCCTCGAGGGGACGGGCCCGGTCGCCACGGCGAGGCAGCCCGCTCGGGGTCGTCTCGGTGGACACGGCGGCGGGCGACGGCCCCGCCACGACCGGCTCGGCGACAGGCTCCGGCGGGCGAGGTGTGGCGAGCGTGCGATCGAGCTCGTCGTCGGCGAGCAGGCCCATGGGGACGTCGATCCGGGCGGTGATGCCGCCGGCGGGGCTGTCCTGCAGCTCGACCACGACACCCAGGCGGCTGGCGAGGTGACCGGCGACGTAGTGGCCGAGGTAGCGCGAGGGAGCGACGGTGAAGCTCTCCTTGCCGGCGAGGCGGCGGTTGGCCCGCTCGACGTCGGCGGGGGCCATGCCGAGGCCGTTGTCGGTGATGGCGAGCGTGTAGCCAGACGTCGTGAGCCGGCCCTTGACCTCCACGGACTGCTCGGGCGGGGAGAACGTGAGGCCGTTCTCGATCAGCTCGGCGAGCACGTGGGCGATGTCAGCGGCGACCGCGCCCGTGACCGAGGCGGGCTCGAGGTTGCGCACCACGACCCGCTGGTAGTCCTCCACCTCGCCGAGCGCGGCGCGCACGACGTCGGAGACCTTCACGGGGGCGGACCACTGCCGGGGAGGCTCGATGCCCGCCAGCACCAGCAGGGACTCCGCGTTCCGTCGCATGCGGGTCGCCAGGTGGTCCAGGCGGAAGAGGCCCTCGAGGGTGTCCGGGTCCGCCTCGTTGCGCTCGAGGTCGGTGATGAAGTCGAGCTGTCGGCTGAGGAGGTTCTGGTTGCGACGGCCGAGGTTGATGTACGAGTCGGAGATGTTCCGACGGAGCACCGCCTGCTCCACGGCGAGCTCGACCGCGCTCGACTGCACCTTGGACAGGGCGGCCGCGACCTGGCTCACCTCGTCGTGGGTCTTCACCGTGATCGGCGCGACCTCGGGGATCACCACGTCCTCGCCCGGGGGCGTGTCGAGGATCTGGCGGACGGCCGCCGGGAGGCTGCTCTCGGCCATCTCCTCGGCTTGGCGCTTGAGCGAGCGGAGCGGGCGGGTGATGGACCGGCTGGCGATCCACGTCACCAGGAGGGCGACGAGGAGCCCGCCGACGGCGATGCCGACGAACAGCTGCTCACGGGCCGCCGCCTCCTCCTGGAGGCGATCGGACTCGGCCGCGAGCAGGTCCGCGGCCTTGGCCCGCAGCCCCGTGTAGCCGATCGTCGGGTCGGACGCGACCGCGGTCAGCAGGGGGTCGATCGCCACGCCGTCGCCGGCGAGGTACCCCTCGACCTGGCGGTTGAAGCTCTGGACGCCGGCCTCGGCGAAGGTCACGTCCGCCACCCCGCGGTAGGGACCGCTGGAGTTCGTGCGGATCGTGTCGTCGAAGCCGCGGCTCCGATCGAACAGCGCCGCGACGCCCTGCCGGACCTCGACGTCGTCGAGGCGGCCGGTGATCGTGGCCTGCACCAGGTCACGGACGATGCGAGCGCGCATCTCGCTCTGCCGGGTCGTGGCGTCCACGATCTCGGCACCGTTGCGCAGGGCCGAGTCGTCGACGTTCAGCGCGACCTGGGAGGTGCCGTCGAAGAACGCCTCGATGATGTCCGTGTAGCGCTGGAAGACGGAGTCGGCGAACGCCACGTTGGTGCGATCCATCGGGCCGTCGTAGGCGTCGATGTCGGCGCGGATGGCATCGAGGTCTTCGAACGCGCTCCACGCCGGCTCGAACGCGGCCTCGACGACCGGCCCGCGGCCGGCCGTCTCCCGAGCGAACGCCTCGGCGGCGGGGTCGGTGATGCTGCGCGCCTCGGGGTTGTCCTTCACCGCCAGCTCGGCGGCGGCACCCAGGCCGATCAGGTTGATGGAGGCGCGGTTGCGCTCGTTCTGGAGGTCCACCACGAGGCTCCCGGGGCCGAGGGAGCCATCCACGAGCTCGGCCTCCGACCGGGCCTTGCCGACCTGCTGGTGGGCGTCGACCACCTCGACGCCGGCGACGGCCACGAGAGCCGCCAGCGGCACGGCGAGGGCCAACGCCAGCTTCGTGCGGATGTGGGTCGTGCGGAACACGGCGGGTCTCCTGTGCTCAGCGCTGTCCGGCCCAACGGCGGGCGGTCGGCGCAGCGTCCTGGTCGGTGTCGATCGTGGTGCGGGTGGTGATGTCGACATCCGTGGCAGCGGAGTCGTCGGTGGGGGCGACCCGGGGGTCGGTGGTGGTCGCTGTGACATCGGCGCCGCGGACCGCGAGGTTGAGTCCCTCGTTGCTGCGACGGAAGCGACTCAAGAGGGCGTCGGCGGGCATGGCCGCGGCCTGGTCGGCGGGGAGCTCGATCGCCCAGCCCAGGACCTCCGGCTCCTCGGTGAGCAGCACCACCGTGCGGTCGGCCTGGCGGACGAGCTCGAGCAGCTCGCCGCGGTGCCCGGGATCGATGCCGACGAAGGGTTCGTCGAGGACGAGGACCTCGCCGGGCCCGTCGAGGAGGGCGCGAAGCGCCTCGGTGACGTCCTGGGGCTGGGCCCCGTCGCCGCCGGCGTTGGCCAGCCGGCAGGCCGCCATCGCGTCGTCGAGCTGGGCAGACGCGTCGGCGACGGCGGCCTCCGCCTTGTCGATCTCGGGCTGGAGCACGTCGACGTGGCCCTCGAGGCCCTCGACGAGCTGCGGGAGCGACCGGAGCGGATCGCCATCAGGGCGCCGATCGATGGGCAGCTCCTCGGCGAGCTTGCGGGCCCGCCGGGCCAGGTCGGCGACCTCACCGGCCGCCTGCTCGAAGGTGCTCTCGGCGGCGGCGACCTCGTGGTCGGCGACCTCGACGCCGCGCCGGGCATCCTCCTCGGCGCGCCGGAGCGTCCCGGCGACCGCATCGATCTGCGCGCGGAGCTGCTCCGCCGCCGCGAAGCGCTTCATGCGCGGGACGTCCTCGCCGGCGCGGACCGTGAGCTCGTCCTCGAAGGCGTCCACCGAGTGGTGCGCGAGCTGGAGCGCCTCCGCGGTGCGGTCCACCTCGGCCTGGGCGGACCCGAGCTCTCCCTCGATCGCGGCGGCACGGGCCTCGACGGCGGCCAGCTCGAGGCGACGCTCGTCGGCGCCGATCGCGGCGCGGCCGGCGGGCTCGGGCCGCGGGTGCGCCTCGAGGAGCGCGAGGGCGGCCTGCTCGAGCGACTGGCCGACGGGACGGATGCCGACGGCGGCGAGGGCATCGGCGAGCGCGGTCCGCCGGGCGGCCGGAGCCGGGCGGTGCGCCTCGAGGAGGGCTTCGACGTCGTTGCCGGGATCCACGCCCAAGAGGTCGGCGACCATGCCCAGCAGGCGCGCTCGCTCCGAGCGCAGGTGGCGCATCTCGGGGCTGGGCTGCGACGAACGCTCCAGGACCTCGAGGGCGAGGCTGGCCTCGAAGTGCTCGCGCTCGGCGGTGGGTCGGGCGGGATCGCTGGCCGTCGACCGGCCACCGCTCAGCACCACGTCGAGGTAGCCGCCGAACCCGTGGCGGTCGAGCAGGGCTCGCTCGGCGGCGTGCGCGGCGTCGAGCCGCTGGCGGGCACCGCTCGGGACCCGGCGGCGACCGATGATCTGCTCCTCGGCGGCCAGCACCTCTGCATGGGCAGCATCGAGGGCGGCCCGCTCGGCCGCCGTCATCGCCGACGACGAGGCGGCGGCGTCCATGGCGGCGAGCGTGGCGGCGGCCGCTTCGACCCGCCGTCGCGCGGCGTCGAGCTCGGCCTCGGTGGCGCCGAGGACAGGCCCTCCCACCTGCTGGAGGTCGGCTTGGAGGTCACCCCACGCCTCGAGCAGGTCCAGCGCGCCGCGGTCGGCCTCGTCTCGAGTGGCAGCCTGGAGCGCGTCGAGCGCGTCCCGGACGGCGGAGACCGTCGGAGGCTCGCCGGCTGCGACCTGGGCGGGCTGTGCCGCCTCGCGCCGCACCCCGAGGCCGGTGGCCTCGAGCTGGAGCTGCTCCAGCTTGGCCAGGGCGTCGGCGTGGGCCTGCTCGGCGTCACGCACCGCGCCACCGGCCGCCTCCAGCTCGCGCCGCAGGCCCGTCTCGTCCATGCCCGGCCCAGCGAGATCGGAGAGCTCCTGGTCGGCGTCCTCGATCGCGGCTGCGGCGGCCCGGCGCTGCTCGAGCACCCGCTCGAGGTCCTGCTGCGCGGTGCGCTGCTCGGCGCGGCGCTCGTCGAGCGCTGATCGCACCGCCTCGACGGCATCCAGGTGCCGCGGCAGGTCGTCGTGCAGGTCCCGGGCCCAGGCCGCGCCCTCGACGAGGGTGCGGCGCCAGCCCTGCAGGTGCTCGAGCCGGTGGCGTGCCGTGTCGCAGTCGTGCATCGTGCGGGCGGCGACGGCGTCGAGGCGGGCGCGCAGCGCGCGGCGGTCCTCGGCGTGGTCGCGGGCCACCGCGTCGGCGGCGAGCCACAGGTCCTCGGCGCGCACGAGGGGAACGGTTCCGTCTCCCCCGCGGCCGGCCAGGTCGGCCGCGATCGCCGCGGCCACCCGTGCGCGGTCGGCCGGGTTCGCGAGCGCGACCGTCAGCCGCTTGTGCAGGCTGCTCGGTCGAGCGTCGGAGGTCGGCTTGTCGGTCACGTCTGGGGTCACACCGCCCGCATCAGTCCTCCGGCACCCCTCGCGCCGGCCTGATGGTCCCTTCTGGCCCTGGTATCGGCCGAAGGTGACTAGTCCTTGAGCCTTGCGGACTAGGCGAACCAGGCAGATGCGCCGACCGCGGCGAGGTCGACCATCCCCGAGGCTTCAGGAAGGGCCGGTTACCGTCGATCTACGAGCGGGACCCTCAGATCGAGGGGCTCCTGGTGGCAGAAGAAGGATCCGGTGCCCGGGCGAAACCGTTCTCACGAGGGCGAGAGCACCGTCGATCTGACCCGGCGCTACCTGAGCGAGCTCGGGTCGTACCCCCTCCTCACCGCCGAGCAGGAGGTGGAGCTGGCCCAGGCCATCGAGGCCGGGCGGCTGGCCGGGATCGAGCTGTCGTCCACGCGCCCGAGTCGGAGCCGCAAGGCGCTGCTCGAGCAGCAGATCGCGGCCGCCGAGGACGCGCGCCGCACGTTCATCCAGTCCAACCTGCGCCTGGTCGTGTCGATCGCGAAGCGCTACCAGGGCACCGGGATGACGCTCCTCGACCTGATCCAAGAGGGGAACCTCGGCCTCATGCGGGCGGTCGAGAAGTTCGACCACCGCAAGGGCTTCAAGTTCTCCACCTACGCCACGTGGTGGGTGCGCCAGGCCATCACCCGCGGCATCGCCCAGCAGGCGCGCGTCGTCCGGCTCCCCGTCCACGTCGTCGAGGAGCTCAACCAGGTCGGCAGCGCCCGTCGCACGCTCGAGCGTCAGCTGGGCCGCGAGCCCGACCCGCAGGAGATCGCCACCGAGCTCGGCATGGACCTCGACCGGGTCCTCGACCTGATGAGCTGGGGCCGCGACCACGTCAGCCTGGACACCCCGCTCGACGTGGACGGGGACACCTCGCTCGGTGACCTGATCGCCCAGGAGAGCGCTCCGGGTCCTGACCTGACGGTGCTCGACACCGAGGCACGCGACCGGCTCAACGCGCTGGTCGACCACCTCGACGAGCGTTCCGCCGACATCGTGCGGTCCCGCTACGGCCTGGTCGACGGGCGCCAGCACAAGCTGGCCGACATCGGCGCACGCCACGGCATCTCCGCGGAGCGCGTCCGCCAGCTCGAGCGCGAGGCCATTGCGAAGCTGCGGCGTCTCGCCGACCCGGACCTCGCGGCCTAGAGAGACCCGGCCCCGACCTTCCCACCGCGAGCGCGGCGTCAGCGATGACGCCGCGCTCGCGCGTGTTCAGACCGTGAAGGTGATCCCCCGCGCCGCGAACCTCGCGCGGACGAGGTCCGCCGCCTTCTGCCCGTCGCGTTCCAGCGCCGTCAGGTACGTCGCCCTCGCGGCCGCCGAGAAGGACGTGTCAGGGGCGTAGTCGAACTGCGAGGCGACCAGCGTCGCGTCCCACCGTGTGGAGTCCAGTCGCAGGCCGGCGTACCCCTCGCGGATCTCCCAGAGCGCCTGCGACCAGATCTGCCCGTCGTGGTGAACCTCGCCGGTCTTGTCGGCCACGGTCATGCTGGTGTGGAAGCTGC